>CALVMP010000016.1 GCA_944346655.1 uncultured Clostridia bacterium
CGTACGCTGTTCGTCCCTAACCACTAATTATATATGCTGTCCGCAAGACGAGTCGGATTATAAGAGACGAGTAATTTTGCGGAGCACGGATGGAACGTCACGTTCCCTAATCACTAATTCTGGAGAATTAATAAATATATGAAATTCGACGTTAGATATGCAAATCATCCCGATGATTCCAAGCATTACGACACAACAGAGCTTCGCAAAAAGTATCTGATTGAAAAACTTTTCGAAGCCGATGACATTTTACTCACCTATTCCCATCAGGACAGAATAATCGCGGGCGGCGCAATGCCCGTCAAAAAGGCTCTGTCTCTCGGCACTTTCAAGGAGCTTGCCACCAACTACTTCCTCGAAAGGCGCGAACTCGGCGTCATCAATATCGGCGGCGCCGGCACAATCACTCTCGACGGCAAAAAGTACGAGATAGGTTTCAAGGAAGGTCTCTATGTGGGCAAGGGCACCAAGGAAGTCACCTTTGAATCCAAGGACGCCAAAAATCCCGCAAAGTTCTACCTCAACTCCAGCCCCGCGCACAAGGAATATCCCACGGTAAAGATAACCAAGCCCGTCGATGGCGTTGAACCCCCCGAGGGCACAAGGTACTGCATACAGCGCCACCTCGGCACCGTAGAGGGCATGAACAAGCGCACCATCAACCAGTTCATAATCGGCGGCGTGTGCGAAAGCTGCCAGCTCTCCATGGGCATGACCGAGCTCGACGTCGGCTCTTCGTGGAACACCCTTCCCTCCCACACCCACGAAAGGAGAATGGAAGTTTATATGTACTTCGAACTCCCCGAGGACCAGGCCGTGTTCCACCTCATGGGCACCCCTCAGGAGACCCGCCATATCGTTATGCACAACGAGCAGGCTGTAATCTCTCCCTCGTGGTCCATTCACACGGGCGTCGGCACCATGAACTACACCTTCATCTGGGGCATGTGCGGCGAAAACCAGACGTACGACGACATGGACAACATCAAAACCGAAGATTTAAGATAAATTTTTTGTCAGGCATACCCGTTTTGCTCCGTGCGAACGCACGGCGGGGAGGCTTAAGGACAAGACTTTTGCCAAACTATAAAATAAAAAACGTTGCAAGCGAAGTCACGCCTTCGCGCAGCACGACACAATTTGCGCATACCTGCGGCTCACCGAGGGGAATTGACGCGACTATAAAATATGAGTGCTATCATAAGGTCGCGGCAAGAGGAGTTGGCTCCTCAGGCTCACAAAAGTTGCAGGCGTCGCCAGACAAAACTTTTGTGAAAATTCAATAAGGGGAAATAATAAATGGCACAATTAAAATTTGTAGACGTAAACAAAGTGTATCCCAACGGATACCATGCCGTGCATGACTTCAACATGGAAGTAAAAGACGGCGAATTTATCTGCCTCGTAGGCGACTCGGGCTGCGGCAAGTCAACCACCCTTCGTATGATTGCCGGTCTCGAGGACATAACGGCGGGCGAATTCTATATCGACGGCAAACTTGCAAACCAGATGTCGTCGAGGGAGAGGGGAATAGCCATGGTATTCCAGTCCTACGCGCTCTATCCCCATTTAACCGTCGCTGAAAACCTCGGCTTCGGTCTCACCCTCGAGGGTATCGACATGGACGTCATCGACAAAAAGGTGGCTGCCACGGCTGAAATCTTAGGTCTCACGCCCTATCTCGACAGATTCCCCCGCAACCTTTCGGGCGGTCAGTGCCAGCGTGTTGCCGTAGGTCGTGCGCTTATAAGAAAGGTCTCCATCTTCCTCATGGACGAACCTCTGTCAAACCTCGACGCAAAACAGCGCGTCACCATGCGTTCGGAAATCAAGCAGATTCACCGCACCGTCGGCGCGACGACCATATACGTCACCCACGACCAGACCGAGGCAATGACCATGTCCGACAGAATAGTCGTAATGAAGTCGGGCGGCTACGTTCAGCAGATAGGCACCCCCTACGAGCTGTACTTCAATCCCGAAAACCTCTTCGTTGCAGGTTTCATAGGCGAACCTCCCATGAACTTCCTGCGCGGCTCTGTAGAAAACGGACATTTTGTCAACGGCACGGTTGACTTCGACGTCGCTCCCATCGTCGACAACGTTGAAGAAATCGAGGGCAAGCAGGTTGTATTTGCCTTCCGTCCCGAAGCTATCCGCCTTCCCAAGGACGGCAAGCCCGCAGCCGACGAATATCTCGTAACTTCCTCCGTCGACCTGACCGAGCTGCTCGGCGACACCACCAACGTATATGCAAACGTCGGCTCTGTCAACGTAATTCTCAAGGTCAACCCTCACCATGCGCCCAAGATGGGCGACGAGTTCGACTTCGTCGTTCCCCACAAGGCGGCATACCTCTTCGACGCCGAAACCGAAAAGGTCATTCCTTCGTCGATAAAGAGGAATTAACATCCCGCGCACCCCGCCGTGTTTTATGCACGGCGGGCGCAAGCGCATAAAAAACGCACCCGTCAAAAGGGAGCTTCGGCGGCATATATTGTTTCGCCAACGTACTATCATGCTGCGCAAGGCGCGGTAATTTCAAGGAGTACTTTTTAAATCCATGGAAACATTGAGCAAAAAAATTCACGAAGTAAAAAACAGACCCATAAAGATAATGCAGTTCGGCGAGGGCAACTTCCTCCGCGCGTTTGTCGACTGGATTGTGCAGGACCTCAACGACAACGGGGCAATCAACTCCAACGTAGTAGTGGTACAGCCCATGCCCTTCGGCAGGGTTGCCGACCTCGCCGTCCAGGACGGACTGTACACCGTACGCTTAGAGGGCATCGACAAGGGCGAAAAGGTTAAAAAGAGCCAGATAATCGACGTCATAGGCGACTGCGTAAATCCCTTCACCGACTACGAACATTACCTCTCCTACGGCGAGAGCGAGGATTTGCAGATAATAATTTCCAACACCACCGAGGCGGGCATTGCCTTCGACCCCGAGGACACCGACTTTACGCAGTGCCCCAAGTCCTACCCCGGCAAGCTTCTGGCACTCCTTAAGCGCAGGTACGACCACTTCAACGGCGACATGACGAAGGGTCTCGCCATAATCCCCTGCGAACTCATCGACTACAACGGCGAAGAGCTCTACAGGGTTTTAACCCAGCTTGCAGAGCACGTGGGCATGGACAAGAAGTTCATTGAGTGGATGCAGACCGCCAACCACTTTACCTCCACCCTCGTAGACCGCATCGTCCCCGGCTATCCCAAGAACGAGATAGACGCCATAAGGGAGGAGTGCGGCTATATCGACAACAACGTCGTAAAGGGCGAAATCTTCCACCTCTGGGTACTCAAAAAGGAACCCCGCGTTCAGGCGGTGTTCCCCGCGGACTCCACGGGGCTCAACGTAATATTTGCCGACGACATAAAGCCCTATAAGCAGCGCAAGGTCAAAATATTAAACGGTTCTCATACGGCAATGGTGCCCGTCGCGTACCTCTGCGGCATAGACACCGTCGGCGAGGCGGTCAACGACCCCACCATAGGCAAGTTCGTTCGCGACTTCGTGTTCAACGAGGTCAACCCCACAATAGATTTGCCCCAGGATCAGATGGTGGCTTTCGCAACCTCTGTCATCGAAAGGTATCAGAATCCCTATATCCGCCACGAGCTCATGTCTATAGCGCTCAACTCCACCACAAAGTTCAGAACGCGCCTTCTGCCCACGCTCGAGGACTACGTCCGCATCAAGGGCAAGCTGCCTTTGCACCTCGTGTTCGCGTTCGCGGCGCTCTGCCTCTTCCACAAGGGCAAGAGGGGTGAGGAGACCATCGCGTTAAAGGACGACCCTCATCTTCTCGAACACTGGGCAAAGATGTGGCAGGAATGCGGCACCGACTACAAAAAGTTTGCCAAAGAAGCCCTCGGCTGGAAGGAAGCGTGGGAAATTGACATGAACACCATTCACCCCGCCCTTGCAGATACCGTTGCAAAGTATCTCGAAGAGATGGAAACAAAGGGCATGAGAGCCGCCGTCGAGGAATTTGTAAATGGCTAAAAAATCTATAATAATCAATCCGCTCGACAACGTCGCCGTCGCCCTCACCGACCTGAAAAAGGGTGAGGTATACGAGGGCGTAACGCTCGCCGAGGACATAACCAAAGGGCACAAGTTCGCCCTCCGTCCCATAAAAGACGGCGAAAATATCATTAAGTACGGCACGCCCATCGCGCATGCCACGCGGGATATAGCAGTGGGCGAACACGTTCACACCCACAACGTAAAGACCAACCTCAACGAAAATCTCGAGTACACCTATAACCCCGTCGACTGCACCTTAAAGGCGGGCAAAATGAGGCAGGTCAACGTCTATCACCGCAAAAACGGCGAAGTGGGCATCCGCAACGAGCTGTGGGTCATTCCCACCGTCGGCTGTGTAAACGGTCAGGCAAAGGAGATTGTCGAAACTTTCAAGGCGGAAGCAGGGGAAGAGGGCGTCGACGGCGTATTCACCTTCCCCCACCCCTACGGCTGCTCCCAGCTCGGCGACGACCACGAAAGGACAAAGTTCATGCTTCAGAAGATGGTCCGGCACCCCAATGCGGGCGGCGTGCTCGTGCTCGGTCTGGGCTGCGAAAACAACCAGATGGACGCCTTTAAGGCGGGCTTGGGCGAAGTCGACGAAAGCAGAGTAAAGTTTCTCGTCTGCCAGGAAGTCGAGGACGAAATCAAAGCGGGCGTTGAACTCTTAAAGCAAATTTACGCCGAAATGAAGAAGGACAAGCGCGTTCCCACCGACATATCCTGCCTCAAAGTGGGCTTGAAGTGCGGCGGCTCGGACGGTCTTTCGGGCATCACCGCCAATCCCCTCGTCGGGTATTTCTCCGACTATATCGTCTCGGTGGGCGGTACCTCCGTCCTTTCGGAAGTTCCCGAAATGTTCGGCGCCGAACAGCAGCTTATGAACCGCTGTAAGGACGAAGCCACCTTCAAAAAGGCGGTAAAACTCATAAACGACTTCAAGGACTACTTCCGCGCCAACGGTCAGCCCGTGGGCGAAAATCCCTCGCCCGGCAACAAGGCGGGCGGCATAACCACGCTTGAAGATAAGTCGTGCGGCTGCACGCAGAAGTCGGGCTCGGGTCCCATAACCGACGTCGTGTTCGACGACGGATATGTAACCGCAAAGGGGCTCAACCTCTTGAACGGTCCCGGCAACGACATGTGCGCCGTAACCAACCTCGGCGCGGCGGGCTGCCACCTCGTGCTCTTCACCACGGGACGCGGCACGCCCTTCGGCGGATTTATCCCCACGCTCAAAATTTCCACCAACAACGAACTTGCCGCCAAAAAGCCCGGCTGGATAGACTTCAACGCCGGCGCGGTTTTAGACAGCGACTTCGATACCCAGCTCGAAAAGCTCATCGACCTCATAGTCGAAGTTGCGGGCGGCAAAAAGACCAAAAACGAAATAAACAACACAAGGGAAATTGCAATCTTTAAAACGGGAGTTACATTATAATGAAAGCATTTATGGATAAGGATTTTCTCCTTGACACAGAAACTGCCAAAAAACTGTACCATGAGCATGCCGAAGATATGCCCATAATCGACTACCACTGCCATCTGCCCCCCAAGGAAATCTACGAGGACAAGAAGTTCAGGAACCTTACAGAGGTCTGGCTGGGCGCGGGCGACAGATACGGCGACCACTACAAGTGGAGAGCCCTCCGCGCAAGGGGATATGAGGAGGATTCCATCTCCGGTCCCGACGACGACTACAAAAAGTACATGCAGTTCGTAGAGTCCATGCCCTACTTTGTGGGCAACCCCCTCTACACGTGGTCCCACCTCGAAATGCAGAGGTATTTCGGCATAGACGACGTCATCTGCCCCGCCAACGCAAAAAAGATCTGGGACAAGGCGAACAAGGTTCTCGAAACTCTGACCGCCCGCAAGATGATGGAAAAGTTCAACGTTAAAACGGTGTGCACGACCGACGACCCCGTCGACTCGCTCGAGTGGCACAAGAAGATGAGGGAGGACAAGACCTTAAAGGTGGACGTCCGCCCCGCATTCCGTCCCGACAAGGCGATAAACGTCGAACTCTCCTGGTTCAAGGACTGGGTTGCCCAGCTCGGCAGCGTCGTAGGCAGGGAGCTTAAGACGCTCGAAGATTTCTGCAACGCTTTGGCCGAAAGGATTGCCTTCTTCGATTCCATGGGCTCCAAGCTCTCCGACCACGCGCTCGACGTCGTACACTACGCGCCCGCAACCTATGAGGAGGCAAATGCCGTATACCTCAAGGGCTTGAAGGGCGAACCCGTCAGCGACGAGGAGCAGGATAAGTACAAGGGCTACATTCTTCTCTTCCTCGGTAAACAGTATGTAAAATACGGCTGGACCCAGCAGTACCACATAGGGGCTCTGAGGAACAACTCCAAATCCATGCTCAAAAAGATTGGTCCCGACACCGGCTTCGACGCCATCGAGGACTCCGTATACATGGAAAAACTCTCCGCCCTTCTCGGCGCTCTCGACGAACAGGACAGCCTGCCCAAGACCATTATCTACTGCCTCAACCCCCGCGACAACTACGCTTTGACCGTTCTTGCGGGCTGCTTCCAGAAGGAAGGCGTAAAGGGCAGGGTTCAGGTCGGCACGGCATGGTGGTTCCTCGATCAGCTCGACGGCATGAGGCAGAACCTCGAAACGCTCATGCAGGTAGGTCTCGTTGCTCAGTCCGTGGGCATGCTCACCGACAGCCGTTCCTTCCTGTCCTATCCCCGCCACGAGCTGTACAGAAGGTTGCTCTGCCAGATGCTCGGCAGATTGGTTGAGAACGGTCTGTACCCCAAGGAGGAGCTTCCCACCCTCGGCAAGATCGTCGAGGACGTCTGCTACAACAACGCCAAGGAATACTTCGGGTTCTGATAACGCAACTTCCGCAATTTTGCGGCACAAAGTTATTTAAAAAGACTATCTAATAAATGTTGGGGTGGGGAGAACTCACTCCGACATTTTTTAAAATCTTTCATAACAAACCACACTCCGCCCCGCGGCTTTGCCGCGGGGCGGAGTGTGGTTTGTAAAAAATTAAGAATGAAAAATGAATAATTGCGGCGGGGATTTTTTGAATTGGGCGGCATATATGCGGGCGCCAATCAATAAAATAGAACGTGTGGACGAGTCCTCTTTATTCGTTGGGGGGATCATTTGACCGAAGAGAGGTGCCTTTTCCACATCTCATGGGCGGCATGAAAGCCTGCATAAATGTCCGCCTGCTCGCCTTCGGTAAGTTGCCTGCCCCATATCACGGGGTTAAGCGCAGTTTTGCTTATAAGCTTCGCATGCGCAAAGCGGGCGGTGTGGTCGCGGTATGTGTCGTTCCACCTGTCGTACAGGGCGGGATTTATGTGGCTGCCGAGCGTGCAGTTTACAAAGTCGCACTTGCCGAAATCTCTCCAGGGGCGTGCAAGATAGACGCTGCCCTCTTTCGCACCGCCGTTTTCAAAGGCGCAGCCGATGAATGCATAGCCGCGTTTCTGTTTAAGGCTGTGCGCGGGCGCGGCGACGAACCCGTAGTCCCTTTCGTCGTGCAGGTTAATTAGCCGGCAATTTACAAAATATGCCTCCGCGCAACCGAAAATGTAGTCTACGGTGCCGTATATGTTGCAATCTTCGTAAATCTGAACGGAGCCGCCCTCCATGTAAAGCTGTTCCCTCGGTATAAATCCGTCATAGTAGGCGGGGTCGTCCGTGAGCCCCGAATATCTTATCACGAGGTCGTCTGGGAAGGGTGCGGTGAACAGGGTGTCCTGCTCGCTCTTAAGGTCTATATTTTTCGCGTGGAAGAGGGGGGCGTTTACCGAAAGTGCCACGCACTGCCCCGCTTTTCTCGCGTCGGTGTTTGAGTTGACAATCGTAAGGTTTTCGAGCGAACAGCCGTTGCCGGTCACGCACACCGTATAGGTGCGGAAGGTATTGTACTCTCCGCCGTCCGGATGGTTTTTTCTGGCATAGTCGTCCCATGAAATCACGGTTGTTTCACGATTTTTTCCGATAATTTTTACATTGTCGCTTTTAATCCACAGTTTGTTGTGATACTCGCCTTCGGACAGATATATTGTGGTGGGCTCGGTCAGGCTATCCAATATTTTCTGCAAATCGTCGGCGGGCGAAAGGTTTAAAGTTTTCATAATTTACTCCTTGCAGTCGGTAAATATATTTTAGCACAACTTTTTTTGTGAAACAATAAAAAATTTGCGAAATATGTATTGATTTTTTAAAAACCGCATGTTATAATGTTAACGTTAAATGTGATAATGTAACACAAACCGCGCCCTAAAAGTGTGTGAAATAAAATATATGCGAAAAAATGGTTCAAGGGAAATTACATTTGCCCAGTACCGCACGACCGATTTATTCCTGTTCGCAGTAATCGTGGCGCTTGCCGAGCTGTTTACCTTCGCGGCGACGGTGTGGTTCCCGCAGGAGGCGATCTTTACATTCTCATTCGCCTTGCCGCTATCCTTAATAGTAATGATGCGGTGGGGGTGGCCCGCGGTATTCTATGCGGCATGCAGCGCAATAATATGTTGCGCGCTCAACTCCGGAACATGGCAGCAGTTTGTCGCGTTCGGGGTGGGAAACGCCTCAATAATATTAACGCTTTTCTATCTTCTCCCTGTAGGCAAGAAAAAAATTGCGGACAAGTGGTACTTAACTTTTGTCTGGGTAGTGCTTGCGTGGGGGTTACAGGTTATCGTCCGTTCGGCAATGTTTGCCGCGCTCGGTGTTGCCGATTTCGTCTCGGCGCTCTATGCAATGTGCGGAATCAACTCGGACTGCGGACTATTGTCCTTTGTAATGTCGTTCATCGTTCTGTTCATAGTGCGCAGGTTCGACGGTATATTCGAGGATCAGAAGGCTTACCTTATCCGCATAGGCAAAATGCGGGACGAGCAGAGGAAGAGGGACACATTCGGCGAACAGCTTGAGGAGTTGGACGAGGAGAGCCTGTCCATTCTCTCAAACAACGACGATCTCGATTATTAGGAAACTCATTTTTGTCGGGACCGCTCGCGGCATCGGGCGGCGCTTGACGCGTTTTAAAGACAAAAAAGAAGTGACCCGGCGGAAAAGCCGGTTACGATAAACTTACATTATAAATTTATGGTAATGGAGGGATATAATGCAGTTGTTCAAACTCAAATGCGACGACTTCCTTGAGTATGACGAATCGACGGGTACATACAGTATACCCGCCGACCAGCAGGTCAGGGATGCTCATGAGAAATCGCATTGGAAAGACGTCGGCTATACTTTGCTTAAAGACTGGCGCCTCTATCTGATGCTTGTTCCCATGTTGCTCGTCTATCTGTTGTGGCGTTATCTGCCCATGACGGAGCTTCTGGCGGCGTTCAAGGATCCCCAGACAGGCGGCGGCGGTTTGGAAGTTGCAGATCAGTATTGGTATGGTCTTACTAACTTTTACAACCTGTTCTTCGGCACACTGTCACCTGAATTCTGGTCGGCGTTCAGAAATACGTTCATCATAGCTTTCTATGGCTTGCTGTTCGGTTTTCCGTTTCCGATTATATTGGCGCTCTTCTTCAACGAAGTCAAGTCAAACATCACCCGCAGCATTATTCAGGTGTGCGTATACCTGCCCAAGTTCATGTCGACGGTTATTATAACCACGCTTGCAATCGTTCTGTTCAGGGCGCCCACAAGCGCTGACGGTTCGACGGGTATGGGTGTTCTATCGCAGTTATTTGTTACAATGTTCCCCAATTCGGAGAGCCTGAAAGAGGCGGTTCAGACCACAGGTGGTTTGGTATTCCATCCCGAATACTTCCGCGCTATCTATCAGGTAACGGGCATATGGGAGCACGGCGGCTACGACTCGATCGTATTCTTTGCGGCGGTCATTGCCGTTTCGCCCACATCCTATGAGGCGGCGCAAATGGACGGCGCGGGCAAGATGCAGCAGATGCGTTATGTTGTTATCCCCAGCATTCTTTCAACCGTCGTTATCATGCTCATAATGAAGGTCGGCTCGCTCCTTTCCGTAGGCTATGAAAAGGTATACCTTATGAGTAGCGGTTCAAACAGGCTTGCAGCCGAAATAGTTGCAACCTTCTCGAACAGATTGCTCGAAACTGGCGGCGACACCTCGATAGGTATTGCGGCGGAAATGGTCAACAACCTTATCGGCATGATTTTGGTTATCGGTGCAAACTCAATCGCCCGCAAGGCTTCCGACGTATCGTTGTATTAAGGAGGATAAATTCATATGAAACGTAAAATGGAAGTATCCGAATTAATATTCAAAATCGTCTCATACGTATTCCTCGTAGTATTTGCGGTAATGTGTATTTACCCGTTTATCTATGCAATCAGCTCCTCGCTATCTTCCAGGGTTGCGGTAGAAAACGGTTGGGTAACGTTTTTGCCTGTTGGTGAAACCGAGGGCAGTGTGGGCGTTCAGTTCGAAGCTTACCGCTGGGTTTTAAACAATAATGTATTTTGGATATCGTATGCAAATACGCTGTTCATGGCGTTCGTAGGTACCATATGGTGTATGATCTATACCATGATGGGTGCGTATGCCCTCTCCAAAAAGAGGTTGATGGGCAGAAGAGCTTTCAACTTTTTCCTCGTTTTCACCATGTGGTTCTCGGCGGGCATTGTTCCCCAGTACCGCAACTACGAGGCAACGGGTGAAATTTTAGCTGCTCTTGCCGGTACCACTTACGCAGGCGGGTCGTTCGACCAAAAATGGCTCATAATTCTTGCCATGGGTATGAACGCAACCAATGTAATTCTTCTCCGCAACGCCTTTGAAGGCGTTCCCGCGGAAATTGAAGAAGCTGCAAGAATAGACGGTGCAACCGAAATGCAGATACTCTTCAAGGTATATATCCCTATGAGTAAGGCAACAATTGCAACCGTTGCACTCTTCTTCGGCATCTCACGTTGGAACGGTTACTTCTGGGCAATGCGAATGATGCCGGACTATCGGTACAACTGGCCCGTGCAGGTCTATATTCGTAACTTCATTGATATGACGTCGGGACTAATTAACCCTGAAAACGAATATTACAAGTGGGAGAACGTAATTCAAAATGTCGGCGGCACCGGGTTTGACCACAACACGCTCTCGGCAATGTCGGTTGTGTATGCAATGGTCATCTGTGCCGTTATCCCCATCCTCTGCATCTATCCTTTCATTCAGAAGTACTTTGCAAAGGGCGTCAACATGGGCGGCGTAAAGGAGTAATTCAGATCAATTTAATCGCGCAAATTTGCGCAACCGTCTGTATATAAAGCGTTCCCATGTATGCGGACGGCGGTAAATAAGGGGTGGGAACGAAAAAAATGCTTAAAAAAATAAAAATAAGGAGAAATATAATGAACAAAACCAAAAAAATTGCTTTTGCCGCGGTTGCTGTGGTAATGGCAGGTACTATGGCAGGTTCTATGGCGGCATGCACGCCCGGCACGAACACGCCGACGGGTCCTTCGCTCTCTGCTGAGATGTCGATTACCAAACCTACCAACCTTGCTGCAAACCTTAAGCCCTCGGTCGACGCAAACGACAATCTTACCTACAGTAAGGATGGTTCAATCACCCTCAACATGAACATCGGAGATGGTAATAACTCCATCAAGCGTTCAATCGCCTTCCCCGAAGGTAGTATTTCGGGTGAAGTTACTCTGCCCGATGGCAAGACCTACAAAAACAAAGATCTCAAAGCTCCCTGGCAGGCGCTTCAAGACATCCTCGGCGTAACCATCGTGGACGACTATCAGAACCTTTCCTCCGATAACCAGATTCTAAACGTTGCAAACGGCATCAACGGTACCTTTGCAGACTATCAGGTAATCACGGGTTCCTCTAACCAGATCACCATCAGGGCAGACTCTTTCCTTAACTTAAGGGATTATCTGTACTACATGCCCAACTATGCGGCATTCCTTGAAAAGTACGACACCGTTGCGCTTTCGACCACCTCCGATACGACGACGGGCGGTATGTACTATGCGCCTTACTTCGACGGCTTCGATGATGTCGAAAAGTATACTCTTGCAGAGAAAAACTGGATAGAGGGTCTGCTTGACGGTACTGTCACCGATACCACTACTTTCAATGATTCACTTACCGAAAAGGGTCTTACCTATGGCAATTCCAATGTAACGGCTTACATGGGCCAGACGGGCAGTTGGACTGTTGAAACCACCGATCCCGACGATTCTACCCAGATGAACACCGTCAACCTCGTAGTCAACTACGACGCGGCCGGCGATGCGGCAAGAAGTGCATCTTCGCCTCTCGGTACAGCATATCAGGCTGCTGCAGGTGCTGCCTACACCGGAACAAGCGGCAACATCGTCGATATCATGAATGCTGCGCTTGACGCAAAACAGGGCAATGTGACCGGTGCCCAGCTCAGCGCTATTCTTCAGGCATACATCGACGTTGCTTATCAGACTGAAAGCGGTGATAAGTTCTACGACACCAGGTCGGATGTATTCAACAGTATTTCTGCAGGTTGGGATGTGGACCTGCTTGTAGCTATCTCCCGCTGCGCTGTAACTTCGCCTAAAGCTTTGGGAGAAGAGAACGGTGAGCTTTCAAACCTCTACGGTCTCAGCGGGCGTCAGCAGAACACCCAGCGCCGTACTGACCTTGTTGCTTTCGCGGGCGAACTCTATGGCGTACGCGGTATGGAATCGCGCTATGAATTCTCTTATATAAACAGCGAAGGTGACCTTGTCGACGCCCGCAATTCTGCCGCTACATGGGATACGATCGCTCGCATGGGTGAACTTGCAAAGGAAGGTCTTGTTTGCACAACGAACACCAACATCAACGGTTCGCGCGACTCGGCTTCCGGTCCTGCCCCTCTGTTCATTCACGACTATTCGCAGACGCAGACAACCGCAGGCATCGTTTCATCTACCAACGGATACACCGATCCCGACGCTACTGCAAACACTGAGGATTTCAACGTAGCGCCCATTCTTACCGCTGTTTCCAAGTGGGATACGGATGACAACGGCGAGCGCGAGACTATTATGCGCTTTACCGAGTCATGGCGTTCCGTCAAGAACACCGGTTTTGCTATTCCCGTTGCTGCAGTTCAGGGCAATCCCGAGCTCCTCTCGGCAACCCTTGCTTTCGTTGACTACTTCTTCTCCAACGACGGTCAGATTCTTATGACCTACGGTACGCAGTCCACAAACGGAAACACGAACCCCAACGGCTGGTGGTATGCAAACGAAGCTACCAATGTTAACATCGCCGACGTCGCTGAATATGCAACTGTAGATGTTGCCCAGGTTGAAGGCGTTGAAGCCAAGGAACAGATAGTTTCCGATCAGTACACCATCAAAGATGAATATGCAAGCCAGTATTTCATTTACAATAATAAGGTGTACACCGGCTTCGCGTATAAAGATACTCAGGTTCCCATCATAACCGACGCAAACGACGAGTTCTTCAGAGGCTTCGAAGTTAACGGGCTTGCTCAAGTTTCAGGCAGTGCGGTATCCGGTATGTCGAACGTAGGCTCATACACCAACTATGCCCGTTACTTCATCGGATCGACTCTTCCCATCGGTAACAAGAACCAGGGCTTCGAGTATCAGTGTACAGCTGCTTGCGCAATTGCAGGTGCAAACATTGTATCCGCGGCGCTCGTAAACGGTACGATAAAGCACGTATCCGTCACCCTCGGCGAAGCAGAAGGATGGTGGTATCTCATCGCTCCTACAACCGTGGCTCTCAATGCGATTGAGCGCGATACAATGGCCAATGATACTCAGACCGCTCTTGGTCAGTACTTCTACAACAATTCGAGCACGACCACTTATCGTACGAACGCTATCATTGACATGGTTCTCTATGGATTTGATACGAGCCGCAAGATTGCCGGTCAGGATACTTACGAAAACATTCCTGAAAACGGCGCTGCTATGGTAGAATTGCTTAAGAACAAGGGGCTCACCCAGCGTACAAATATCGCAACGAGTTGCTGGACGAGAACCAAGGCACTCTTCAACATCACTTTAAACAACGACTGATAGTTTGTTTAAACAGTAACTTAAAAACTTAATTGCACAGGTGCCACCCGCTTTCGGGCGGGCGGCACGGCAATTAATGTTAAACCTGCTGTAGCTTTTAAAATAATATTTGGGGAAATTGATTCAATGAAAACTCAAATGAAGTTTCAAAAGATCCTCTCATTGGGATCGCTGATATACGCGGCAGTGATGTTTGTTTTCGCTCTCTCTTTTCTCACAGGCGATATGGCAAAGCTCACGCACGCATATACAGACAGACACATGTCCGGCATGGGGGTAAGCGCTCAGTCGTGCATCGACCTCGGTCAGACGTTTGTAACCGTAATGGAGATCTTTGCCATCATCTGTGTAGTTGCGTGTGCGGTTGTCTATATTACATCTACAAATTCCAGGCGCAATTATTACATTACCAACTATGTGGTATCAATCGCAGTTTCCGCAGTCTTTGCCATAACCGCGCTTGCAGGCATTATCCTTACGATAGTCGTAATGAGCTCGTATAATTCGCTTGATTGGACGCTTCTTATGCAAGTCAGCGATATGTACGAATCTTTGGATCGTACCGACGCCGTGTTAAGCGGTTCACAGGTCACGTTTATACTTAGCTTTATCGTATATTTATTAAGCATCTGCGTAGCTCTGCTTTGGGTATACAACTTAATTTGGAAAATCAAGCTGATGAAAGGGGAGAAGGCTCTCCTCGAAGGAAGCTTTGTGCAGGAGGCAGCATAAAATGGATAACACTCAGTTATTGCAGAACGATATCCTGCGTTATAAAAAGAATAAATTACCCGCAAATCTTGCGCTTTTGGGTTTGGTATTCAACTGTCTTTACTTCTGTCTGCTTTATGCGGTAAAACTGTTGAGGAATCCTGCTGACAATGAACCATACTGGTATGCCAGCATACTCATCGGCGCTTCGGTTGTGTTAACGCTCGTAACCCTGCTCGTTGCCTTCCTTTCTTCCGAGGGCATCAAGGGCTATAACAAAAAGTACTGTATTCCTCTGCTTGTGCTTGCGGTATGGGAGATTGTGCGCATCTTTATCTATCCCCTGTACAGCTTGCAGAATAATCTTTTAACAATACCTTATTTCTGGATTCGCCCCACCAATTCTGTGTTCGAATTTACAATGATGGTAATCTGGTTGTGCGCTTCGGCGGCTTGCTTCGCTGCTTCTGCGATTTTGGGCTATATCAACTGTGTTAAGCTCGAAAAGCACATTAAGGCAATAGAGTCGGGAGAAATTAACATGGATGCCGTCTTTGAAGAGGAGAGAAAAGCTATTGTCGCAGGCTCGGTTTCCCAGGCTGCAGAAAAAGTAGCTGAGGAGGTAGAGTAAGATGCCCGAAGTTAACATTCAGCATTTAGATAAAATTTACGACGGCGGTGTTCAGGCGGTTTGGGATTTTAACCTTGACATTCAGGACGGTGAATTTATTGTTCTCGTCGGTCCCTCCGGTTGCGGCAAGTCTACAACCTTGAGAATGGTTGCGGGTCTTGAGGATATCACCAAGGGCGAACTCATAATCGACGGTAAAAATTGTACCCGTCTTGCTCCTAAGGACAGGGATATCGCCATGGTCTTCCAGAACTATGCTCTGTATGGTCACATGACTATATACGAGAACATGGCATTCTCCTTAACCCTCCGCAAAGAGGATAAACTTGTCATTCACCGCAAGGTTATGGCTGCGGCTGAAATTCTGGACTTAAAGACCCAGCTCAATAAAAAGCCCCGTCAGCTCTCCGGCGGTCAGCGCCAGCGTGTTGCAATCGGTCGTGCAATCGTGCGTAACCCCAAGGTATTCCTCTTCGACGAACCCCTCTCCAACCTCGACGCAAAGCTCAGAGGTTCAATGAGACGTGAACTCATGTTGCTTCATAAAAAGCTCAATGCGACCATAATGTATGTCACCCACGACCAGACCGAGGCGCTTACTCTCGCCGACAGAATAGTATGTATGTCCATGGGTCACATTCAGCAGATAGGTAAGCCCATTGAGCTCTACGAACATCCTGCCAACACCTTTGTTGCTACATTCATAGGACTTCCTCCCATGAACCTCTTCGACGGCAAGATTGAAAACGGGCATTTCGTGGGCGAACTCTTCGACTACCCTTTGAATGACAAGCAGAAGGAAGTTTTAAAGGATTATGAGGGCAAGGAGGTTATCCTCGGCGTTCGTCCCGAAAACTTTACCCGCGACGGTCACATTAAATTCACTGTCACTAATAACGAGAATTTGGGTATGAACACCCTTGTTCACGGCAAGATTGAAGGTAAAAAGATAACCGTTTGCAAGTTTGCCGAATGGTGCAACTATAAGTATGGCGACGAGATCACTCTCGGTTTCCAGGAAGATAAGATGCATTTCTTTGAAAAGGATCCCGAGGGCAGGCACGAATACCAGAAGGTCATTAAATAAGGAGGTATAAATCATGGCTGAAAATGAAAACATTGTAGTAAATGAAATGCCTCCCGCAGAGCAGCCCGAGGAGAATAAATTCTTTAAAATTTTAAAAAAGATTTGGGCAGGAATTAAGGAATGGGCGCGTAAGCAGGTTGTTACGTTAAAGCGTTCTCCCCAAAGAATTCCTTTGCTTGTAACTGCGATATCCACAATAATCTGGTTGTTCTCGCTCTTTTCTATTTCTCTTGCGGTTAGCAACGCCTACTCCATCGAATGGATAGGTTTGGTTGTTTTTGCAAACACAATGCTTGCAATTCTTGTCATACCTCTCTTTTTAAACAGCTTCCCCAAGCGTAAAAAACCCAACTTTATATTCATAGCGTTGGTATTTGTCTTTATGGCGGGCATGGTTGCTTTGGATTACGTATACTACAGCATGATTACAGACTTCCTTTCAGGACAAAGTCCGGAATATGTTGCAAGTGCTACTTACTTTACTTCGGCAACCAATGCGGTGATTACACACCTTGTGTTTGTATGTATAAGCGCGGTTCTTTTGGCGCTCATTCCCGCATATGCTCCCCTCATCAAGAAGATCAATACGTCTAAAAATATTGAAGATAACAATATTCATGAAGCTATTGAACTTGAGGATGACGACGAATAACTTAATAATTTAATAAAAATAAAATTTAATAACCGACAAAATTTTATTTTGTCGGTTATTTTCCTAAAAGGACAAAATGTCAAGAAAAAAGAAAAAGCAAGAAAAAGAAACTACAATAGAAAATTTTTATGATCTGAAAGTCGATGAGGTGGACGAGCTTGTTTCTATCCTCAAGGGCAATCCCGTTGACGAAAGCAAAGAAGTATCGTACGAAATTGATGAAGTTGCAGGCGAAACCGATAGCGAAAAGGGAAAAAAGCTAAAGAAATTTAACCCTTACAGGCATGATTTTCTTTCACGAATTCCTACTTGGGTTAAAGCCATTTTGGTAAAATGGTGGTTTGCCGGCGCCGTCTGCTTCTTTATTATGATGGGACTGGGCGTGTATATAGATAATAACGAAAATCTCCTTCTTCTTACAGGCTTGGTGTTGGGAATTGTTGTAGATATTTTTGTCAATCCTATTTTCCATTTCTTCCAGGATTATGAAGGCGAATACGACAATTATATGATGTTTCCGTTTCCCTTTAAAAAGTTTTGGACATTCTTTACAAACGCAATATATTATCTAATTATAATTATTCTTGTCAATGGTATCTATACCGGTATCAATCTGCTTGTTGAAATGGGAGGGGGAGAATGGTTTTTTGGCGCGGAGCCGTTACTTTTCGGCACGTTTGCTGTCATCGTTGACATGACGTTTATAGGAATAAAGGATTTAATTGTCTGGCTTGTAAATAGAAAAAAGAAAAAAGCGAGTGAGGAGGTTCCCGATGTTTAAGCTGTTGTTTAAATCAAGCGTTTCGGCTTGTTTTGAACTTGAAAACAAAAATCCCTACTATAGTCCCGAAAAGTACACCGTCTATCTCAACGGCGAGGCGGTGGAGGAGAAGGAGAGCAACGTCTTTTCCCTCTTCAACCTCACCCCTGCCACCGAGTACACGGTAAAACTTTCCTGCGGCGGCGAAATGACCTTTAAAACGCTCTCCGAAAGCGGCTGCGTAAATGTAAAGGACCTCGGCGCCAAAGGGGACGGAGTTACCGACGACACCTATTATGTACAGATGGCGATCGACAGCTGCCCCAAGGGCGGAAGGGTCGTAATCCCCGAAGGCTCCTTCTACGTCCGCCCCATCGTGCTCAAGAGCGACATCACCCTCGAGATAAAGAAGGGCGGTCAGCTGCTCGGCGACGTGGTGGAGGAACACTATCCCTACGTGCCCGACAGAATAACCTACGATGACGGCACGGAGGAAATTCTGGCTTCGTGGGAGGGCAACCCCTATCCCTGCCACCAGTCCTTCGTTTCGGCATATAAGGCGGTCAACATAACCGTCGTCGGCGAGGGTGCCATAAACGGCAACGCAGACAAGTCCACTTGGTGGGCAACCCCCAAGGGCAGGGCAGTGGCTCGTCCCCGCCTCGTTTTCCTCAATAAGTGTGAAAACGTCACCTTCCACGGTGTCACCTGCAAAAATTCCGCTTCGTGGAACCTTCACCCCTTCTTCTCGAAGAACCTCGGCTTCTACGACCTGCGCGTGCAGAACCCCTACACGGGTCCCAACACCGACGGTCTGGACCCCGAAAGCTGCGATAAAGTCGACATAATCGGCTGCGTATTCTCGGTCGGCGACGACTGCGTAGCCATAAAAGCGGGCAAAATTTATATGGGCTCCAAGTATAAGACGCCCGCCAGCCGCCATACGCTGCGCAACAACCTCTTCCAGGACGGTCACGGCGCCATAGTTCTCGGTTCCGAAATTTCGGGCGGCGTAAAGGACCTCACCGTATGCCAGTGCGTGTTCAGGCACACCGACAGGGGACTGCGCATCAAGTCCCGCCGCGGCAGAGGCAAGGACTCGGTAATCGACGGCGTTCTGTTCGAGAACATAAAGATGATCAACGTCATCACACCCCTCGTTCTGAACATGTACTACTTCTGCGATCCCGACGGACACACCGAATACGTATGGTCGCGCGAAAAGCGCCCCGTCGGCGACGACACCCCTTACATGGGCAAATTCACCTTTAGGGACATAGAGTGCACCGAGTGCGAATGCATGTGCGCTTACTTCGACGGTCTCGTTGAACAGCCCGTAAAGGAGATTGTGCTCGAAAACGTCTCCTTCTCATTCAAAGAGGACGCCAAGCCTTTCAAGCCCGCCATGCTCGAATTTGTCCGCGAGTACTGCAAAGAGGGCATATATATCGACAACGTCGAAAAGGTCACGCTCAAAAACGTCACTTTCGAGGGCGTCGAAGGACCCCACATAATACGCAAAAACTGCGGAAAGCTAATTGAGGCATAAGGGAGGAATTATGGATTACTCGATAATCGACAGGTATATAGACAGGTTGGTGGAGGATACCACGCCCGAAGCGCCGATATGGAACATTGAAAATATCAAGCAGGGCAAAAAGCCCGCGTGGAACTATATCGACGGCTGCATGATGACCTCGCTGTACTCATTCTACCAGTCGACCGGCGACAAAAAATACCTCGACTTCATTGAAAAATTTGTCGACTACTATGTGTTCGACGACGGCTCCATCAGGGGTTACGACCTCGAAACATACAACCTCGACAATATCAACGAGGGCAGAATTTTATTCGACCTCTACAGGGAGACGGGCAAGGAGAAGTACAACAAGGCGATAGAGCTTCTCCATAAACAGCTCGAAGGTCAGCCCAGAATTGCAATCGGCAACTTCTGGCACAAAAAAATTTACCCCAACCAGGTCTGGCTGGACGGTCTGTACATGGCGCAGGTGTTCTCCACCCGCTATGCCGCAGAGCGCGGCGGCAGGGACTATTCCGACGTCGTCACCCAGTTCACCAACGTATATGAGCACATGTACGACAGGCAGAAGCGGCTGTACTATCACGGCTGGGACTACTCAAAGGAGGCGTTCTGGGCGGATAAACAGACGGGTCTTTCTAAATCCTTCTGGCTCCGCGCCGACGGCTGGTACACCGTGGGGCTTGTCGACGCCATAAGCTACGTTGAAGGAGACGAGAGCGCCGGGGCAAAGCTTGCGGAGATCTTCAAAACGACGATAGAGGGGCTCGAGCAGTACATAGACAAGGACGGCAATATGTTCTACCAGGTCATCGACCAGGGCGGAAGAGAGGGCAACTACCTCGAAACTTCGGGCTCCGCCATGATCGCCTATGCCATGCTAAAGGGCGCCCGCCTGGGCATTATAGACAAGCGCTTCGCCGAAGTCGGCAAACGCGTGTTCGACGGCATCTGCGCAAAATATTTAAGCTCTACCGAAGGCAAGCTCAACCTCGGCGGTATATGCCTTGTTGCGGGTCTCGGTCCCGAAAACAACCGCCGCAGGGACGGCACTTTCGGCTACTATATCTCCGAACCCGTCGTCGAAAACGACGCCAAGGGTACGGGTCCCTTCGTAATGGCATATATCGAACTCAAAAAAATAATTTAACAAACCGAGCCGCGGGCATGCCCGCGGCTGCTTTTGTATTTCCGTCATCATTAAATCCTGGCTGTATATTGGGTTTTGATGCGACAGATCGGCTCTGCCCGTATGTCGGGAGTTGCCGTGCAGTGAAAATAATGTGTAAAAAGTCGTCTACTTTTGTGATTGGCAAAAAGTAAGGGCTTAAGATGTTGCATTTTGGCATTCTCTATGGTAAAATTATGGAGAATAAACTGTGAGATGAAGATATGCAGGGAGAAAAAAAGATTCTTTATTCGGCAGTTCAGCCGACAAACAATTTAACCATAGGCAACTATATCGGCGCCGTAAGCAACTGGGTCAACCTCCAGAATAGTTACGACTGTGTGTTCGCCATTGCCAACATGCACGCCATTACCGTCAGGCAGAACCCCGCGGAGCTCCGCAAAAACACGTTGAGCCTGCTCGCTCTTTACATTGCCTGCGGCATAGATCCCCAAAAGTGCGTTTTATACCTTCAGTCGCACGTGCACGAACACGCAGAGCTTGCGTGGGTTTTAAACACCTTCACCTACGTGGGCGAAATGGAGCGCATGACCCAATTCAAGGATAAATCCGCGCGCCATGCAGACAATATAAATATGGGGCTCATGGACTACCCCGTTTTAATGGCTGCGGATATTCTTTTATATCTTGCCGACGTGGTGCCCGTGGGTGTTGACCAGAGGCAGCATTTAGAGATTACTCGCGATATCGCAGTGCGGTTCAACAACATATATTCCCCCACGTTTGTCGTGCCCGAAGGGCTTTACATGAAGGTGGGCGCCAAGATAGGCGACCTTCTGGACCCCTCCAAAAAGATGTCCAAGTCGGCGGAAAATGCAAACGGCTCGGTGTTCATGTCGGACGACAGAGACACGATAATCCGCAAGTTCAAGAGGGCTGTAACCGACAGCGGATCGGAGATAAAATACGATCCCGAAAACAAACCAGGCGTCAGCAACCTCCTCTCCATATATTCCGTTTTCACGGGAAAGGGCATGGAGGAGTGCGAAAGGGAGTTTTCGGGCTGCGGCTACGGCGACTTCAAACTTGCCGTCGGCGAGGCGGTTGCGGATAAACTTACACCCATTCAGGCGGAACAGGCGAGGCTGCTCTCAGACAAGGCGTACCTCGACGGCATTTTAAGGGAGGGCGCCGAAAAAGCTTCAGCCCGTGCGAGAAGGACGCTTGCAAAGGTCTATAAAAAGATAGGCTTTTACCAGGTTTAATATGTTCGGATATATTCAGCCCGAGCGCCCGCACATGTTCGTAAAGGACGAAATGCTCTACAAGGCGCTCTATTGCGGCATGTGCAAGTCTATAAGGGAGGGCAGCGGACAGCTTGCGCGCACCGCCTTAACCTACGACATGGCTTTCATGTCAGCCCTCGTGCACAACCTCAAAAACGAGGACGTCGTCGTAAAAAAGCGCCGCTGTGCCCTGCACCCCTTAAAGAGGAGGTACATGACCCTGCCCGACGAGACCTCCGTTCTCCTCGGCTGCGTAAACACGGCGCTCGCCTACAACAAGCTCAGGGACGACCGCGCCGACGGCGACAAAAAGGGAATTTTTTCTTTCCTCTACAAGCGCGGCTACCGCAGAACTTTAAAGCGCCACCCCGCGGTTGTGGAGATAATCGAAGAGCAGATGAACGCCCAGGCAGAGCTCGAAAGGGCGGGCTGCGCCGTAATCGACGCCGCCTGCGAACCTACGGCGGTAATGATGAAAAAACTCTCTTCCTATGCGATAGGAAATCTTTCCGACGAACATACCGAGGGGCTGTTCTATGCCATCGGCAAGTGGGTGTACCTCGCCGACGCCCTCGACGACTACGACAAGGACGTAAAAAAGGGGCGGTACAACGTCTTATACAATGCCTTTAAAGTACCTACCAAGGATGAAGCGGTAAAGGCAAACGGTGAGGAGATAAACTTTATCTTCAACGCCCTCTTTGCCGACATGCGCTACCACCTCGCAAACGTCAAATTTCATTTCAATCATGATTTAACGGATAATATCATATTATTGGGTATCCCTTCCCGTACCCGCCGCCTCGTTTACGGCAGGTGCGGCGAGGGCAAAAGAGAGAAATGATTCCCCCCCCCGAAGGGGCGTTCTTTAAAAGAATTAAGGAGAATTTATCTTACGATGAACAAACGCAATCTTGAAATACTCGGTCTTTCCGAAGGAGCCACCCGCGAGGACATAGAGGCGGCATATAACAGCCTGCGCGAAAAGTACTCCGAGGAGCGGTTTATGGACGGCGAGGTCGGCAACAACGCCGCCCGCATGCTCACCAAAATAGAGACCGCCCGCACGGAACTTTTGGCAGAGCTCGCGGAAAGCGCCTCCGCGGACGTCGCGGGCGGAGGTTCCGCATACGGCAGGGTGGAGGAGCTCTTGAAGGAGGGGAATCTCGACGAGGCTCAAAGGGTGCTCGACTCCTTCAACGAACGCCCCGCCCAGTGGCACTATCTTCAGTCGGTCGTTTTTTACCGCAAAAACTGGGTAAACGAAAGCAAAAAGCAGCTCGAAATTGCCATGCATCTCGAGCCCGACAACGAAAAGTATAAGGAAGCTTACAAAAAGCTCAACGATAAAATTGCCTACGACGCCTCCCGTCATACAAACGAGGGCGCCAACAAGAGCGCCTACAACGGTCAGACGATGGACGGTGCGCAGGAAAACCAGATGGGCGGCAATTTTTGCTCGGACTGCCTGACCTGCTGTTATTTAAACCTCTGCCTGAACTGCATGTGCAATATGTGCTGCAATTAAAATGTCCAAGAAAAAAAATTCCAAATCTTTCGAAATAGCTCTTTCGGCAATCTCGTGTGCGCTCGCCGTGTGCTTTCTGCTCCTCGGCACGCTCTCCCACGTGTTGCTTGCCACGGGCTATATAATGGCGCAGATCTGCCTCATGCTTCCCCTTGCAAAGGGGTTCTACGTCGGCGATGCCCTCGCCTACGCCGGCACCTGCATTTTAACGCTGCTGCTCGGCGGGCTCGGTCAGGGCTGGCTGCTTGTTCCGTTCATAATGTTCTTCGGGCTTCACCCCCTGTTAAACGCCCTTCAGCTGCGCTTCAACATAAACCGTTGGATAGCCTATATTGTCAAGGCAATCCTCTTCGACTTCTCGCTCTGGGTAATGTATATTCTCGTGTTCGGCTCAACCATCGGCAATCCCGAACTCGAAGTTTACAGGGTCATAAACGACTATATTCTGCTCTTTATCTTCATCGGCGGCACAATAGTTTTCCTCGCGTACGACTACATAATGTTCAAGTGCCAGTTGCTCGTCAACGCCTTTGTGTACAGGATAAAAAAATGATACAAAAGAATAATCTCTACAGCGGCGTCGTCGCCTCGCTCGGCAGCGAGGGCGAGGGCGTCATTAATTTAATATCGGGCGAACGCGCATTTGTGCCCGGCTGTGCCGTGGGCGAAGAGGTGGAGTTTGCCGCGCTCAGGGTAAAGGAAGGCGTTGTCTACGGGAAACTTACAAAGGTTTTAAAGCCTTCTCCCGACAGGGTTGTGCCTCCTTGCCCCGTCTTTTTAAAGTGCGGCGGCTGCCAGCTCCAGCACCTGTCCTACCCCGCCCAGCTTGCCTTTAAAAGGGAGCTTGTTTCAAACTGTTTAAAAAAGCTCGGGGGTATTGCGGCTGAGGTCAACCCTGCGGTCGCCGCGGCTCAGGTTTACGGCTACCGCAACAAGCTCGCCCTGCCCGTCGGGGTGGACGGCGAAGGCAACAACATAGTGGGGGTATATGCGCCGCGTTCCCACCGCATAGTGCCCGTTCAAAGCTGCGCAATCCAGCGCAAATGGTGCGCTGGTATAATTTCCGACCTGCTCGCCTTCATGCAAAAACGCGGGCTCAGGGGCTACGACGAAACGGCTAAAAAGGGCGATATCCGCCACATAGTCGCCCGTCAACTGGGCGAAAACTTCATAATAACCGTCGTCGCGGCGAAGAAAATATCCCTCGAAGGCTTTGCCGGAATTCTCGCAAACCACTTCAAAAGTTTCACCCTCTGGCTCAACGTAAACGGCGGCACGGGCAACGCCATTTTCGGCAAAGAGTGGCACATATGCTTCGGCGAAGGCGCTTTTGCGGGCGAAGATTGCGGCATAAAGTTCACCGCGGGGGCGCAGACTTTTTTGCAGATAAACGACGGCGTGCGCACCCTCTTATATGAGGCGGTAAAGGGCGAGGTATGTTCTCCCGAAGCCGTCGCGATAGACTTGTACAGCGGCGGCGGCATGCTCACGGCGATGCTCGCGCAGGGCTGTCACTCGGCTTACGGCATAGAAATCGTGCCCGAGGCGGTCAGATGCGCCGACGAACTGGCAAAGCTCAACAATCTTTCGGGCAAAATGCACAACCTCTGCGGCGCCGTAGAGGATAAAATCGGCGAAGTTCTTTCTGCAACCGAAGGAAGGGAAAGGGTGATAGTCTGCGATCCTCCGCGCAAGGGCATGGAAAGGTCTGTCATACGCGAAATTTTAAAGAGCGGCGCAAACAAAGTTGTGCTTGTCTCGTGCAACCCCGCAACCCTCGCCAGGGACTTGGGGCTCTTATGCGGATCATTAACCGAGGACGGTTCCAAAATAATCAAAAACCCCGCATATATCCCTGGGGCAATGACAGGTTTCTACGATATCGTCAGCGTCACCCCCTTCGACATGTTCCCCCAGACCAAACATGTTGAGACGCTGGTTTGTCTCGAAAGGAAATAAGAGGAAAAATAAGCAATTTAAGGTCAAAAACTTCGGTTTTTGACCTTTTTTTGTGCAAAAATTTTCTTATATCCATTTACGCGATAAGATGTCGGCGTAATTTTGGTTATGTTACAGTATATAAAATTTGCCCCGCCTAGTATGAGTAGCTATGTCAATTATGTGTTTGGGTAGTAACTTTGCATATGTGGGAAAGGGGGTTGATATCGGATAGCTTTTATGATAAAATAAGTATAAAGTGATAAGGGGTAAATATGCTGGCAATCATATCGGAAAACAATTTAGAATATGTTTCACCCGTCTTTGCAATCAGGCAGGCGGGGTGGCAATCGGAAGTGCTTGCTTTCAATAAAGAACACTCGCATTTAAGGCGCATAAAAATTTGGCATCCTCGTCGTCAAGTGTTTATTGTCGATTGGGAAAAGTTTGATTGCAAAAAATCTGTATGGGAAGGCTACGACTGGGTTCTCAAAGACAGAAAATTATGGAAAGCCGTGCGTTTCGGAAAAAAAGCGAGCACGGACGACTTTCCGCAATTCAAACAATATACCCAAAAAATGGTTTTGCCCGAATGGTTTGAAGTAAAAGGCGAAAGGGACATTCAAAGTTTGATGAATGTTTCAATGTTCTTTCACGATTCCATTCCGATCAGGATAGAGACAGAGGAAAGGGATACGGAAATTGAATTTGATACCACTTGGGGTTGCATCATCACGGTAAAATTTAAAGGTGTACGGGCAAGCGAACTCATTGACCGCATCGGCATAATTTACGACTCCGTCCTTGAAAAAACTGACGGGGGCTATGTCTGGAAAGTAACGTGCTTTGACCCGGGAGAAGTGGGCGGAATCGTTGGCTTTTTGCCCGTTTCGGGAGAGCCTTATATCTATTGCGACAAAATAGAATGGAGCATAAAAACTGGCAAGAGCGCATATTGTGCCAGAACAAAAGAGTATGATAGCCTGTATGATTTTTACCTTGATTTGAAGGCTGTGTCTGAAAATGTGTTTCTTAAAGAGGATAAACTCATTCTGCATCACAAAAATGATACGCTGACCATTGAGGAAGGCAATAAAGGCTATATAACTTACCGCAACGGCAAAAGAGAAAAGGGGCAATGGGAAGGGCAGGACATTTTCGAGTATGCCATAGAATTTTTAACGCAGGTCAATCCCGAAGATATAAAAGAGGAGGTGCTGTTAGACGTCAGTTCTGCTAAGCCGCTATATTTTTGGCATTACATGAAATACGCTTTTCTTTTTGCGGTGGCTTGGGCGTTTGTCGGGGTGCTTATCCTGTTTCTAACAAATTTCCAAAAAGGCGGAGTGCTTGTTGCGGTATTGTTTTTTGCGCTTTGTCTGGTTACGATTATATTTCCGTTATGCTCTTTGGTAAATGGAAAAGAAATAAGATATATAATTACGCCAACAACTATTTATTATTTTAACGGGAATGTTTCAAATTTATCGCTGAACATATTGCAAATTAAGGATATAAAGCTATATCGCAGTTTAATTAAAAGAGGAATAGGGACGATAAAAATCAAACAAAAAGGCGGTATAACATTCGGCTATGGACTAATCGCCGTAAACGACGCTGAAAAAGTTTACAATCTTATCAAACAAAATTGTGTATTTTAAATAATATCAAAACAGACGTTACTGGTAGTTACGCTTATATCGAAAAGAGGCGAACAATCCTTAATTTTTTATATCAAAAAGAGGTTTGCGATACATGTTGAAACTCTAATTTGTCTCGAACAGAAATAGTCGTTTGAGGGTAAAATTGGAGTAAATAATCACCTTTATGCTTATACAACAGCATGAAGGGTGATTTTTCTTTGTCCCGATGGGTGAAGATGATAGTATAGCGGAGGATATCAACGAGACACTCGCCCAAATAGAAATGAAGCAAACTGAAATGTTCGAACTGCTCCGCGAAAAAAGGGCGGGAAGAGTTTCCGACCAAGAGTATTGCGAACGAGGCGCGCTGATTGAAAAAGCGATACAGGAGTTAACTGAAAGGCGAGTGAGACTCGAAAGTAAATAGAACACGGCAAAGCTGGCAATGAGGAGGGTGGATCAGATAGCAAAAGCCCTAAATGATGTGGGGAGCCTGGATGAGTACAACGGAGAGATGTTCCGTGCAATCGTCGAAAATGTGGTGGTGAGAAATACATATACCCTGGACTTTCACCTTAAAGCAGGCATGGTCGAGAGCATAACAGTCACCCGCAAATAAGAGTCGCCGACCGTAGAAAAAAGGGCTCCCCGAAGGAAGCCCCTTTGAAATGTTCATTGTGCGGACATGGCTGCAACGATATACTCCGCATAGCGCCTTGCAGCGTTGATTTTTGTCACACGCTCGAACGTGCCGAAAAAAGCGTTGGAATTGACCTCGCCCATCAGCTGTTATCCGCGGGCTGATTTATTGTCGTTCTGTTCCGATGAAGCAGGCGCGTCATTCGATTGTGGTTTCTGCCAGGATCCTGATCTCCACCAGCGAGGTCCCAGACCCGCCGCCAGCGCCGTCGCTTTCATAATCATACAAAATGACGGAAACGGGAAGACTGATCCCCATGGGCGGGGCGACATCCGGAACGTTCATCCAAAAATACTCCCTTACGCCGTTCCAGGAAGTCGCAAAACTTGCGTTGCCGCTCCAATTTTCGCCCGACAGCATTTCGCTCGACAACACCGTTCCGTCCCGATCCGGAGAAGTGTCGGTGCACGTGTAGCGATATTCCTTGCCGTCGGGAGCAGAAAAGACCACTTCGACCTCATCGCTCTTGCTCCCCACGGCGACCGTCGCGCCCTCCAACCCGGCATAGATGCCGCGCTCCTGCACGGCGGTGTCGATATATGCCATGAACGCGTCGGGGCTTGCCTTATCTGCCTCCGTCAGATTTGCGAGAATCTCGTAGTTATCGCATTCGGCGGTATAGTCCCAATCGATCTCGTCAAAATACTTTTCGATCAGATCGCCCACGGGAGTTTCCGACTCCCCGTCGGCATATCCCGCACCCGTCTGCCCGTCCCAATCGACGGGCATGGTTTTCCCCGTGAACGTGACCGTCTTACCATACAAAGGGGTACTGACTAATCTCCCCCCGCATCCGACGGACAACAGCAACACGGAAGAAAGCATCAACGTGCCGATGGCGGTAATTACAACTTTTTTCATACATGCCCTCCTTATCCGCCCTCTCCTTCCGAGAAGGCAACCTGATATTAGGCACATTATAACATACATCGCACGGTTTGTCAATATT
>CALVMP010000017.1 GCA_944346655.1 uncultured Clostridia bacterium
TCGCTGCGCTTTGCCTGGTATTTTTTTAGGACGTCGGCGTCGATATCCTTGGAAAGACTCTGAAGTTCCTTGTTTATTTCGTCGGCTTCCTTCTGCACGGTCTCCTTAACTTTTTTATATGCCGCCTGGAGGACGGGGTATTCCTTCTGGGTGGCGATAACGTTCTTCTTCAATGTCTGGTACTCGTCCACTTGCGCCTTTATGGAGGCGATTAAGGAATTGATCTCTCCCTTCAGCGCCTTGAGCTCGTCAGCAAGCGACTGGGCGCTCTTTTTGTAGAAGGAGACGGCGGAGCTCTCTTTGACGAGGTCGTCGAGATGTTCGAAGTCCTTTAAAGTTTCCATTGCTTCGTCGTACTTTGCATTGAGACGGTCGAGGTTTGCCTTCAGTTCCTGCGCCTTTGCCTCTATCTGGTCGAGCTTTTCCGAAGCCTTTGTGAGGTAAGAACGTGCCTGCATATACTTTTTGCGCTCGTCGCTCGAATTGAGTTTTTGCTCGACCTTTAAAAGGCGGGAGTCCGCCTCCTGATACTTTAAGAGTTTTTCAACCTGTGACATAGATATTCTCCTTTATTTACATGAGTTGGGGGTCTACATATACGCAGACGGGAACGCCGAATGAAGGCGATAGTTTTTTTGCGATTAATTTAAAGCCGTAGACTTCGGAGCAATAGTGCGTGAGCTGCAAAACGTTTACTCCGCTGTAAAACAGCCCTGTTATCATATGGTGGGCGATATCCGACGACACGAGCACGTCGGCTCCGCCGTTGATTGCCATGCCTGCCGCATCCTCGCTGCAGCCGGCTCCGCAGAACGAGGCGACCCTCTTTATTATTCTGTCGTCGTCGCCGTAGGCAAAGCAGCGCTTTGTTTCAAAGGTCCTTTGGGTGCGCTTTACAAATTCTTTAAAGGTTACGGGTTTTATATCGTATATTCTGCCGTAACCGCCCGAGGACAGTCCGTTTAATACTCCGTCCTCCTGCGTGCCGCCAAGGCCCTTCATAAGGTGCCAGTCTATACCCTCCGGTGCGCTGTCCATGTTGAGGTGCATGGAAATTACGCCTATGTTGTGTTTTATGCATGTGAAGAGTGCGCGGGATATGAGGTCGTTCGAAGGCGTTATGCGGCGCATGCCGTGATAGATTGCGGGGTGGTGGGTGACTATGAGGTTGCAGCCTCTGTTTACCGCCTCCTCCGCCGCGTCGGGAGTGAAGTCGAGGGAGAAGAGTATTCCCTTGATCTCCCCCTTGTTTTCGACGAGCACGCCGCTGTTGTCGTAGTGGTTATATTTTGAGCAGAGCTCTTCGCTTAAAGAGACGGGAGCCTCCTGCCCTATTATTTTGAATGCGTCAATTAATTTCACCGCTCAATACTCCATTTAAAAATGCCAGCCGCGAAGTGAGGACTGCGCGGCTGCCTTCGGACATTTCGCCCGAAAGATAGCCCTGTGACTTGCAAATTTCCTCCTTAAGATACTCCTTAAAGAGGGGATTTTTTAAACTGTGTCTGCCGAAGGCGAGTTCCGCTCGGGTGTAGGGCTGCGTAAAGCCCGCCGCCTTGCCCTTGATTATAAAGTAGTACTTGCCGTCTTTGAAGAGGGTGTCCTCCACAATTTCACACCCCCTTTCAAGCAGAAAGGAGCGAAGGGCGGGGGCGTTCTTCATGGGCTGGAGCACAAAATTTTCGGGGATATAGCTCTCCCTTAAAATTTTTACGATCTCCTCTCCCCCCATGCCGGCTATAAGCACGAGGTCGGCTCCCTCCACGCCTTTGAGTCCGTCGCAGCAGACGGAAGCCAGCCTGCCTTCAGCAGCATATTCTTTGAGCAGCTTTTGCGCCTTTGCAAGACTCTTTTCGCTGACGTCGGAAATTACCGCGCGGGAGCAGAGATTGTTTTTGAGCATGTACTGCGTGCAGTAGCCGTGGTCACAACCTATATCGGCAAAGACGGTGCACGGCGACAGCCGCGAACAGATTTGCGGAATTCTTCCCCCCTTGCCGCCGAAAGTTTTGGGGCGGGGCATATCAGGTATCCAAAAAGTCCTTTAAATGCTTGGAGCGCGAAGGGTGGCGGAGCTTTCTTAAAGCCTTTGCCTCTATCTGGCGGATGCGCTCACGGGTAACGTTGAATTCCTTGCCCACCTCCTCGAGGGTGCGGGGTCTGCCGTCGTCGACGCCGTATCTTAAGCGGAGCACCTTTTCTTCGCGCGGGGTGAGGCTGTTCAGAACGGAGAGAAGAGTTTCCTTGAGCATTGTCGAGGACACGCTGTCGGAAGGGGTGACGGCGCGGTCGTCCTCGATAAAGTCGCCGAGGTGGGAATCCTCCTCCTCGCCTATGGGCGTCTCGAGGGAGACGGGGTCCTGCGCAATCTTCTGTATTTCGCGCACGCGCTCTTCCGAAATGTTCATTTCGGCGGCTATCTCGGCGGGGGTAGGTTCCCTGCCGTATTTTTGAAGGAGTATGCGCGATACCCTTGTGAGTTTGTTTATCGTTTCGACCATGTGCACGGGGATACGTATGGTGCGCGCCTGGTCGGCAATCGCCCTCGTTATAGCCTGCCTTATCCACCACGTGGCGTAGGTTGAAAATTTGAAGCCCTTCTGATAGTCGAACTTTTCGACCGCCTTCATGAGCCCAAGATTGCCCTCCTGGATGAGGTCTAAAAATAGCATGCCGCGCCCGACATAGCGCTTTGCGATAGAGACGACGAGGCGAAGGTTAGCCTCCGACAGCTTCTTTTTTGCCTCCTCGTCGCCCTCCTGCATTTTGCGGGCGAGTTCTATTTCGTCGTCGGCGGAGAGAAGGGGCACCCTGCCGATGTCCTTTAAATACATTTTTACGGGATCGTCGAGACCGATATCCGAAAGCGCCTGCTCGTAGAGCTCGTTGTCCCTTTCGGCTTCGTCGATTATCTGAATGCCAGCCTCCGCTATGGACTTATACACATAGTCCATCTGCGCGGGCGTTGTTTCGTACTTTTCCATTATGTCGCACAGGGAGTTTGTCGTTATAGATCCCTTGGACTGATGGTCGTCGATAATCTTTTTTAAGATGTCGTTGAGTTTCTGTTCGGTCAGATTCATTTATTGTACTCCGTTTTTAAGTTTTTCCCTTTGTTTGGTGAGTTCGGCTATGCGCGAGGCGCAGGCTATGACCTGATTTTTATCTGTAAGTTTAGAGGCGGAAAGTTTGAGTTCGTCAATCTCTCCGTCTATATCGTCGAGCCTGAGCCTTAAAACGCTGTCATCGAAGTATTTTTTTGCCACGTCGCCCGTAAAACCCGCTCCGTCAGAATAGTCGAGAATGCGCGAGAGTTCTTCATACTCGGGCGAATTGCTTTCGAAAAATTCGAAAATTTCGCTTAAATGCACGCGCTCCTCCATGAGCTGTTTGGACAGAATGTATTTTGCGAGAATGGCGTGGATATCGTTTGAAAAAGGTACCGTCTTTATGTCGGTGTCCTTTACATAGTCGGCGCCGAAGAGGTAGCTGGCTATGACGAAGCGCGAGGCTTTGAGGGAAGCGGAGGCGTTGTCAGTGCGCTCCTCCCGCTTTTCGCTCTTTATCTCGAGCTGGCTGGGCGCCGCCGAAAGGTCGCGGTTTAAACTTTCGTAGGTAAAGCCCGTTATGTCGCGCAACTTCTTCAACAGGTCCTCCTGTTCAGCCGCGCTGTCGGCAGTTTTGATTACGGCTATTGCCTCCGACACGAAGCGGCGCTTGTCCTCAGTTTTTGTAAGGTCGAAGCCGCGGCGGAGCACAGAGAGCTTGTAGTCGATGAGAGGCATTGCCGCGTCGAGGCATTTTTGGTACCCCTCCGCGCCCTGCTGTTTTATTACGTCGTCGGGGTCGAGCCCTTCGGGCAAAGGGACAACCTTTACGTTCAACCCCTCTCCCTTTAAAATATCGAGCCCGCGCAGGTTTGCCTTCTGTCCCGCGCCGTCGCCGTCGTAGGAGATGAGGACGGTGTCGGTATACCGCTTTATCAGCCGCGCCTGGTCCTGCGTTAAGGAAGTTCCCATGCTCGCCACGACGTTTTTGAAGCCCGCGGAGTAGAGCGATATGGTGTCCATATATCCTTCGACCATTATAACTTCCCTTATATTTTGGCTCCTTTTGAGCTTTTTTAAAAGGTTTATGTTGTATAAAGTCTTGCTTTTGTTGAAAACTACCGTCTCTTTGGTATTTTTATATTTGGCGAAATCGGTCTTGCCGAGCACCCTGCCGCCGAAGGCGACGACCTCGCCATAGGCGTTTATGATGGGGAAGACGAGCCTGCCCGCCTGTGCGTCGGAGAGACCCCTGTCACTTTCGGTGACGGCGCCGCTGTCTAAAATATCCTGCTTGGAATAGCCCTTTTGCAGGAGAAAGCGGGGCAGGTCCTTAAAGTTAAGGCTGGCGCCCAAACCGAAGGAGCGCACGACGCCCGAGGGGATTTTGCGGTTGAGTATGTACTGAATGTGCGCGTCGGCATGACCCGAGTTGAGGTTGTCGAGATAGAAATGCGCACAGTCCTTCATTATCTTTAAAATTGTATCGCGCTTGCGCTTTGCCTCCACCGTCTGCCTGCTGTCGGCGGCGGTTTTGGGAAGAGCTATGCCTGCGCGTTCGCATAAAAGTTTTACCGTGTCCATGAAGTCGAGCGATTCCATTTCGGACACGAATTTTATTACGTCGCCCGAAGCTCTGCAGCCGAAGCAGTGGTAGAACTGACCGTTTTCGTTTACGGAAAAGGACGCCGTTTTTTCGTGGTGAAAGGGACAGCAAGCCCAATAGCTGCCGCCCCGCTTTTCAAGCGAAAAGTAACTGCCCGCGACGTCGACGATATTAAGTTTTTCCTTAAGAGTTCTTAAAAACTCCTGATCCAATCCGGGCAATTTGTTTTTCCTTGCAGATTAATTTAATTCGTTGTTCAAAAGCCACCCCGTGGGTATGAAAATTTTATTGAACATATACACGGCGTAGCGGTCGGTCATGGATGAGATATAGTCGCACACCGCCCTTGCGGGGGACTGCTCCTGTGAAATGTTATAGTACAGCGGAGGCATTTTACGGGGATTTTCCATGAAATAGCCGTACATGCAGGTGAGCATGCGCTCCGCCTTTTCCTCCTCGCCCATGGCGTAAGTCGTGCGGTACACCCTTTCGAACATGAAGGCGCGGAGCTCTGCGGAAGCCCTTTCCACCTTCTCTTCCATTTTAACATAGGGCTTGTCCGCACTCTCCTTCCATATGGAGGTTATTGCGGTGTTTATCCTCTCCCTCGAGGTGGAGCCGAGCACCTTTATAATATGTTTGGGGACGTCGTCCGCGGTGAGAACGCCCGCGCGTATTGCGTCGTTCAAGTCGTGGTTTATGTAGGCTATGCGGTCGGCGAGGTGTACGCACCTGCCCTCGAGCGTTGAGGCGTTGTCGCCGTTGTGGTTTAAAATTCCGTCGCGGACTTCATAGGTGAGGTTGAGCCCTGCGCCGTCCTTTTCCAGTTTTTCGACGACGCGCACCGACTGTTCGTTGTGGCGGAAGCCGCCGGGCGTGAGCTTGTTGAGAATTCTTTCGCCGCTGTGCCCGAAGGGGGTGTGACCCAGATCGTGCCCGAGAGCGATGGCTTCAGTCAGATCTTCGTTGAGGGAGAGGGCGCGGGCTATGGAGCGGGCTATCTGAGCGACGTCCAGCGTGTGGGTGAGCCGCGTTACATAGTGGTCGCCCTCGGGGGAAAAGAATACCTGCGTTTTGTTTTTGAGCCGCGCGAATGCCTTGCAGTAGATTATTCTGTCGCGGTCGCGCTGGTAGTCGGTGCGCATGGCGCAGGGCTCCTCCTCCCTCTCCCTGCCCTTTGTGTCCTTTGAGCGGGCGGCGTATACCGAGAGGGTGAGCTGCTCGTTTTTATACGTTTTGGAGCGCACATCTTTTTCCATACAACCCTAATATACGAAAATTTTTTAAAATTTCCTTTGATTTTTCAAAATTTTTGTGCTCACTTGGCAAAGCCGCCGCCCACGGAGATGACCTCGCCCGTGATATAGCTTGCTTCAGCCGCAAAGAGCACCGCAGAGGCGACGTCCTCCCCGCCGCCCAGCCTGCCTAAGGGAATCTGGTTTATCAGATCCTCCATTTCCTCTTCGGAGAGGTTGGAGTTCATATCGGTGTCTATTACGCCGGGCGACACGCAGTTAACCGTTATGCGCGAGGGGGCGAGTTCCTTGGCGAGCGCCTTGGTGAAGGCTATCACACCACCCTTTGTGGCTGAATACGCGACCTCGCAGCTGGCGCCCACTTCGCCCCATATGGAGGAGATGTTTACGATTGAGCCATGCCCTGCGGAAATCATAATGCGGGCGGCTTCGCGGCTGCATAAAAACACGCCGCGCAGGTTTACGCCCACAACCTCTTCCCAGTCGGAAAGGGTGGTATCCTGAATGACGTTGACCTTGGATATGCCCGCGTTGTTGACGAGCACGTCGATACCCCCGTAAATGCGGAGGATTTCCTTGAACATCTCCTTGACCTGCCCCTCGTCGGAGACGTCGGCACGCATGAGCACGGGACAGTAGTCGAGCCCGTTGAACTCGTTCTGGGTGGCGATTGCCGCCTCCTCGTCGTGGCAGTAATTTAAAATGACTTCGTAACCAGACTCCAAAAAGCGCTGCGCGACCGCCTTGCCTATGCCCTTTGTTCCGCCCGTGATGAGCGCTGTTTTCATATAGCCATCTTCTCCATGATAAGTTTCGCGATTTGCTCCGGCGTTTTATCGTCGGTATCGATTATATAGTCGGCGCAACCCTCGTAGACGGAGGAGCGGGCAGCCGAAATTGAGCGCACCTTTTCTTCCAGCCCGCCTTGCAGGAGAGGTCTTGTCGAATCGCCCTTTATGCGTGAAATTATGACCTCGGGCGAGGTGCGGAGGTAGAAAATCTTGCCCGTCTTTTTGAGCTCTTTAACGTTGCCCTCGCGGAGCACGCAGCCGCCGCCGAGGGAGATTACTCCGTCCTCGAGCGATTGGGCGACGATATAGGTTATTTTGCTTTCAATGTCGCGGAAGCCCTCTTCCCCCGCGCGGGCAAAGATGTCGTTTATCGGTCCGAACTCTTCGACTATGCGCTCGTCGGTGTCTATCCATTCGAGGTCGTAATCGGCGCTGAGTGTACGGGCGATAGTCGTTTTGCCGCTGCCCATCATGCCGCAGAGCACTATGTTCATGACTTGAAACTTTCCCCCGCTAAAATGTAACTCTTTTCGCCGAAGCCGATGACCGCTCCCTTGCAGACGGCGGAGATTACCGAAGTATGGCGGAACTCCTCCCTTGCGTGCACGTTCGACATATGCACTTCGACCACAGGAATTTTAATGGAGGCTATGGCGTCGCGGATGGCATAGCTGTAGTGCGTGAACGCGCCCGCGTTTAAAATTATGCCGTCGACCCCTTCGTCTGCCGCGGCATGGAGACGGGAACAGATTTCGCCCTCCATGTTGCTTTGGTAGAACAGGCACTCGTCGCCCCTGAAATGTGCGGCAATTGCAGCGTTTATATCGTCGAGCGTGCGCGTGCCGTAGACGGAAGGTTCGCGCCTGCCCGTCATGTTTAAATTAACTCCGTTTATGAAGAGAAGTTTCATGATATTTTTCCTTTATGAATTGTTAATGGGTATTTATGTATTTTACATAATCGGCAAAGAGCATGTACGCCTGATCTTCGTCGGGCGGGCAGCCGAAGTAGATGCACTCGGCGTAGTATGCCTGGAAGAAGAGCATCTCCATTCCGTTGATTATGGGCTTGCCCAAACCTTCGGCTATGCGCAGAAATTCGCTTTGTGCCGGAACGTATATGAGGTCGAGCGCAACCTGCGTACGCGCAAGCACTTCTTTACCGACGGGCGACATGCCCTCGGTTTTGTGCATGCCCACGCCCGTGGCGTTTATGATGAGGTAGTAGTCCTCAGGCGTGACTTCCGTAAGGACGTTGACGGCGGGAAGTTCACCCTTTAACGATGATGCGTTAAAGGGGTTGCGGTCGTATACAGAGAGGTTTGCCCCCGCTTCAGTAAGTTTGAAGGAGACAGCCCTGCCCGCGCCGCCCGCGCCGAGAAGGAGCACTTTTTTATCCTTTACGTTTACGCCGTGGCTCTTTAACATGAGCATGAAGCCGAGCCCGTCGGTGTTGTGCCCCGAGAGGTCGGCACACCTTACGGTGTTTACGGCGCCGAAAGTTTTGGCGTCGCCGCAGATTGATTTAAGCTTCGGCATTACGGACAGCTTGTAGGGAATGGTGACGTTGAAGCCGTCGTAGCGGGATATTACGCCGTCGATCCACTTTTCAAAGGCGTCTTCGGGAATGGATATGGCGTCGTAAGTTATGGAATTGCCCATTTTTTCGGCTATGAATGTGTGCATTTTGGGGCTGTCGGACTTGGATACGTCCTTGCCGATGACTGCAAGTTTCATGCTCTTTTCTCCTTAATTTCCCTGCTGCACTCCCTTATGAGCGAACAATACTCTTCGGCTGGCAGGGTTATTTCTATGCTCTCTCCCTCGCTGTGCGGTGCTATGAGCGAGATGTGCGTGACCTCTTTATTCTTTTTATCGTACTTAGCAAACTCCGCCGCCTTCGAAGCGTCGGGATAGGCGGGGATTGAGGGCAGAACCTTTTTTATCAGCCCGACGAGGTTGCGGGCGTAGCCCTCCTCTATTTTGCCCAGCCGCCTTGCGATATAAATTTCGTAAATCATTCCGATGAGCACGAACTCGCCGTGGGATTTACGCTTGTAGTATAGCTCGAAGGCGTGACCCGTGGTGTGACCCAAATTCAAGGTCTTTCTCTGCCCGCCCGTATCGTGTTCGTCGGCACATACTACCGCCGCTTTGTGGGCTATGCAGTCGTAGGTTATACTCTCGAGGAACTCCGTTGAAAAGAGATCTTTTTGCGCAATGAGCTTTTTATATATGCCTTCGTCGAGGGCGCCGTATTTTATAATTTCGCCCAGTCCGCACCTGAGCTCCCTTTTGGGAAGGGTGGTAAGAAACACGGGGTCGACGATTACCTCATATGGCTGGTAGAAGGCGCCGACTATGTTTTTGACGCCGTTGAAGTCGACTGCGGTTTTGCCGCCGACGGAACTGTCTACCTGCGAGAGGAGGGTTGTGGGAATCTGCACGATTGAAACGCCCCGCATATAGAGCGCGGCGGCGAGCCCGGCGATATCCCCCACCACGCCGCCTCCGAAGGCAATTACCGTGGACGAGCGGGTGACCCCCGCCTTTAACATGTCGGCGAGAATTTTTAAAAGGTTGTGCGCGTTCTTGCTCTTTTCACCCGCGGGAAGAATGTGGACGGAAACATCGCCGAAAGTTTCGCGCAAGAGACCTGAATAGAGCCTGTACACGTTTGAATCGGTGACGACAAAGAGCTGTTTGCCCTTTAAAAGGGGAGTTCTTTCCTTAAATGCGCCCTCGCCGCAATAGATTGTGCTTGTGACCGAGGGAGTGTTTATGGTTAACTTTTGCATGGTTTACGGCAAGCGGGAATAGCGCTCTTTGACCTCCTTTAAATTATCGCCCCCGAGACGGGAAGAGATTACCTCGGCAAGGGTCATGGCGACGACGCTTTCGACTATGATTTCGCACGCGCAGATTGCCGCAACGTCGCTGCGTTCGCCCGCCGCCGTGGCAGGCTGACCTGTTGCATAGTCGACAGTTTTTAAACCCTTCATTAAAGTGGGAATGGGCTTCATGGCGGCGCGGAGAACAATCTCTTCGCCGTTGGACATGCCGCCCTCTATGCCGCCCGCGTTGTTGGAGCCGCGGACGTATTTGCCGTTTTCAAGAAAAATTTCGTCGTGGACGCGCGAACCGGGGAGCTTTGAAACTTCAAAGCCCATGCCTATTTCCACTCCCTTTATCGCCTGCACGGACATTACGGCGCCGCACAGGAGGGCATCGAGCTTGGTGGAATACTGCATGCAGCTTCCAAAGCCAGCCTTTAAGCCCTTTACTCTTATTTCGACGACGCCTCCCGCGGTGTCGCCCGAGGCTTTTAAGGAATCGATTAAATCCATCGCCTGTCTTTCGAGCAGGGAATCGAGCATGAAGAGGGGATTATTTTTTGCCTCGGCGAGCCCTTCGAAGGAATATTGATTATTATCCACTATGCCGCACACGCATCTAACATATCCGGAAACGTAGACTCCGAGCTCCTTTAAATAGCACATGGCGATTGAACCCGCGGCAACCCTGACAGCCGTTTCCCTGGCGCTGGCGCGCTCTAAAATGTTGCGGGCGTCGGTCTGGTCGTACTTTAAAAGCCCGGTAAGATCTGCGTGCCCCGGACGGACGCGGGTTAAACGGCGCATGGAGACATCGGCGCCCTCGGGGTCCATGTACGGCTGCCAGTTCTGATAGTCGCGGTTGACTATCTGGAATGCTAAGGGACTGCCGAGCGTGAGACGGTTCCTTACGCCCGATAAAATTTCGATTTTGTCGCTTTCGATCTTCTGCCTGCCGCCCCTGCCGTAGCCGCTCTGGCGGAGAGCGAGACGGGAGTTGATTAAATCAAAATCTATGGGGAGGTTGGAAGGCAGACCTTCGATTATGCCCACGAGCGTTTTGCCGTGGGATTCGCCTGCGGTTGTAAGTTTCATATATACTCCTTGTCAGGACATGTAATAGCCCTGCGCGGTTACTTTTATGGTTATGTTGCCGTGGTTTGAGGTGAGCACGGGCGAGGCGACCGTCTGACCTATGTCGGCGAGCGCCTGCGCGGAGGGGTACGAGGAATAATTTTCGCCCACGGAGATTACGGCAACTTCCGGCGAGAGCAAAGAATACCAGCGGGCGGAAGTGCACTCCTCCCTGCCGTGCCCGGGCACGGAGACTATGTTACAGGAGGGAAGCTCGACATGCCTGCCGCCTGCGGCGCAATACAAATCTCCCGCGGCGGTTATGATTTCGTAGTCGTCGACTATCGCAGACAGCGCGGCAGAGCCCGCCGACGAGGTGAAGGCGAACGAGGTGCCCCCGTACTCCAGCCACATGACAGCCGAAGCGTTGAACATGTTTTCTTCCGAGGCTTCTGAGTTGAGCGCGGCGTAGCAGCCTTCGGGGTTGTCGGGCGACTGGGGCGAGAGAAAGGCGAAAAAGTAGTCGGCGCCGAACACGCCTGCGCCGTATTCGGAAGTTAAAAGCTGAGCCCCGCTTTCGTATGCCGCCTTGCAGAACGAAGCGTACGACTGCGTGATATAGATATTTTTTATCGCGGGCATGTAGATATTTTTAACGTCTTTATACTTTATAATTTCGGGCAGACCGCCGCAATATTCGCCGAGAAAGGTTGAGCAGACGAGGTAATCTATTGTATCCACTCCCCTTTCGTTGAGGGTGCGGATGAGGGCGGAGTTGTTTGCATAGGCTCCGTCGCCGCCGTCGATTAAAATATTTTTGCCGTCGGGGAGTTCGATTAAAGTGCTGTCGCCGTAGCCGACGTCGATAAAGGTGACGGTGAGAGTATCGTCCTCCCTGTCGGCGGCGGGGACCATGTAGGCAAAGAGATACTTTACGGGAATGAATACGTTTAAAACGATTACCGCCGTGACGAGAAGGCATATAACGGCGGCGGAAATTATGAGCGCGACGCGTTTTTTGCCGAGTTTTTTGCCTTTAGTTTTGTTCAACGCCGACATTCCCCCACGATATCTGTATATACGGAATATATTATACTATACCTTTGGAATTTTGTAAATTAAAACCCGCAGTTTTTGCAAAGAAAACTGCGGGAATAAGGTGGTTTTGGCTGAGGTTATACGTATTCTACATCGACGCCGTTTACGCCCTGGAATACTTTTTGGGGCTTTACCTGGGCGCGGAGGTATTCGGGCAAGAGAATTAATATCAGCCCCGTACAGTTGACGAACGCCTGCCTGCCGAGCTTTTTTACTCCGTCGGGAACTACAAGCCTTTTCATGGATTTGCAGTTCATGAAGGCGACGTCGCCGATTTCTTCGAGCGTTTCGGGGAAATCGAAATCGGAGAGCGAGCCGCACTCGGCAAACGCCCAGCCGGAAATTTTGGTGAGCCCGTTTGAAAAGCGCACGCTGCGCAGGCTTTCGCAGTGGGAGAACGCGCCTTCGTGGAGTACGGTGCAACTTTCGGGCAAAACAGCGTCTGTCAAGGAGGTGCAGAAGTCGAACGCCCTGCGGCTTAAGGAAGTGAGACCTTCGGGGAGGATAATTTTAAGGAGTGAACTGCATGCGTGGAAGGCGCTTTCGCCTATGAACTTTAAGCTCGAGGGGAAGTTTATGCTCCTGAGCGAGGAGCAGTTGGCAAAGGCGAGGCCGTCTATAAGCTCGATGCCTTCGGGCAGGTTGACCTCGGATAAATTTTCGCACCAGGTAAAGGCGCGGGCGCCGATGTGCTTTACGCTTTCGGGAATCCACACGTCGGTTATGTCGGCGCCTGAAAAGGCGTTATCGCCCACGCGCGTGATAAAGTCGGGAATTTCAACCTGCCGCGCGACGCCTATGTACTTGACGAGGGTGGTGTCCTCGATTAAAAAATCGGTGAGGTTTAAAAGCTCCCTCTTCCTCGCGGCTGAAATTTCCTCGGGGGGAATCTCCTCGGGCGTGACAGCCTCAATCCGCTCTTCAAGAGTTCTTTGGTCGCCGTCCTCTTCGGTGACGTCGGGAATTACGGCAGCGGTGAGGTCACCCTCCTCCTTTACGGGTTCGGGTTCCTCGGTAATGCTTTCGCTGACGTCGACGAGCACAGTGGTGGCGCCGATGATTTTTCCGCCGCTTATATCGGGTTCGGGCTCCTCCGCCGGTTCTTCACGGGGCTCTTCCGCGGGTTCTTCGGGGGCGGGAACCGACTCTTCGGAGACGTCGTCCCACTCGGCGCCGTAACTTTCGTCGAATTCGGCTTCAAGTCCGCGCGAGGCGTAGAAGCGGAAATATATATCGTCGGGATTGGTGAATATTTTTTTGATTGCCATGCGCCTGAAGAGGGCGCCCGGGATTAAAACCTCCTTTAAATTATCGCACCCGTAAAAAGCGCGGTTGCCCAGCCGCACGAGACGGATGGGCGCGGCAACCTTTTGAATGGTTTTGTTGTCCATGAATGCTTCGGGCGCGATGCGAAGAACGTATGAGGGAATTATAACCTCCCTCTCGTCACCCTGATATTTATATAACGTGCCGTTTTTGATTACAAATTTATTGTCCGACATGACTTTCACCATTTTTCCTTAAACTGTTTCGCAAATTATTTTAACACATTGTTCCGCGTTTGTAAATAGCGCAAGATAAAAATGACTTTGAAAACGTTTAAAATATTCTTTTTTATATCATGTAGAGCCGTGACATATTCAGCTTATAATGCCGGGCGCCAACCGGAACGCCTCAATGTTGAGTGCGGGCAGAGATTCTTCGCATGCTCAGAATGACACAGGAAAATGAAAATCAACACATTTCTGGCACCCCAAAATAAAAAACCGCTTTTGAAAAGCGGTTTTTTTTAGTTACATTGATTCGTGAATGGTACGGGAGATTACGTCGTCCTGCTGCTCTTTGGTGAGCTTGTTGAAGTTTACGGCGTACCCCGATACCCTTACGGTGAGCTGGGGGTACTTTTCGGGATGAGCCTGGGCGTCCAGAAGCGTGTCCCTGTCGAAAACGTTTACGTTTAAGTGATAGCCGCCGTCTGCAACATAGGCGTCGAGCATGTTGACTAAATTATCTACTCTTGACATATCTATATACCTCTTTATTTATTTTCTTACTTATAAGGAATGCCTTACTTTAGTCGTCCTTGCCGAGCGAAGCGGGCGTTACCGAGAAGGTGTTGGAGATGCCGTCGCGCGAGTACTCGTAGGGGAGTTTTGCAACCGATTCGAGGGACGCGAGGGCACCCGAGGAATCCCTGCCGTGCATGGGGTTTGCGCCGGGAGCCAAAGGCTGACCTGCCCTTCTGCCGTCGGGGGTGTTGCCCGTCTTTTTGCCGTAGACGACGTTTGAAGTGATTGTGAGAATGGACATGGTGGGAACGCTTCCACGGTAGGTGTAGTGGCTCTTTATCTTGTTCATAAATGTCTTTACGAGCCATACCGCGATTTCGTCAGCCCTGTCGTCGTTGTTGCCGTACTTGGGATAGTCGCCCTCTATCTTAAAGTCGGTGGCAAGCCCCTCCTCGTTGCGGATGGGATATACCTTTGCGTACTTTATGGCGGAGAGCGAGTCTGCCGCGCACGAAAGCCCCGCTATGCCCGTTGCGAAGAAGCGCCTTACCTCCGTATCGTGGAGAGCCATTTCGAGAGCTTCGTAGGAGTACTTATCGTGCATGTAGTGAATGAGGTTCAACGTGTTGACGTACAGACCTGCGAGCCAATCCATCATCTGTTCGTATTTAACCATTACCTCGTTATAGTCGAGGGGACCGTCGCCAGAGACTGGTGCGAACATGGGCGAAACCTGAAGGGCCTTGCCCGTCTTTTTGTCCTTTGTAAGCTCGTCCTTGCCGCCGTTGATTGCGTAGAGAAGGCACTTCGCAAGGTTTGCGCGGGCGCCGAAGAACTGCATGTCCTTACCTACCCTCATGCAGCTGACGCAGCATGCGATGCAATAGTCGTCGCCCATTTCGGGGCGCATTAAATCGTCGCTTTCGTACTGAATGGCGGAAGTTGCAATAGAGGTCTTGGCGCAAAACTTTTTGAAGCCTGCGGGCAGCCTTTTTGACCAGAGCACCGTAAGGTTGGGCTCGGGAGCGGGTCCGAGGTTGGAGAGCGTGTGGAGAATGCGGAAGGAGTTCTTCGTAACCAGCGTTCTGCCGTCGACGCCCATGCCGCCGATAGATTCGGTTACCCACGTGGGGTCGCCCGAGAAGAGCTCGTTATATTCCTTTATTCTCATGAACTTGACGATTCTCAGCTTCATGACGAACTGGTCGATAAGTTCCTGGGCTTCCTTTTCGGTGAGGACGCCACGCTTGAGGTCGCGCTCGATATAAATGTCGAGGAAGGTGGAGTTTCTGCCTATCGACATCGCCGCGCCGTTCTGATCCTTTATGGCGCCGAGGTAGCCGAAGTACAGCCACTGTATAGCCTCCCTTGCGTTTTCGGCAGGTCTCGATATGTCCATGCCGTACTCCGCAGCCATCACCTTAAGAGCGTTGAGCGCCTTTATCTGCTCGGAGAGTTCCTCGCGGTCGCGGATCTTGTCAGGCGTCATGTCGCCGTCCATGTTGAGCTTATCCCTTTGCTTGTGTTCGATGAGATAGTCTATGCCGTAGAGGGCGACCCTTCTGTAGTCGCCGACGATTCTGCCCCTGCCGTAGGTGTCGGGCAGTCCCGTTAAAATGTGCGCGGTGCGGGCGCGGCGCATTTCGGGAGTGTATGCATCGTAAACGCCGTCGTTGTGGGTTTTGCGGTATTTGGTGAAGATCTCCTTTACCTGGGGATCTATTTCATAGCCGTACATGTTTAAAGCCTGCTCAGCCATCTTTATGCCGCCGAATGGCTGGAGAGCGCGTTTGAAGGGTTCGTCGGTCTGAAGCCCGACAATCTTTTCACGCGATTTATCGATATAGCCCGCCTTGTGACTGGTGAGCGTGGAAACAATTTTTGTATCCGCCTTTAAAACGCCGCCCGCGGCGCGTTCCTGTGCGGAGAGCTCCATAATCTCTTCCCACAGCTTTTTTGTGTCCTCGGTGGGTCCTTCGAGGAAGCTGTCGTCCCCTTCATAGGGTGTGTAGTTGCGCTGAATGAAGTCGCGGACGTTTACCTCGTCGTCGCTCCACTTACCGGGAACAAATCCTTCCCATGCTTTGTAATTCATAAATACCTCATTATTAAGATTTAATCTTATTTTTCTCTTATAGAATACTATATACGCCGACTATTGTCAAGCAATTCGATAAATTAATCGGAGTTAATTTTTGGATTTTCGGTACTCGTCTATCATAGCCTCGACCCAGAGGGATAAAATCTCCTCCGGCTGATAGCCGGAACATTTTGCTATAACCTTTTCATCGTCCATGACGAGTATGGTTGGTATGCGGTCTACGGAGTACTTTTCGATAACCTCGGGCGAGGTTTCGATATCTATGCGCTCGACGGGGAGATTCAACTCCTTTCCCACCGAATTGAGGGCAGGCAGCAGAGCGTGGCACCCCGCGCAGGAGTCGCCGCTGATTTCAACAAGTTTAATCATTGAGTTTTAAAATTTCCTTTGCATTTTTTACCCTTTCGGGCTCCGGAGGTTCTACCCCTTTTAAAGGGTAAGGAATTCCCAGCTTTTGGTATTTTACCTCACCCATGGTGTGGTAGGGAAGAACTTCCACCTTTTCAACATTTTTAAGCGTTGAGATAAAAGTTTTTAGTTCCCTTAAATAATTATCGTCGTCGGTGATGCCTGGGACGAGCACGTGACGTATCCACACGGGCTTTTTTATGTCGGAAAGATAGCGGGCGAAGGCGAGTATGTTTTCGTTGCCGTGAGAGGTAAGCCTTTTATGTTCGGAAGGATTTATGTGTTTTATGTCGAGGAGCACTAAATCGGTGACGGCAAGGAGATCGTCGAAGGCGCGGGGGTTGTCCGCATTGAACATTACGCCCGAGGTATCGAGCGCGGTGTTTATACCCTCACTCTTTAAAATGGTAAAGAGCTCCTTTACAAACTCTGCCTGGAGCATGGGTTCGCCGCCCGAGACGGTGACCCCGCCCCCGCCCGTGAAATAGCTTTTATACTTTAAAGCGCGCGAGGCGACTTCCGCCGCCGTGTAATCGGTTCCCGCCGATGGAAACCACGTGTCCGGGTTGTGGCAATACAGACAGCGCATGGGACAGCCCTGCATGAATACGACAAAGCGAATGCCCGGTCCGTCCACCGTGCCGAAAGATTCAAATGAATGTATTCTGCCAGTCACGCCCCGCCTCCTTTAACATAAAAAAGGACAAAATTTTACTTAACCGAAAAGAAAATTTTGCCCAGACGAACGGCTTTTGCCCTGCGGCGCGTTCCCCTGCGGTTATCCGCAAATTTCGTCAGTTGCACGCCGCACATGTTTTTGTATTACCATTCTACCATCAACGGGTGAGATTGTCAATACTTTTTCACAAAATATTGAATGTAAATTTTTAACAAAACACAAGATATTGGGGTGAGCGGAAGGATTATATCAAGTAATATATAATTCCGACGAGGGCGCCCGAAAAGACGCCGAACACGATAATCGCTCCCGCAACGGTGAACATTTTTGCAGCCATGCCGTATATCCAGCCTTCGGTTTTGAACTCTATGGCGGGGGAGGCGACGGAGTTGGCAAAACCGGTTATGGGGACTATGGAACCCGCGCCCGCGTACCTGCCTATGCGGTCGTACACGCCGAGCCCGGTTAAAAGACAGCCCAAGAAGATTAAAATCACGGAGACGGTGCCCGCAAGTTCGTCGCCCGTAAGCCCTGCAAATTCGAGCATATATCTTAAAAATTGCCCGATTGTGCAAATCAAACCGCCGACGCCGAAGGCGGCGGCGCAGTTTTTAAATTGTTTTGTGCGGGGCTCGTGGCTTTTTACGTACTCGAGATAGTTGCGGTTGTAATTTTCGCCCGTCGTGCCCGTCATTTGCTCTCCCCCCTCTTCTGAGGTTTAATAAAACTTTCGCGCTCGTCGCGGCGGGTGAGATCGACTTCCTTTTTCATACCATTAGTTTGGACGATGAGCGCACCGATTATTCAGCCTAATGCAATATCCAGAATCATCATAAGGGTAAAGCCTGCAATAACCCCCACGGTTGCAGAAATTTTTCCGCCGGAAAAGCTTTGGGGGATGAGCTCGGAGCAGACGACGGCTATCATTGCGCCCGCGGAAAAGGCGAGGGCGACGGGGAGAATGCCCGAAATTACAGTTACGGCAAGCACGCCCGCAACGCCCGAAATTATTTCCACAGCGCCCGAGAGCTGACCTATGAAAAAGCTTTTAAAGCGCGAAAACCCGCGGGCGCGAAGGGGAAAGGATATGCACATGCCCTCGGGAAAATTCTGTACGCCTATGCCGAGGGCAAGCATGATTGCCGGTACTATTCCCCCTCCCGTTGCCGCCGCAAAGGCGACGCCCACAGCCATACCTTCGGGAATGTTATGTATGGTGACGGCGGCGCAGGTTATGGCTCCCGAGCGGGCGTTTTCGCCCGAAAACACATTGAGTTTTTTGACAACGATATCGGTTAAAACTATCAGCACTCCACCCGCCACAAAGCCCGACGAGAGGGTTAAAAAGGCGTAATCCCCTCCCGTTTCGAGCGCGGGAAGAAGAAGCGAAAAGAACGCCGAGGCAAGCATTATACCCGCCGCGGCGGACATCATGAACGAAAAAGTGGTTACATTAACTTTTTTTACAAAGAAAACAAGCGCGGCACCCGCAGCCGTCATGAGCCATGTGAAGGTTGTGGCTATGAGCGCCTGCTGCCAGCCCGAAAGGGACAATAAGTACTGCAAAATTTTTTCTCCCGTAGAAGACAGTATATATTGCAGTTTATGCATTAATTATTTTTTTAGATACTCATGATATACATGCAAATCGCCCCGTATCATTATTGATAACGGAGCGAAAAAAGCGCAAATTTTATTTAACTATTAAATTAATATAATCAAGAGTTACTTCTTTTTTGGAAAGTTAATGTATATCTTGCAGCAGGAGAATCGAAAAAGCCTGTAGTACCACCCGTTTCAACAACCTCGTTTACAAGCATATATCCTTCGCTTTCCATTTGTTGTATCGTTTGCATTTTCTTTTTTCCGACATTGGACAGCTTGCCAGCTACTATTTTTGTAACAAACTCACCATTTCCAAGTAAATTACTAAAAAATCCCATAATTTCCTCCATATCGTAGATAATATAAATTACTACCAATTTGGTAGTTCTGAAATAATTATACTAACAAAATGGTAACACGTTAAGTGGTAAAAAGAAAAAAATGGAAATTATTTTAGGCACAAGATTAAAAGAACTGCGTGCAGAGAAAAGATTGACCCAGCGGGAAGTCGCAGAGGCTTTAGGTTTGAACAGCGTAACTTATCTGCACTACGAAAAAGCACAAAGGGAACCGCCGCTCTCGGTGCTTGCCGATATGGCGATTTATTTCGGGGTAAGCGTTGATTTTCTGCTCGGGCTTAAGGATTACTAACATATTTGAACACATTAAATAACCCGCTGCGCCTTTCTGATAGGAAAGGCGCAGCGGGTTATTGAGCATATACAACTATTATAATTATTTAAGGAAGGGGTTGGACCTCTCTGTTTTTGTAAGTGCAGAAGGTTATTTTGTAGCCGTTGGTCTCCTGCTCTTCGCTCTCGCTCAAAAGGACATAGCGCGGGTCGCTGTCGAGATCGGGAAAGAACGCATCGCCGCCGCCGTCAGCTTTGACCTTGGTTACGAGCACCTCATCGCAGTAGGGCAGAAGCATATTGTATACGGAAGAGCCGCCTATGACGAAAACTTCACCCGATGCCCCTTTTATTGCGTCGAAAAACTGGCGTTGGCTGCGTACTATGGTGCAGTCGGCGCGTTCGGGCAGGGTTTTGGAGAGCACGATATTCACCCTGTTTTTCAAGGGATTGCCGCCAGGGAAGGAACGCAGGGTGTTGCCGCCCATGACCACCGTGTTGCCCGTGGTGGTCTCTTTGAAAAATTTCATGTCGGCGGGCAGGCGGAACATTAAGGAGTTGTTTTTGCCGATGCCCCAGTTTTTATCGACGTGTACTATGGCTTTCATTTTATTCTGCGACGGGAATGTTGTACTTGGTCTTGTTGCACTCGTAATTTTCGAGCCTGAAGGAATCGACGGTGAAATCGTAGAAGTTCTTTATATCGGGGTCTACAATTAGCTTGGGCGCGGGGTACTGCGGCATGGATATAATTTCTTTTACAATGGGAATATGCCTGTCGTAAATGTGGGCGTCAGCGATGACGTGCACGAGTTCGCCCGCCTTTAAACCGCTGACCTGAGCCATCATTATGAGAAGCACAGCGTACTGTACCACGTTCCAGTTGTTGGCGGTGAGCATGTCGTTGGAGCGCTGGTTTAAAATGGCGTTGAGCGTATCGCCCGAGACGTTGAAGGTCATGGAGTACGCGCAGGGATAGAGGTGCATTTCGTGCAGATCCGCAAAGTTATATATATTTGTCATGATTCTGCGGCTGGAAGGGTTGTGCTTTAAGTCGTACAAGACCCTGTCGACCTGGTCGAAATCGCCCTCTTTATAGTGGTGCTTTATGCCGAGCTGGTAGCCGTACGCCTTGCCTATTGAGCCGCTTTCGTCTGCCCACTGGTCCCAGATTTTGGAGTGAAGATCGTGAATATTGTTGGATTTTTTCTGCCATATCCAGAGGAGCTCGTCCACGCACGATTTAAAAGCCGTGCGGCGTATGGTGAGAACGGGGAATTCCTCCTGAAGGTTATAGCGGTTGACTATGCCGAATTTTTTTACGGTGTGCGCGGGCGTGCCGTCCGACCAGCGCGGACGGACGGGAAGATTTGTGTCCCACACACCGTTTTTCATAATGTCGTTCATGTTAGATACAAAAATTTCGTCTGCCTTGCTCATTGCCTTTCTCCGTTCAAATTTTTAATATTTTACCACAAACTTTGCGCACGGTCAATCAGAATGCGTCCTTTTGGGTAGAGCTCCACTTCTTTGAAATCAAAGCTGTCTTTATAGCGCCCGGCACGAGCGCGGAGCCATAATAAACAAGTTTGTTCGCCGCGCCGATCACTTTTTTTCTTATCCCCTTGTCAGAGGCGTTTAATGACTTCATTGCCACATATTCGGGGGTCTTTGCAGCAATCCTGCCCCATATGCCCTGCGTTTTTATATACTCCTCCACGTCGGGACGGGTGTGGATTGCGCCGGGAAGAATTGCCGTGACGAACACCCCTTTACCCCTCCATTCGCGGGCGAGGGCGAGGGAGAAATTTGTAAGCGCCCCCTTGGTTGCGGAATAGATTGCAAAATATGGCATAGCATATTCGCCGCAGATTGAGGAGATATTGATTATGCGCAGCGCTTCAGCCCTGTGCTTTAAACAGAAATTGCACATGGAGACGGCACCCTCGAAGTTTGCCCTTATCTGAAAGGTGAGCTTTTGCTCGTCGTAGAGGTAAAACGCCTTCTGGATATCGGCGCCCGCAACGTTAATAAGGCGGGAAAATTTGTAATTTTCAGCATCGCTGTAGAGCGCGGCGCGGGATTTTTCGTCGGAAAGGTCGCAGGGAAAAATCTGAATATCGCGGGCGGGGTAAAGGCTTAAAAGCTCCTCCCTTAAAAGGGTCAAGCTGTCCTCCGACCTGCCCGTAAGGTACAAATTTTGCTTGCGCTTCAGACATTCGCAGGCAAACGCCTTGCCGAGATAGCCGGTTGCGCCCGTGATAAGCGTGTATTCCATGCCATTATTATAACACGGTTCAACCAAAATGTATAGCGTTCAGCAGAAATTGACGTTTAAAATTGCGTCGCAGACGGCAACCTGAAGGGCACGCGCCTCCCTCCCCGCGACGGGCGCCGAAACTTCCTCTGCAAGCGCGACAAGATAGGCTATCTCCTCCCCGAGAGCGTTTGACGACATTATATCCTTTAATTCGCGCAGAACAGAAAGATTTTCCGCAAGCACCCCCTCAGCCGCCTGCGGAGAGAGCGTTCCTCCGTCCAACGCGTTCGCCAATGAGTAGTAAATAGCGCCGAGTTCGTTGAGCTTTGCAAGGGCGCCGGCAATCCCATTCATCTCCCCTTTTAAGGCATACGGAAAGTCATACCCCCCTATGTATGCCTCAACCAACGTGACGGGACGCCCCTCTTCGGATAAATTTCCGATAACTTTTTCCGCGTCCTCTTTCGAGTAATAACAGGCGACGACAACCCGGTACCCTTCCCCTATTTTCACAATATAGCCCGCGCCGCCGAAGGACTGCACCGTTGAGGAAATTGTACTTGCCGAAAGGGCTTCGTCGGGATTTTCATAGCACACAAAAAAATATCTTGCCGAAAATTCGAGCTTGTCATTGCACGACGGCAGAGCGGCAATTACGGCGGACATAACTATTATTGCCGCGGCAACGAACAGCAAAGCCGCTTTTAATTTGGTCTTTTGGGTCATATAATATTTTACGGATAAATTTACAAGTAATGATAAAAATCGCTTGCGTAAAAGCAATTTATCATTTATAATAAGTAATGCTTTTAACAAGTCGCTACTGTGGCTCAGTTGGTAGAGCAGCTGATTCGTAATCAGCAGGTCGCCGGTTCGAGTCCGGCCAGTAGCTCCACAAAAAACAGCGTATTGCTATATGTTTACGCTGTTTTTTTGTTTAGTGTCCGTTGCTTGCATGTTGGTCATTTTATATTGTACCCACATACATAGTAGTTTTTTATAAAATTAAAATTAGAGAATAAAAATGAAAACGAGAAATAGATTTTTCATGTTTATATTTATGGGTGCATTTCAAGGAATTTACCTTATATATTTTATGGGTAGTGTTCAGAACGGGCTTAAAACTTTAAGAATGAAAAAAATGGGCGCTGTTATCACCATTTTATTGTCAATAATTACGCTTGGACTTTATTCGTTCGTATGGCAATGGAATACGTGCACGTCACTAAAAAAATTAGGCTGTGGCGACTGCAGATTTACTTGTCTGATTCTCTCTTTGCTTATTATCGGAATTATTATAAACCCATTAATAATACAAGGTAGAATAAATTATTATTTTAAACAAATAAACCGTAAACTATACTAAATTAACGTAACAACCAAAGCATCATATACTCTTACGCTTATTTATCTATCTGATCATTGATACAGTTTTTTAAAAATCAAAGATACGCACTAAACTACAGTGAGACTTAGTTATATATCTGTGTATTGAGTGTTGGGCATGGTACTACGGATTTAAAGGCAGCGATATGGGTAGACATACTAAATGCAGCGCACGGTGTGCGCTGCATTTATTTATATAAAAAATTACCCAAAAATGAAAAGAGGCGGGTAATGTATAAAAGATCACGTGTTTATTCGAAGTCCCTTGGGGAGGTGGTTTTTGGCGGTGCCGTTTGTTACCTTGACCCAGCCGAGGGGGTAGCCGAGATATGTTACGACCGCCCAGCCGTTCTGTGACGAGGTCTGAAAGGGGTTGCCGAGGAGATAGGAGAGCGCCGTTTTTTCGTCGACCTCCACCGTGTTGACCTCTCCCGCTTTGAGAGCCATGGCTAAGGCGTGGTCGGGTTCGAAGTGATTGTACTCCAAGCCGCCGAGGCATAAGCCCTGCCTTAGCACCTTTGGCGCGGGGGGAATATCTGTGGGCATGCTGTATTCCTTATAGTACATGCTGCCGATATTTGAAAATCTTACTTTGAGATTTTCGGCTTCGAACTGCCTGTACAGCTTTAAGGGCTGCGCGTTGACCGCGGGGGGACGGGGCTTGAATATCATGTGTTCCCCCTCTCCCTTCTTTTTGAGAAGGGCGGCGTAGTGCCCCTCGCCCTTTACAATGTGGGGATACAGTTTATGCTCCTCTACAAGTTCAAAGTCGGGGTGGGATGAAAGAAAGGCGGCTATCTGATCCTCGTCCTCTTCACGCGAAAAGGTGCAGGTGGAATAGACCATGAGACCGCCCGCCCTTAAAAGATTTGCGGCGCAGTTTAAAATTTCCCTTTGCCTTGCGGCGCAGCGCAAAACGTTTTCGGGACTCCACTCGGGTATGGCGTTGGGTTCCTTTTTGAACATGCCCTCGCCCGAGCAGGGGGCGTCGACTAAAATTTTATCAAAGCTCCCCCGGTAGAACTGCCATTCGGACAGCCTCTTTAGAGGCGTGCAGGTGACGACGGCGTTGGTTATGCCGAGGCGCTCGACGTTGGAGGAGAGAATCTTTGCGCGGGACTGGTCGACCTCGTTCAGATATATTACCCCCTCCCCCTTCATTGCCTGCGCGAGCTGTGTACCCTTGCTCCCAGGGGCGGCACACATATCGAGCACCCTTTCGCCGGGCTGAACGTTTAAAAGGGGGGCGGCGCACATTGCCGAGGGCTCCTGAACATAGTAGAGCCCCGCGGCGTGGAGGAGAGTTTTGCCGGGCTTTTCGTCGGTTACATAGAAGCCGTTTGGCTCCCAGGGGATGGGTTCGAGGGCGAACGGGGAGATTTTTTTGAACTCCTCCACCGAAATTTTGAGTGTATTTACCCTTATGCCCCGCCGCGCGGGGAGGTTGTAGGAATTTATGAAGGCTTGGTATTCTTCGCCGAGCTGAGCCTTCATGCGCTCTTTGAAGGCTTCGGGGAGGTCAATCATCGGAGAGCACCCCGCGGAGTTCTTCGGGGGTGATTATGTTAAGCCCCTCAATTTCCCGCGCGTTTTTGGTGCGCACGGTGGAATCGTCCTCTTCGCAGACATAGGTTGTGCAGTCGGGCAATTTTTGGGTGTAAACGCCGCCTTGGTTATATATTGCCGCGACGAGAGGGATTGATTTATCGATATCGTCTTCGAGGTTGCGCGAAAAGGTGAAAACCTGACCTGAAAGCGGTCCCGCCTTTTTCCTCTTGCGGCGGCTTAAGAAAACGTAGAACTTTGTGCGGTTGCGTCCGCGCTGTTCGCGGGCGCGGTCGCGCTCGGCTATATAATTTTCGAAAGCTTCCGATGTGGGCCTTGTTATGTTGTGCCCGCTTATGCGCCCCGGGGTGAGGTTCATGTTGTGCACAAGTTCGGTCGGAGCCACGCCCCTGAGGCGGCAGAGCTCTTCGACTATCTTCATGGTGGCGTAGGCGTCGTCCGCCGCGCGATGGGGAGTGAAAGTTACGTTTAAATTTTCGGTTATGTACTCCAGACCGAACTGGCGAGAAAAGTCGTTTATGTGCGTCATGTACATAATCTGACTGTCTAAAAAGGTGAACCTGAAGGGCGGAAGATGAAAGCGGCGCGTTTCAAGGTCGAGGTACTTTACGTCGTTCATTATGGCGTGACCGAAAACGAGATTGTTTTTATCCTGCAACAGGTCCCTTATAAAATTGTACACCGCGGGGAAGGGCGGATGCTTTTTGAACTCGGCATAGTCGTAGGGGAGTTCGAGCCCCTTTTCCCCTTTGCGGTCGGTCAGGTGGAAGGCACCCTTGGGGTTTATAAGGATATCTTCCTTTTCAATGATATTGAATTTTTCGTCGCAGACAACATAGCCGAAGGCACATATCTTTGCCGTCGTTTTGTGTACGCTTGCGCATTCTATATCGAAAAAGACTAAATTCATACCCTTTAATTATATCAAAAGGGTACGCTTTTTGCAAAACATTTGAGGGGGAGAGTGACATTTACAGATTATAAAATGCAAAATTTAAAGGACGGGAATTTAAGGTTGACAAATCGGAAGCAAAATGATATTGTATGCTTATGAAAATCGTTGCATATGAAGTTAAAGACTACGAACTTAAGGACTTTGAGAGGGCGAAGGATTTCGGGCACGACATAATTTTGTGCGAGGAGAATCTTTCGGATGAAAATGTGGAACTCGTAAAGGGTTGCGAGGGCATAACGACTCTCGGCTTTTCAGACCTGACGGCGCCCATGATTGAAAAGCTGGCAAAGTACGGCGTAAAGTACATAGCCACCCGCACGGTGGGCTTTAACCACATAGACTTAGAGGCGTGCAAGAAGTGGGGAATACGCGCGAGCAACGCATACTATGAGCCGTACAACGTTGCCGACTTTGCCGTCATGCTCATGCTGATGCTTTTGAGAAAGGCGAAAATTTCAGTCTGCCGCGCGCTTGTGAATGACTTTTCATTGGACGGCATGTGCGGACGGGAGATGAGAAATTTAACCGTGGGTATTATAGGCGCGGGCAAGATAGGCAGGGCGGTTATAGGCAACCTGCAGGGCTTCGGGTGCAGACTGCTTGCGTACGACCCCTATGCAAAGGACCATGTTGACGGCGCGACTTTTACAGACCTTGACACCCTTTATAGAGAGAGCGACATAATTTCCCTGCACGTGCCCCTGACGGCGCACAACAGGCACATGATAGACGCGGACGACATTTCAAAGATGAAGGACGGCGTAATTATCATAAACACCGCAAGGGGTGCGCTTATCGACACCGACGCTTTGATTGAGGCGCTGGAGCGTGAAAAGGTGGGCGGCGCAGGGCTGGACACCATCGAACAGGAGGAAGGCATTGCGCATATAGACCTGCGCGCGAGGATTGTGGACAAGCGCGACGTATTCTACTTAAAGCAGTTCCCCAACGTGATATTTACCTCCCACTACGCCTTCTTTACCGAGGAGGCAACCTCCGCCATGGTGGAGTGCGGATTAAAGAGCCTGGCGCTGTTTGGCGAGGGCAAGGAAAATCCCTTTGAGATAAACAACATATAAAAATACCCTCTTTATTCAAATACATTTTATTATATCAAAACCGCCCGTCGGCTTGCAACGGGCGGTTTTGATATAATTTAAGCGGCGGGCGCAGAGCGCCCGCCGCTTTGGTTTAAAGATTAGTCGCCGTTGGGTTCGTCGGTGGGAATGTGGACGACTTCCTTGGGAGCGTCCTCCTCCTTTTCGTCCTCGTCGTCCTTTTCGGATTTTTTGAACAGACGGAACTTTTTGTCCTCGTCCTCATCCTCTTCCTCGGCGGGTTTTTGCTTTTTGGTTATAATCATTCTCTCTATGCGGTGCTCGGAGACGGTGAGAACCTCGACCTTTACATACTCGTTTTCGCACTCGCAGATGGTGCCGTCGTCGGGGACTTCGCCGAGCATTTCGTATACGTAGCCCGCAAAGGTTTCGAAGTCGGCATCCTCGTCCTCGGGAAGCTTAAGCTGCATTGCCTCCTCCACTTCGTCGAAGGGAGCAAGCCCGGTGACCTCCCATTTATCCTCGGAAATCCGCCTGATTTCGTAGTCGGTAGCTTCGCCCTTTTCGTTGAGGTCGCCGACGAGAAGCTCTAAAAGGTCGTGCAGCGTTATTATGCCGTTTACGCCGCCGTATTCGTCGAGGACTATGGCGAAGTATTCGCGCGTGGTCTTCATGCGGTAGAAGAGATCGTCTGCCTGCATGGTCTCGGAGATGAACACGGGGGGCATGACCGCCTGTTGTTTTACGTTCTGTTTGGATTTATCCGAGAGGCGGAAGTAAATTTTTGTGTTCAAAACACCTATGACGTCGTCGGTGTCCTTGCCGCAGACGGGGTAATATGTATGGCTGGACTGCTTTATGGTCTCCTCCCACACGGAGGGGTCGTCGCGCTCGAAGAGGAAATCTACATCCTTGCGGTGGGTGCAGACCTCGCCGACGTCGTTTTCCTTGAACTCGAAGATGTTCTGAATAAATTCGTTTTCCTTTTCGTCTATCGAGCCCTTTTCGCTGCCCGCTTCAGCCATGAGCATGATGTCTTCTTCGGAGACTTCCTCGCCGCTATCTTCGGGCTTAATGCCGAAGAGGCGCAGAACGCCGTTAGCCGAGACGGTTAAAAGCCATACAAAGGGCGCGAAGGCGTACGAAACAAAGTTTAATATGCCCGAAAGAATGAGGGAGAGCTTTTCGGCGTTGCGCATTGCAATACGCTTGGGCACGAGCTCGCCGAATACAATGGAGAAAAAGGAAAGGATGAGCGTGATGCAGATCATTACTATTGTGCTGACCACGCTGTAGTAGCCCGAGTTTTCGGGACCGGGGGCGCCTATCATTGCGTTGGTCAAGGGTTCCGCGAAGGAATCCGCGGCGAAAGCCGAGCCGAGCAACGAGGCGAGGGTTATTGCAACCTGAATGGTTGAAAGGAACTTTGAGGAGTTTTTGGTAAGACGGACTATGCGCTTTGCGCGTTTGTTGCCCTCCTCGGCAAGTTTTTCCATTTTGGTTGAGTTGGCGGAAATTACTGCAATTTCTGCGCTGGCGAAGATTGCGTTCAGAAAGATGAGCACAACCTGTAGTACGAGTGACAGGACTATTTGACCTGCATCCATGATAAGTTTTAGCATATAGCGCAAAGGTGTGTTTTTTGCGCTCTGGTGGAAGTAAAAACTTTGGTATTTTTTATTTGTTTTTTACTTTTTTACAACGCAAAAAACACAACCCCTCTGCTTTTCCGGCAGAAAAGTTATGCTTGACTTTTTCAAGTATTAAGCTGTACGCACGTCGGGGAACGTTACTTGGGCTGTCGTCCACTATGCTTAAATCCTCCTATGTATATATATTATCACAGGCAATAATAGTTTGTCAAGGGAATTTATATAATTAGTGATTAGGGGTTAGGGGATAATGAATGAATTAATCTTACAATCCAACCCGTCTTGCGGCGAGCTGCTCCACCGCTGCATTATGGCGAGTATTATTTTTATAAATCGACCGGGGCGCTACAAGGAGATCCTTCGGCAAGCTCAGGATGACAGACCGAAGAAAATAGGTCGACCATTAAAGACAATCCCTCAGTCTCCCTACGGTCGACAGCTCCCTTTACACAAGGGAGCCTTGGGGGGGACGTGTAAAGGGAGCCTGGGGAAAATGAACGTTAGGGAAATGTTGAACTTAATTATATACACAAAATTTATTTACAATT
>CALVMP010000018.1 GCA_944346655.1 uncultured Clostridia bacterium
ACCTCGACCTGCATGCCGGTGGCGTCGACGCGGGAATTTTGGGAAAACCACGCAAAAACTGCCCATACGCAGAATGCGACGCTGAGCGCAAGCATGATTATGGAAGCTATTAGGCGTTTGGTGACTTTCATGGAGCTTTGCCATGCGCCGACTTTTTTTGCTACAGGGCGCAATGATACATTTTATTTCATTCTTTATTATATAGCACAACCTCATATTTGTCAATAGTAATTCCTCTCAGGCATGCGCACTTTAGTTGACTAAATTATGAATTTATTCTTGACATATATTCTTTTTAGTAGTACAATATATGGAATAATAAGTTGCATAAATTTGCATAAATGAATAAAAAAATTATAAGGAGAGAGCGCTTATGAAAATGAAGGGTGCGGACATACTCATTAACTGCCTTTTGGAACAGGGCGTAGACACCATTTTCGGCTACCCCGGCGGCGCGGTTCTGGACATTTATGACGCGCTTTACCGCAACGGGAAGATAAACCACATATTAACGGCTCATGAACAGGGCGCCGCCCATGCGGCCGACGGGTATGCGCGGGCTACGGGAAAGGTGGGCGTCTGCTTTGCCACCTCCGGTCCCGGAGCGACCAACCTTGTTACGGGCATTGCCACGGCTTTTATGGATTCCATTCCCCTGGTTGCGGTGACGGGCAACGTGGGACTTAGCATGCTGGGCAGGGATTCCTTTCAGGAAGTGGATATCACGGGAATTACCATGCCCATTACCAAGCACAACTATATAGTTAAAGACGTAAAAGATCTCGCCGAGACCATACGCAGGGCGTTTTACATTGCAAATTCGGGCAGGAAGGGTCCCGTTCTCATAGATATTTTAAAGAACGTACAGGTTGCCGAGTGCGACTACGAGCCCGCAAAGCCCTACCCCCTTAAGGAGTTCGACATCAACATGTCTGCCGTAGAAGCCACAGCCGAGGTTATAAACTCAGCCAAAAGACCGCTGATTATCGCGGGCGGCGGCGTTATAAGCGCCGGGGCTTCGGAATATCTTAAGGAGTTTGCAAAAAAATTGAACGCGCCCGTTGCGTACACGCTCATGGGCAAGGGAGCGATTGCCGACGGCGACCCCTTATGCATAGGCATGGTGGGCATGCACGGCACCTTTACCGCGACGAAGGCGGTTATTTCAAGCGACGTGATAATTGCTTTGGGCTCGAGATTTTCCGACCGCGTGGCTTTGAACAGAGACCTTTTTGCCAACGGGAAGAAGGTCATTCACATAGACATAGACAACGCGGAATTTGATAAAAACGTTAAAACCACTCTGCACGTGCTGGCGAGCATAGACGCGTACCTGAAGGCGGTTTTACCCCTTTTGGAGCAGAAGGACGGCGCGTGGATGGACGAAGTTCTGACCTTTGAACAGGGCGGACGGCTGAAGGTGGATACTTCCATCATGGCGTACAAAATTTTAAAAGCCGCATGCCGCATAGCCCCCGAGGGCAACCCGGTGGTTGCGGACGTGGGACAGCACCAGATGTGGGCGGCACAGTACTTTGCAGCCCTGAGACCGAGGCAGTTTTTGACCTCGGGCGGGCTGGGCACCATGGGCTACAGCATGGGCGCGGCGATAGGCGCGTGCTTCGGCACGGGCAAGCTTGCGACCGTGGTTGTGGGCGACGGGTGCTTCAACATGAACATGAACGAACTTTCGACCGCCGTAACCCAGGGCGTGCCGATGGTAATACTGCTTATGAACAACTCTGTGCTCGGCATGGTGCGCCAGTGGCAGAAGATTTTTTACGGCAGAAGATTTTCGCAGACTACCCTCGACAAAAAGACGGACTACGTTGCCTTTGCCGAGAGCTTCGGCGCCAAGGGGCTGAGGATTGAGAGAGAGGACGAAATTGAAAGCGTGCTTGAAACCGCTTACTCCTACGCCGCCGAAAAGTGTGCTCCCGTACTCGTAGACTGCCGCATATCCTGCGACGAAAACGTTTTACCCATGATTAAACCGGGCGCGACATACGACACGCAGATTGAGAAAATGGAGGAAAACTGACTGACATGGACGAGATAAAAAAATACACGATAGGTGCGCTCGTTTCGAATAAGAGCGGCGTTCTGACCCGCATTTCGGGACTGTTTGCGCGGCGCGGATACAACATTGAAAGTCTTACGGTATGCGCTACGGAGGACCCCGAAATTTCGAGAATGACCGTAATTTTGAAGGGCGACGAGTACGTGCTCTACCAGATGATAAAGCAGATGGATAAGCTTGAGGACGTTAAAAAGATCGGCTGCGCCAACGAACTTGACTGCGTTTACCGCGAACTGATGCTGGTGAAAGTCAAGGCGGACGCCGAGGCGAGAAACCAGATTGTGCAGATCAAGGAGATTTACAAGGCGAAAGTTGTCGATCTTTCGATAGACACAATGATTCTCGAGCTGACCGGCGACCCCGAAAAGCTGGACGCCTTTATGGCTGTGATAGAGCCCTACGGCATACTTGAAATGCAGCGCACGGGCGTCACCGTTCTGGCAAGAGGTCAGCATACGTTAAAGGACAGGGACTGCTATTCGGATCATATTAACTGACCGACGCCTCCCGCTAATCACTATCCCCTAATCCCTAATAAAAGGTTTATTTTATGAACAATATTTTTTCACAAAGCAAGGATATGAGTCCGCAGAGATCGCTCCTTCGGGCGCTCGGCTGGACGGACGACGAAATGAAAAAGCCGCTCGTGGGCATAATTTGCGCACAGAGCGAGATTATACCCGGGCACATGCACCTCGACGACATTGCAAAAGCCTCCGCCGAGGGAGTTATAGCCGCGGGCGGCAAGCCCGTTATAATGCCCTCGATAGGCGTGTGCGACGGCATTGCCATGGGTCACGCGGGAATGAGGTACTCCCTCCCCTCCCGCGAGATTATCGCCGACAGCGCGGAGATACTTCTTCGTGCCCACGCCATGCAGGCGGCGATATTCGTGGGAAATTGCGACAAGATTATACCCGGCATGCTGATGGCTGCCGCGAGGGTGAACATTCCTTCCATATTCGTTTCGGGCGGACCCATGCTCGCGGGCAGGGTGCGCGGAAGAAAGACCTCCCTTTCGACAATGTTCGAACAGGTGGGCGCGTACAACGCGGGCAAAATAGACGGGGAAGAGCTCAAAAATTACGAGTGCAACGCCTGCCCGACCTGCGGGTCGTGCTCGGGCATGTTCACCGCGAACAGCCTGAACTGCCTGTGCGAGGCGCTGGGAATGGCTTTGCCCGGCAACGGGACCATACCCATGGTGTATTCGCAGAGGCTGGCGCTTGCAAAGAACGCGGGCTCTGCCGTTATGAAACTGCTCGAAAGGGACATTAAACCTTCGGACATAATGACCCCCGCCGCCTTTGCCAACGCCGAGACTGTCGACATGGCGATAGGTGCTTCGACAAATACCGTGCTCCATTTAATTGCAATTGCACGCGAGGCGGGGCTGACCGAAGAGCAGGTTTCGATAAATTCGCTCAACCATATATCCGAACGGACGCCCAATCTGTGCAGGCTTGCGCCCGCTGGCGAACACTATATCGAAGAACTCAACGAGGCGGGAGGAATCTCCGCCGTGATGAAGGAACTGCTTGACGCGGGACTTTTAAACGGCGAGGTTATGACCGTTTCGGGCGTGACGTTAAAGGAAGTTGTAAAGAACGCCGTGAACCGCGACCCCGAGGTTTTGAGGACGGTTGAAAATGCATACTCGAAGCAGGGCGGGCTGACCATTTTAAAGGGCAACCTCGCCGAAAAAGGCAGCGTTGTGAAAAAGAGCGCCGTCGATCCTAAGATGCTCAGGCACAGCGGACCCGCAAGGTGTTTTGACAGCGAAGAGGAAGCCATGCAAGCGATATCCTCGGGCAAGATAAAGGCGGGCGACGTGGTGGTCATACGCTACGAGGGACCGATAGGCGGTCCCGGCATGCGCGAGATGCTTACCCCCACTTCCGCCATTGTCGGCGCGGGGCTGGGAGATACGGTGGCGCTCATCACCGACGGAAGATTTTCGGGCGCGACGAGGGGCGCGGCGATAGGACACGTGTGTCCCGAGGCCGCCGAGGGGGGCACCATAGGCATTGTGCGCGACGGCGACATAATAGATATAGATATACCCGCCTGCACCTTAAACGTCAGACTGACGGACGAGGAGATTGCCGCACGCAAAGCCGCATTCACACCCGTCGAAAAGCCCGTGAGCGGGTATCTGAAGAGGTACCGCGCGAGCGTGACTTCCGCCTCCGAAGGGGCAGTATTTAAAAAGTGAGAAAACCATGACAAATTCTAAATTGAAAAACGATATTTCAGAGATAGAGATATCGGGCGACGACTGTAAAGTTGAAATTATCCACACCGACGAAAAGTACGCCGCGGTGCAATACTCACGCGGGGTGAGCGCCGAGGTGAAAAAGGGCTCGGCAAAACTTGTAATAAAACAAAAACAAGGGCTGATGTCGAAACTTTTCGGCGGCTCGGGCGAGGTAAAGATTGCCGTGCCCGGGCACATAGTTCCCTCTGTAACAATAGCGGGGAAAAAAGTGGCTTGCGCCGTTGACGGCGGCATTTACGGCGAAATCAACTTCGGCGCGCAGGGCGGTAAGCTGAACGCCGAAGAAGCCGCCGTGGAGAGCCTGACGGTAAATTCCGCCGACTGCCTTGTAAAACTGAGCGACTGCACCGTAAAGGGCTGCGCGGCGGTAAACATTGAACAGGGCGAGCTCGTGCTCGAGCGCGTATTTGCAACCCACGTTGCCGCAAGGGCAAAGCAGGGCAACATAGGCGCGGTAGGGCTCAACTGCCGCGACACCATCTTTGAAGTCGGCGAGGGCAACGTCACCGCCTCCGTGCTCGGCGACGAGAGCACTTTCGACGTTATAGTAAACGCCAAGGAGGGCACGTGCAACAAGGAGAGCGTGAACATTGAAAACAACGACTCCTCCTTTAAGTCATACGTTTTAAAGGGCAACATATACGTAGACTTTATAAACGACAGCGAGAGGGAAAACTGATGGCAATGACTATGAGCCAGAAAATTCTGGCATACCACGCGGGGCTTGACAGCGTTGAGGCGGGGCAGCTTATAATGGCTGAACTCGATCTGGTGCTGGCAAACGACATAACCGGTCCCGTGGCAATAAAAGAATTTAAAAAATCGGGCGTAAAAAAGGTAACCGGCAGCGATAAAATTGCGCTGGTCATGGACCACTTTGCACCCAACAAGGACATAAAGAGCGCCCAGCAGTGCAAAACCTGCCGCGAGTTTGCCTTGGAACAGAACATTGAAAACTTTTTCGACGTGGGCAGAATGGGCATAGAACACGCGCTTTTGCCCGAACAGGGACTTGTGGGTGCGGGCGACCTTGTGATAGGCGCCGACAGCCACACCTGCACGTACGGGGCTTTGGGCGCTTTTTCGACGGGCGTGGGTTCGACGGACATGGCTGCTGGCATGATGAGCGGCAAGTGCTGGTTCAAGGTTCCCCAGGCTATAAAGTTCGTGCTGACGGGCAAGCCTTCAAAGTACATATGCGGCAAAGATATAATTCTGCACATTATAGGCATGATAGGCGTCGACGGGGCGCTTTATAAATCGATGGAATTTACGGGCGACGGAATAAAATACCTTTCGATAGACGACCGCTTTACCATATGCAACATGGCGATAGAGGCGGGCGCGAAGAACGGCATTTTCCCCGCGGACGAAGTTGCGCTGGAGTATATGAAGGGGCGCTTTAAGAGGGAGCCGAAAATTTTTGAGGCGGACCCCGATGCGGAGTACGAGCGCGTTATAGAGATAGATTTGTCTGCGCTCGAGCCGACGGTTGCCTTCCCCCACCTCCCCGAAAACACAAAGACGCCCGAAGAATGGGGCGACATAAAGATAGACCAGGTGGTTATAGGTTCGTGCACAAACGGGCACATTTCCGACCTCCGCGCCGCGGCGCAGATTTTAAAGGGCAGAAAGGTTGCCAAGAACGTGAGGGCGATAATCATTCCCGCGACCAACGAAATATACCTTCAGGCAATACACGAAGGGCTGGTGGATATATTCATTGAGGCGGGGGCTATAGTTTCCACGCCCACCTGCGGACCCTGCCTCGGCGGGTACATGGGCATTCTTGCCGAAAACGAGAGGGCGGTTTCGACTACCAACCGCAACTTTGTGGGCAGAATGGGACACGTGACGAGCGAAGTTTACCTTGCCTCCCCCTACGTTGCCGCCGCTTCTGCGGTTACCGGCAGACTCTCTTCGCCCGAGGAGGTGTTAAAATGATTGTAAAAGGCAGAGTTTTTAAGTACGGAAACGACGTCGACACCGACGTTATAATCCCCGCGAGATACCTGAACACCACCTCCGAGAGCGAGCTTGCGAGCCACTGCATGGAGGACATCGATTCCGGGTTTGTCAAAAATGTAAAACCCGGCGACATTATTGTTGCGGGCGACAACTTCGGTTGCGGCTCTTCGCGCGAGCACGCGCCCCTTGCCATAAAGGCGAGCGGCGTGAGCATTGTAATTGCCAACTCGTTTGCGCGCATCTTTTACCGCAACTCCATAAATATAGGTCTGCCCATACTCGAGTGCCCCGAAGCCGTGAAGGGTATATCGGCGGGGGACGAGGTTCAGGTTGACCTTTCGCAAGGAAAAATAACAAACCTGACTACGGGAAAAACTTATAAAGCTCAGCCCTTCCCCCCCTTCATTCAGGAAATTATAGAGGCGGGCGGGCTTATAAAATATCTTTCAAAATAAAATCCATTCAAAGTTTTTGACTGCGAGGACTAAATTATGAAATACAATATTGCCGTTCTGGACGGCGACGGAATAGGTCCCGAGATATGCGCGGGAGCAATAAAAGTTCTTGAAAAAGTTGCGCAAAAATACGGTCATGAATTTGCGTTCAGCCACTACCCCATAGGCGGATGCGCCATAGACACCTTCGGCGATCCCCTGCCGCAGGAGACCATTGACGGCTGCCTTGCAAGCGACAGCGTGCTGCTGGGCGCGGTGGGCGGATACAAGTGGGACAACCTGCCCGTGGACATACGCCCCGAAAAGGGACTTTTGAGAATACGCAAAGCCATGGAGCTGTACTCCAACATACGCCCCGCGAAGCTGTGGAAGAGTCTTGCCAAGGCTTCGCCTTTGAAGTACGAGCTGGTTAAAGACGGCGTGGAAATTATTATAGTGCGCGAGCTTACGGGCGGAATATACTTCGGCGAGAGGGGTTCGGGCACGGGCGACATGGGCGACTTTGCCTGGGACACCGAAAAGTATTCGGTGAAAGAGATTGAAAGAATTACGCGCATCGCCTGCGAACTGGCGGTAAAGCGCGGCAAAAAGCTCGTCTCCGTAGACAAAGCCAACGTTCTGGAGAGCAGCAGGCTGTGGAGAAAGACCGTGCACGAGTACTGCGCCAAAAACTATCCGCAGATTGAAGTGCAGGACGTGCTCGTCGACAACATGGCGATGCAGATAGTTAAAAATCCTTCGCAGTTCGACGTGGTAGTTACGAGCAACATATTCGGCGACATACTCTCCGACGAGGCGGCTCAGGTTACGGGCTCCATAGGCATGCTCGCATCCTCCTCCCTCGGCGACACGAAGAGGGGACTGTACGAACCCATCCACGGCTCGGCGCCCGACATTGCGGGCAGGGACATTGCCAACCCCATTGCCACAATACTCGCCGCTGCAATGATGCTGCGCGACAGCTTTGACCTCGTTAAGGAATACGCGGCGATTGAAATTGCCATACAAAAGGTGCTTGACGAGGGCTACCGCACCGCCGACATTATGGAGGACGGCAAAACACAGGTGGGCTGCCGGAAGATGGCGGAGCTGATTGCAGAGCATATATGATATACGAAAACGTGAAAAAACTGCTTTCGGACATTCCCGAAACCAATCCTCAGGGCGAAAAAGTTACGCTTGTAGCCGCCGTCAAAACGCAGACGGTTGAGGCGATAAACGAGGCGATATCCGCGGGAATATGCGCCATAGGCGACAACCATGTGCAGGAATTCAGGGAAAAGTACGACAAAATAGAGGGCGATCCCCAAAGGCACTTTATAGGGCACTTGCAGACAAACAAAGTTAAATATCTGATAGGAAAGGTAGATTTATACCACTCGGTGGACAGGTACAACCTCGCCGAAGAGATTTCAAAGCGGAGCGCGGCGGCAAACATTACAAGCTCCGTGCTCGTGCAGATAAACATAGGCAACGAGGAGACAAAGGGCGGGTTCGAACCTGAAGAAGCCGAAGAGGCGGTAAAATATATCTCCTCCCTGCCCGCGCTCAAAGTCGAAGGGCTGATGGCTATGCTGCCCTTGACAGACGATGAAGGGGTACTTAAAAAACTTGCCCTTGAAATGCGCGAAAAGTACGACAGGTTAAAGGAGAGCTATCCCTCGTTCTGCCACCTTTCCATGGGAATGAGCGGAGACTGGAGACTGTGCGTGGAGTGCGGAAGCAATATGATAAGGCTGGGCACTTCCATTTTCGGCGCAAGACATTACGACAACCGATAAACTTTTTTAAACGCTTAAACGCCGCGCTTTGCGCGGCGTTTATTTTCTTGACTTGTCAACCAAATTAATTTACAATATTATTGAAATTTATCGCAAGTTTTTTTACATCTTTGTTGTATAATGTAAAAGGAGTGGAAAAATGCCTTCGACATACGCGCACAAAAAATTTGCAAAAGAAGTAAAGGACATGCTCCCCGCAGAGGCGGCGGAGGCGGCGGAAAAGCACCCCTCCCTCTACCTTGCCGGCTGTCACGGACCGGACATTCTGTTTTACTATAAGGCTGTTAAATACAACAAAGTAAACGCCTTCGGCTACGGCATGCACGAGCAGCCCGCATATGATTTTTTTGAGCGGGCAAAATCGTTCGTGCGGACGGGCGGAGAGAAATACCTGAGCTATATTACGGGGTTTATCACCCACTTTGCACTCGATTCTTCCTGCCACGGATATGTGGAGGAGGCGAGAAAAGCCTTGGGCATTACCCACACCAAGCTCGAGGTGGAGTTTGACAGGAGCCTTTTGGAGAACGAGGGCAAAAACGCTCTGCGCGAAAAACTTGCAAGCCACATTGAATGGGAAAAGGATATGTGTGGGGTAATCTCCTCATTCTTCCCCTTCACGCCCGAAATTATTAAAAGGGCATTGAAGGACATGAAAACAATTTGCAACCTGTTTGTTTGCCCGAACGGCGTTAAACGGGGGATAGTTACGGGCGTACTCAAGATGGTGAGCAAGGAATTGCCCGACCAGGTGATGACGGTTGTGCCCGAGGCGAGGTGCGCGGAAACAAATGCGGTCATGCGCGAAAAGTTTGAAAACGCCAAGCCGCTTGCAGCGTTCCTTGCGGAGGATTTTTTAAAGAATTTAAACGGCGAAGGACTGGACAAGTACTTTTATAACAATTACGAATGATAAAGGCTGAAATTTATGGAAGAGAAAAAGAAATTTACAAAGCTTGAAAAACAATGGATTATGTACGACGTGGGCAACTCGGCATTCACCCTTTTGTGCTCGGTGTTCATACCCATTATGGCGGAGGCGCTGTGCGCCGCCGAGGGCATGACCTCGACAGAGTACCAGACATTCTGGTCGGTTGTAACCTCGGTGATAACGCTGCTTGTGGCTGTTATAAGCCCGATAGTGGGCACCTTTGCCGACGGCGAGGGCATGAAAAAGCCCATGTTTTTTGCGGCGGCTTTGACTGGCATTGTCGGCTGCGTGCTCCTCGGCATGCCGCTGCCGTTAGCCGCGTTTGTGGCGGTTTTCGTAATCGCCCGCATGGCGTACAACATAAGCCTTGTGTTCTACGACTCAATGCTGACAGACGTTACGGACATGGAGCGCGTGGATAAAATTTCCGCCCACGGCTACGCGTGGGGCTACATAGGCAGCTGTATACCCTTTATTATAAGCATAGGGCTGTACCTTTTGTCGCAGTTCGAACTGATGAGCGAGACTATTGTCTATATCCTCGTGTTCATAATAAACGCCGCGTGGTGGCTGTGCTTCACCATTCCCCTCACCAAAAACTTTAAGCAGGTGAACTTTGTAAAGAGGGAAAAACATGCCGTGAGGGATTCCTTTAAGAGGCTGTTCGGCGTGTTTAAGGAGAAGATCCCCAACAAAAAGGGCATACTTATATTCCTTTTGGCGTTCTTTTTGTATATCGACGGCGTCTACACCATAATAGACCTTGCCACCACCTACGGGCTGGCGCTCGGAATAGACCAGATTCAACTTGTGCTGGCGCTGCTGTTGACGCAGATTATAGCCTTCCCATGCGCCATACTTTCGGGCATACTTGCAAAGAAGTACGACAACGGCAGGCTGATCATTATATTCATAACGGGATATCTCGGCATTGCGATTTTTGCGATATTCTTAACGCAGGCGTGGCAGTTCTGGTTCCTCGCCGTGTGCGTGGGACTGTTGCAGGGCGGCGTGCAGGCGCTTTCGCGCTCGTACTTTGCAAAGATAATTCCACTTGAAAAGAGCGGCGAGTTCTTCGGCATAATGGATATATTCGGCAAAGGCGCCTCATTTGTGGGCACCATGCTCGTGGCAATAGTAACTGCCGCCTCGGGGAACGCAAACTTCGGCGTAATACCCATTTCCTGCCTCATAGGCGTGGGACTTGTCGTGTTCATAATAGGCTATCTCGAAATCAACAAATACGAAAAGATCCACGGCAAAATTGCCCTTGCGGCGGGCGAAGAGCCTGAAACGCCCGTGGACGGCGCCGAAATTGCCCGAGAGGCGGCTTATACCGACTCTGCGAAAACTACCGAAGAAGTTGTTTCCGACGGCGAAGAAGTTCCCGCCGACTCTGCCGAGGTCGTCGAAGATGTGGTTCCCGACAACAACGAAGCAATCGAAGATGCAGCTCCCGACGGCGGCGCGGACGATAAACGGTAAACTTTTAATCTGCTCCTTATTTTATATTTCTCTTTTCCCCTCAGCCGCGCAAGCGCGGCTGAGGGATTGTCTTTATAAAATGATAATGTCATACTGCTCGGGCGAAGAAGGGCGGTCGACCGCGGCTTCCATAGCTGGTATTATAAAATTAGATTGAATTGGATATTTTATTAATGCCAGAATAGTGTTAACATTTAATGCGTATTAAAATTGAAAGAGGTTTAAAATGAACGGAAAAAGAATTCTTACGGTGCAGGATTTATCCTGCGTGGGTCAGTGTTCGCTGACGGTTGCCCTGCCGGTGCTTTCGCACTACGGCGTAGAGGCGGCAATTCTTCCCACGGCGGTGCTTTCAAACCACACCATGTTCAAGAGCTGGTCATATCTCGATTTAACCGACGAAATACCCAACATATACAAGGTATGGAAGGAGAACGGTATAAAATTTTCCGCCTTTCTTTTGGGGTATCTGGGAAAGGAGAGCATAATGGCGCTCTGCGAACAGGCGTTCGACGAATTTTCAGAGGAGGGCGCGCCCGTGATAATCGACCCCGCCTTCGGCGACAACGGCAAACTCTACGGCGGATTCGACGAAAAATACGTTGCGGCAATGCGCAATCTTTTAAAGAGGGCTGACATAATTCTGCCCAACCTGACCGAAGCAACCTTTCTTTTGAACGAGGAGTACAAAACCGCTTACGACAGAGCGTATGTTGAGGGAATAGCAAAAAAGCTCCGCGAAATTACGGGGGCTATGGTTGTGATAACGGGCGTTGAACAGGACGGGCTCATCGGCGAGCTGATATATGACGGCAACGGATTTGAATACGTGCTTTCGGAAAAACTGCCCAAATTTTCGCACGGGACGGGCGATATATTCGCCGCGGCTTTCACGGCTAAGTACTTAAACGGCTCCTCCCCTGCGGAGGCTTGCGCCGTTGCGGGCAAACTTGTGTACGACTGCCTTGCGGCAACCGAGGATTGGCACGGCTACGGCGTGCAGTTCGAGGATGTTTTCGCTTCCCAGATCAAATAACCAAAAAACTTTTATCGCCCCGCGGCAAAGCCGCGGGGCGAAATTTTATTTAAAGAATTAAAGGTCGAAGGCGATTGCCGTTATGTCGTCGTTCAGATCCGAACAAAACGCCCTTAAGTTGTATTCGAGGTCCTTTATGAACTCCTCCCCCGTACGCGCGTAGGAGAGCGTGCGGATGGCTCCCTCCACGCCGAACATTTCCCCGCGCCGGTTGCGGCACTCGGTTACGCCGTCGGTTAAAAGCACTAAAATATCGCCCTTTTTATAGGGTATGGTATCCTCGAAGTACCGCGGATTCTCGAACCAGTTGGAAACGGGCGGGGAGTTGAGGGTTATCCGCGTGATGCCTCCGTCGGACTTTAAAAGAATGGGCGCGTTGTGCCCCGCCATGGAATAGGTTATGCTGTCGCCGTCAATCCTCGCCGCGGCGACGGTAATATAATTTTTTTCGTCCAGACCCAGCTCGCGGAACCTTTCGGAGAGTTTTGAAATGGCGCCGGAAGGCGAAGGGGTGGTTTTATCGTATGCCGCCTTTACGAACGCCGTGAGCATGCCAGCCGATATGCCCTTGCCCGATACGTCGGCTATGACTCCGCAGGCAGACCCGTCGACCTCGTAAATTTCGGGCAGGTCGCCGCCTATGTCGCGGCAGGGAATGTACATGTAGGAATACCTTTTGCCGGCAACCCACTTGCCCGCGGGCAGCAGTTTTTGCTGAATGCTTTTTGCAGAGCGAAGCTCCGAAACTATCTCGGTTTCGAGTGCGTCGTCGATTACACCCATGCATATGCCGTCGGCAATGGGCTTTACCGTCAGCACGAAGGAGAGCTCCTTTTCGCCCTCTTCACCCTTTGTAGTGAACATGACGCGCTGCATTGTGGGGCGGTTGGAGTACAGCGAATCCTCGAAGGCGTGCATCAGGGTACACATTTTGGCGCAGTCGGAATACCCGCACCTCTTTTCATCGCGCGAGCAACGGCAGACGGCGCCGAGCGTTCCCCTCTTTGCCTCAGACGGAAAGAGCACCCTGAACGCCTGGTTGGTGTAGACGACTTTTAAATTTTTATCGGTGACGACAATGCCCGAGGGAAGATTGTCGAGCAGCCTCCTGTAATATTTTTCAATCATAAAAACGTCAGTCGGAGTGGGGCATATAAAATCTCAGCTTGCCGCTCACGATTTCGGCAGAGAGACTCTCCCTCGTGTCGACGTCGTAGAGCTCGCCCTCAGCCTGGATTTTAAAGCTCGGTTCATCCGTTTCGGGATAGACGACCGCCCTTTTGCAGCGCACGCAGGTAACCTCCTTAATGCTCGCCAGCTTGCCGAAGAACATCTTTACGAACGCAACGAAGGATTTGAATTTTGAAAGATAGTCGACGATTATAAGGTCCATATACCCGTCGTCGGGCTTGGCGCCGGGGAAGAGTTTTATGCCCCTGCCGATCTGCCTGCCGTTGCCAAGGCAGGCTATCAAGCCGTTGTAGCGCTTCTTCTCCCCGCCGTCGACTTCAACGGAAAAGGAACGCGCCTTATACCTGAAAACGCTTTTGAAAAATCCGCGTATGTACTTGCTTTTATCCTTGTTTTTGTATGCCGAGGCATGGATGATAACGTCTACGTCCATGCCGCAGCCGACGGCATTTATGGAGCGCAGCCCCGTTGAAAGCCTGATGTAGTCTATAAAGGCGGGTGCGCGGAAGGCTATTATCTGGGCGGCGTACTTTACGTTATTTTCGGGAATTCCGACCGCCGTTGCAAAATCGTTTCCGCTGCCTATGGGGATGACGCCGAGCTTGCACTTTGAAGGGTCTGCCGCGCCGTTTAAAATTTCGTGCAGGGTGCCGTCCCCGCCCATGGCGATAAGGCGCACCTTTTCCCCGCCCGAGGTGAGTTCCCTTGCAATTTCGGCGGCGTGACCCGCATATTCGGTAAAGTAAAATCTATACTTCTTCCCCGCGCGGTCGAGCACGGACGCCACCGTCTTTATATTTTCGTCGTCCCGCCCCTTCACGCGCAAGGAATTTACAATGATATGGTACATCTACGGCTTCCCCCCGCCAGTTAAAACAAACCGGTTTAGCCCCGCTTGTCGGCTGCGTAAAATTTGAAATTGTATATTCCCGTTTATTATACAATATATTTGTAATAATTGCAAACAAATTGAAAATATGGTACAATTAAAATGTAACATTATGAAGGATATTTTGCCCGAAAATTTAAAAATTTTAGCTTCACGCTGTCCCTTCCCCCTGTACGTCGTGGGAGGAGCGGTGCGCGACTTCCTGCGCGGCGAAAAAAAGACGAAGCCCGACTGGGACATATGCGCCCCCGCGGAGTGCGGAAAACTTAAAGAAATAGCGCTCTCGTGCGGCTTTTCGGCAAACGGCGAATATCCCCTCACGGCCTCGCTCAAGCTCAAGCGCGGAGAAGATGAATACGAGTTCACCTCCTTCCGCACGGACGAATACGGACGTTCGGGTCATGCACCCTCGGCAATAGCTTTAACGGACGATATAGTGCCCGACGCCCGCCGCAGGGATTTCACCTGCAATGCCGTTTACTACGACATATGCGCGGGGCAATTTGCAGACCCGCTCGGCGGAATGACTGCGATAGCGCAAAAAAAACTGGTTGCGTGCAAGCCGCCCGACATACTCTTCGGCGAGGACGGAGAGCGCATTTTAAGGCTCGCCCGCTTTACGGGAGAGCTGGGTTTTTCGGCAGACGGACAGACACTTGCCGCCGCCCGGAGGTGCGCGCATATGCTGCAGCCACTGTCCCCCGCCCGCATATGGAGGGAGATTTCGCGCATGCTGATCTGTCCCGATTTCGGCGCCGCCTTCGGCACACTGAGCGACTGCGGCTGTTTTAAATATGTGTTCCCCTCCCTCTTTCCGCACGACAAAGAGAGTATCCGCAGACACATATGCGCCGTTCAACACCTTCCGCCGGACCTGCGGCTGGCAGGCTTGCTTATGCCGCTCGGAGGGGAGGGCGCCAAAAACGAGGTGAGCCGCTATCCCCTTTCGAAGAGCGAAAGGGAAAAACTGCGCCGCCTGATAACCTGCGCGGCGTACGACGGCGGGGAGCTGCCCTGCTTTATAGCAGGCTGCCGGGACATTCTGCCGGAGGTCTGCGTTTTAGCCGCCTCCGCAGGCAGGGAAAAGGAGGCGCAAAAATGGCAGAGAGAATACGACCGCCTGCGCCGCGGGGGCGTACCCATGGAGCTTTGCGAACTTGAGGTGCGCGGCGACGAGCTTATTGCCTGCGGAGTGCCGGCGGAGAAAGCGGGTAAAACGCTTGAGCTGCTTTTGAAAGCCTGCCTTGAGGGAAGGCTTGAAAACAGCCGCAAAGAGCTTATTGAAGCCGCGCTTGAGGCATGCGGAAAAAATTGACAATATATAATAGATAAAATAATACATTTTTTTGCGCAAGTGCAGTTGATTTTAAAGCCGACATGCGTTATAATGTATTCAGCAGACGAAAATCACACATGCGGGCGAGCCGCACGGAGGTTATATGGCAAAGACTACAGTCAGGAAAAAGGGAGGATTTTTATCCCACTTTTTAGTCTTTTTACTTGGATTTATACTTGCAATCGCAATAGAGGTTGCAGCCGTCGTTGCGGTACTGATGGTCCCCCTGGACAGCATACCGGGATTTTCCACCATAAACAGGGACCAGAACACCGACTCGCAGTACATAGACACGACGGGCAACAAAAACATTCTGAAACTCATCGGCGAAATTCAGGCGCTCGCAGTGCAGTTCGGTTCCTCCGAAGGCGTGACCATAAACGACCTTGCCACCCTTTCGCCCGCGCTCGGCGGATATGTGGATGAAATTGTAAAGGTAATGGGCTACTACGGCGTGAATATCGACGGCGAGGAGTTCCGCGATACGAGCGTTGCCGAGCTATCCTCCTTCTTTACGGAGGACAGGTTCAGCGATATTGTCGTTTACGACCTGATTATGTCGGGCGATACCCAAAAGGATACCTTTTTGCCCACGGACTCCATTGACCAGTCCTTGAACAGCATAGCCGGCATGATTGAGACCTATCCATTTATGGAAACCATTCTCGACGGCAGGGAGGCGGGCACCGTCAGCGTGAACGGCGAGCCGTGCATAGTGTACTACGACGAATACGTTCAGGGCACGGACGGCGTATATTACCGAGTTGTCGACAACGAAGTCAGCAGCCAGCCCTATCCTTCGAACCTTACCGGGTATGCCGATATTCTGCTCGTTCACACCGCCTCTATATGGCATACGGGCGACTTCGTTCCCAACGAGGACAACAACACAATATACAGACAGTACTACTATTACAACGAACAGACCGGCGAATACGTTGCCACCACGTGCACGACGACCACCGACGCCGACGGCGAAGATTATTTCGTATACGAGGAAATGGATCCCGTCGCATACGCCTACCCCGGGGCATACGGCGGGGATGTTCAGCGCTACACGGGCAGCTACACAACCATCGGCGGCGAAAAGAACTATATCAGATACACCGTCGAAGAGAACGGAGAGGAGCGCGAGCGCACCCTTCAGATGACCGTGGGCGAGCTTTTGTCGCTCGGCACGGACGACTATCCCGAGTTCCCCACCCTCTACTTTGTCGACCTCGTCGACCTGCTTGCCGGCTTTATGGGCGAAAGCGAAGTGCTTGACCTGCTGTTTGAAAACATTACCATGGGCGAAATGTTAAGCCGCGGCGTAGAGTTCAGCAGCCAGGTGGACAACATTGAAATCGCAGCCATAATGGACGTCGACCCCGAGGACCAGATAATTTCCTTTATGGCATACTCCCTTTCGGGTGTGACAGCGGTTGCGGACCAGCCCTATGCCTACACTGCCACCCGCACGACGACGGACGAAAACGGCGCCGAGATAACCGAAACTGTGTATATCTATACAGACTCCGACGGCAACATCGACCGCGTTCTGCGCGAAAACGGCAGAGAGGTTGACTCAAACAGAATAGGCGACATCGAGGAGGTAATAGGCGACTTCAACATATCGGTCATTCTGGACGTGAACGCCGACGACGCCATTCTTGCCTACCTCGGCTACGGCATAACCAACATAGTTCCCGCGGGCGAAAACGCATATACCGCAACCTATAACTACACCGACGGAAACGGCACGGAGCAATCTGAAACCGTAAACGTAACCACGGACGATTCGGGCAAGATAGTAACCGTTGTCAAGGAAAACGGCGAACACATAACCGCAGCCACGATAGACGACCTTCAGGACAGGGTGAGCGGCATAACCACAGCCATTCCGCTTGCAGACCTTGTTCCCGTCGCGCCCTCCTACTCCGTAACGGAGTCCGACGGTTCCGTAACAAAGACGAACAACAACATAATGATTTTTGCTCTCTACTCCGCCACCATGAAGACGGACGCCGCACCCATGGTTGACGAAGAGACGGGCGAAACATACTACGGGGGCACTTACTATCCCTCCGACGGCGGAGAGGGCGTGCCTGCAAGACTTTATGTAAAGGACGGCTCTGCCGAAAGGTCCGAGCAGGAGCTTTCATATGTAGAGTATCAGGCGGCAGACGGAACGTGGCACCGGGGAGACAAGACGACCGTTGACGGCGTGTCGGGGCAGATCTCCCGCCTCACAAACGTGCTCACCGTAGGCGACATAATAGATATCGACGAGGACGACAGGCTCATGTCAAAGCTCGGCGAGTATCCTATAGCCGAAATTGCCGACGCGATAAACGACATAGTCATATCCGACGCGGTGGACGTTGCGACCGACGACAACATTATGCTCTATGTGGCTTTCGGCGTGACCGACGTACAGTTCAACGAAGCTGACGGCATGTATCACGCTATCTACCATTACTACGACGGAACTACTACCGCACCCGTAATCCTTGTTACCGAGGGGGAGGGCGTAGATATGATAGTCGTCGGCATAACCGACTTGGACGGCAATCTCCTTGAGGAAACTGACAGCGACGGGCTGCCCTACAACTACGAAGGCACCCTCATCAACGACGTCGGTTCCCGCGTGGAGGGGCTCACTAACGACCTCACTATCGGCGCGATTATCGATATCGACGAGAACGACAGAATTTTAAGCCTCGTCGCCGACTCGACGATAAACGACCTTTCGACCACAATTTCCCAAATCACCGTGCAGGACATGTACGCCGACGAGATTTACGGCGCAGACAATCAGCCCGCGGAATGGAAACTTGCCGTTGCGGAGGGCGAAACCGTCGGCGCAGGTCAAATAACCTTTAACCCCGATTACCTGTATTACACCCGCACGCAGGAAGCCGACGGCAGCTATACCTATACCCTTGTAAACGGCGACGGAAGGCTGGATTCGCTGCCTGCGGACGGCGAATATTACACCCGCGGCAGGGCTACGGGCGTATGGTACCTGTTGCTGTATGACGGCGGCAGCGAGGTGTCCTACTCCATAAACGAGCTCGGCGGCATGATGACGGCTGCAACTTCCAACATGACAAGTTCCACCCTGTGGGATTTCTACGAGGCGGGCATAATCAACGAGCCTTCCTCAAACACTGTTCCGCTCAGAGCGGCTGAAGAAGGCGAACAGCCGGATGGAGCCCTGGGCGAAGTTGAGATAACCATCCTCGGCACGCGTTATATCGGAAAGAAAATTTCAGACTGCACGATAAACGAAATGCTCACTGCGGTTGATATACTCACCTCTTTGTTTAGCACCACAACGCCATAAAATCATTTGACAAATTTAAAACTTTATAGTAATATAGTTTAGCATTTGCGGCAAATGCCGCACACACCTTGCATGTTGTTGGTAACATGCCGAATAAGTCCGGGAGGTGAATTTCATGAAAACTTACGAGATGCTCTATGTGTTGGACAACGCCATTGCAGACGAAGCAAAAGACGCTTTCGAAGCAAGGTTCACGTCTATCGTAGAAAGCTTCAACGGTAAGGTCGTTTCCACCGACAAGTGGGGCGCAAAAAAGCTGGCTTATCCCATTAAGTATAAGACCGAAGGCTACTATGTGCTCATGACCTTTGAAGCTGAAGGCGGCGTAGTCAAAGAGCTTGACCGCGTTGCGGGTCTCTCTTCCGAAGTTTTAAGAAGAGTAATAACCGTTAAAGCGTAAACAAAAGGAAAATAAAGATGAACAAAGTATTTTTGATTGGCAACTTAACGCGCGACCCCGAACTCACCGAAACTTCTTCGGGCGTGGCAATATGCCGTTTTTCTATCGCCGTAAACCGCAACTATACTTCGGGCGGCGAGCGCCAGACCGACTTTTTTAACTGCACGGCATGGCGCGGCTTGGGCGAAAACGTTGCCAGATACGCAAAAAAGGGCAACAAGGTAGCCGTAATGGGTTCGGTTGAAATCCGCAACTACGAGGACAGCACCGGCGCGAAGCGCACCGCGGTCGACATCAACTGCAACGACGTCGAGTTCCTCACGCCCCGTTCACAGGGCGGCGACAGCGGATATGAATCGGACATTCCCTCGGCTCCCGCGCACGGCAACCGCTCATCGTCGAAACCCAGTCTTCAGACCTTTGACGACGACGGCGACATACCCTTTTAACGAGCGTGTGAATTTTTAAGGAGATTTAAAATGGAAGAAAGAACCGTAAAGAAGAGCTATAAAAAGATGCCCCGCAAAAAGGTTTGCGTTTTCTGCCAGGAAAAGGTCGAAGTTATCGACTACAAGGATGTCAACCGCTTAAAGAAGTTTGTCACCGAGTCCGGCAAAATGCTTCCCCGCCGCATGAGCGGTAACTGCGCTAAGCATCAGAGGGAACTCTCCAAGGCAATAAAGCGCGCCAGAATTGCAGCGCTCCTTCCCTTCAAAGGAGAATAATCATTAAAACAAAAACGACCCTTAGGGGTCGTTTTTTATTTGAATACGGCAAGGAGATTTTATACTGCATTTCGGCTCCGGCGCGAAAGCCGATAATAAAGCCTCCCGGGCTTGCATACCCGGCGGCAAAAAAGAACGACGGCGGATACCGAGATCCGCCGCCATTCTATATGGAGAGAAAAATATTGAAAACTCATTTTTATGGGTGTGTAGGCTTTTTATGAGCGCGTTCCTTTATTGCTTGATCCCCCTGTGCCCGGGCGTTTCCCCGCCCTGCACGAGCCGCGCTCGAGTTAAACGAAATTTTCCTTCCGTTTACAATATAAGTATAACCCATAATTGTAAAAATCAATCGCGTTTTTTGTGAAAATTTTGTATAATTTTTGCGAAAGCGCATATTATTTTATATAAGATTGTCCTTAAAGAACTTTTCAGCCGAATATTCGTAGGCAATGCCGTCGAGGCGGTTGGTCATAAAGTAGCTGAACACGCCGTCGGGACCGTATATAACGTGGTCGTAGAGCTTTACATTGTTCAAAGAACAGATCAGCTGAATCTTTTTGGTGAGGTTATCGTCGGCGGCAGAGGGCTCGCACGGGCAATTGGTGTGGTTGTGGGCGATATACACGCCCTGCGGGCGGCAGACGGAGATAAGTTTTATTATTTCGTCGGGACGGACGTTTACTTTGCCGGGGTCGTTGTCCGTAAAAGTGCACACCCGCTTTACGCGCGAGCTCTTGTCCATGAAATAGAATTCCAGCACCTCTACCGGTTTGCCGCGCATGCGGGCTTTTACAAACTCAACCAGCTCAGCCGTATTATTTATGACGGCAAAGCTGTCGCAGTCGTTTTTAAGGCGGTAGACCTCGCCCACGCACTTTAAGTACAGCGCAACGCTCTCCCCCACTCCCTCCACCAGCATGAGCTCTTCAACGGGGGCGTTCAACACCTCGTTTATGGATGGAAAACGCGAAAGCAGGGCGTGCGCCACGGGATTGACGTTTTTGCGCGGATAGGCGTTGAAGAGAAGAAGCTCTAAAATTTCGTGCTCAAACAGATTGTCGCCGTCCCTGAGCTTCTGCCACAGACGCTTGCGGTGTCCTTCGTGCATTGTAAAAACCTCTCAAAACAATTTTTGCAAAAGTGCCTGAATTCATTTTACCATAAAATTAAAAAAGTGTATAATAAAAAAACCAAGTTTGCCTGCAAATGTCTGGCAGACAAAAAAACTTTCCACGGAGAGATTATGACCAATTATTTTGAAGACATAGTCAAAAATCTGTCGCAGGCAGTTACCTACGATTCGGAGCAGGGCGAGCCCAAAGAGGGCATGCCCTTCGGCGAAGAAAACGCGAAGTGCCTCGATTTTTTTCTTTCGCTTGCCGAATTCATGGGCTTTAAGACAAAAAATTACGACAACTACATAGGCGAAGCGGTATGGGGCGAAGGCAAAGATTTTGCCGTGCTTGCCCACATAGACGTGGTACCCGCGGGCAGCGGCTGGACTCACGAACCGTTCGGCGGGGAGATCGACAACCAAAGAAAGAGAATCTGGGGCAGGGGAACCATGGACGACAAGGGTCCCGCAATGATAGCCCTTTACGCCATGCACGCCCTTAAAGAGGAGGGCTTTAAACCCGCGCGGACGATAAAGCTCATACTCGGCTGCAACGAGGAGACGGGCTGGAAATGCATAGAACACTACAACAAAGTGGCAACCATGCCCGAGGAAGGAATTTCGCCCGATGCCGATTTCCCCGTAATATATGCCGAAAAGGGCATTCTTCAGCTTGAATTCGCATTCGGCGCAGAGAGTTCCGCGTTTAGAAATCTTAAGGGCGGCAACAGACCGAACATGGTGTGCGACTACTGCGAAGCCGAAGCCGCCGCCGACGCAGAAAAGCTGAAAATTATGGGGCTTGAGAGCGACGGCTGCAAAGTAGTTTCCCGCGGGAAGAGCGCACACGGTTCCACCCCCGACAAGGGCGTAAACGCTATACCAAAGCTTTTGGCGTACCTCGGGCTCAAAGACATGGAACGCATGCTCTTCGAGGAAAAAATGGGGCTGGACGGTCTGAAGGACGAAACAGGTCCCCTCACCTTTTCGCCCAACGTTATAAGGCAGGAGGGCGACAAAATTTTTGTTACCTGCGACATAAGGTACCCTGCCACAATGAAAAAAGAGGACGTGCTTGCCATAGTCGGCAGGCAGGGCGTGCCCTACTCCGTTCTGCACGACCAGGCGCCCCTTTACAACGACAGGGACGGCAAACTTATTCAGACTCTTCTGGGCGTGTACAACGAGGTCACGGGCAAAAACGCACAGCCCATAGCCATCGGCGGCGGAACTTATGCAAGGGCGCTTAAGGTGGGCGCGGCGTTCGGTCCCGAAGAGGAGGGCGAGGAGAGCACCATTCACCAGCCCGACGAATACATAACCTTTGAAAAGATAGAAAAATGCTTTAAAATTTACAAACTCGCCCTGAAAAAACTCTGCTCATAAAAAATACCGCAATCTTTAAGATTGCGGATTTTTTGTAGAAAGATTGCTTTTAAGTTTTTTGTCGGTCGAAGCAAGTTCGCCGAGAATGGGAAAGGTTGCCACCGCGCCCGTTATTATCCCGATGAGCCCCATAGGCTCGCCTGCGACCATGATCACGGCGCCTGCCGCGACGACCAGCAGACAGCAAACGAGCATTATGATAAGTATTTTCCTGAGTGTGACAAGTTTCATAGGTATTTACATCAGGTGCTTACGTATTGCCTTTATGGCGGTATTGGCGATAATGTCAGAGCCTTCGAATGTAGGGTGAACGCCGTCCTCGGAGTACACGGTATAGGGCATGGTTATGCACAGCCCGTTGAACATTTCGTCGTAGGCGACAAACTCGTCGCACATCTCGACACAGGTGTCGTGAATAATTTCAAGCTCCTGGTTGAAGAGGGGGCGCATGCGCTTTTTGTCGGGCGCGGGCAAAAGGAAGGGTTCCAGAAATATTACCACGATGCCTGCATCCTTGAGCTTTTTTATGAGCGCTTTAAGATCCCTTTCAAACTGCTTTAAATTGAGCTCCTTGCCGTACTTGAATTTGTGAATGACGTTGTTTATGCCTATCATTATTACGACGGCGTCGGGCTTGTAATCGATCACGTCCTTCTGCACGCGGGCGAGAAGGTCGCACACCTCGTTGCCGGATATACCCTTGTTTATGAGGTCTATATCCATATCGGGGTAGATGGGGCGAAGCTTATCGGCAAGAATTTTGACGTAGCCGTTGCCGAGCGACTGCTCGTCGTTCCTGTCCCTGTCGCAATCGGTAATGGAATCACCGAAGAAAACAATTCTCATAATATTCCCTCTTTTATTCTGTATACAACATTTTAGCACACGCCCGCACAATAATCAAGCGGCGGAGCTAAAATATTTAATAAAAATTAATTGCCGCGCGGCGGAACGCAACACCCCTGCACCATGCGGCGGCTTGCCTTTTTTTATTGAAGCAGTTAACCTCTTAAAACCCCGCTGATATTCAAAAACGTCTGAAAGCACTTTGTGCTTTCAGACGTTTTGGCGCGGATGGCGAGATTTGAACTCGCGCTGCGGTTTCCCGCACTACTCCCTTAGCAGGGGAGCCCCTTGAGCCACTTGGGTACATCCGCATGTCCGCAATAATCAACGCTAAATCAATATATCATAAATTAACGGCTTTGTCAAAGCAATTTAATTTATAGTTTTAAAAAATAGCTCAAATTTTATTTTTTAAGTAATAAACCTGCACCGCAAGCGTTCGGCGGCTGAAATTTCGGCGTAAGAAATTGCACCGAGTGCAGATAAATAAAAGACGGCGGCAACGGTCGCCATGCCTGTATCCGACTTGAAAAACCTGACAAGCGTGCCTGCGTGCGGTATTTTGACCCCGTAGTATACGCCTATTACCGAGGAAAAGGCGACGGGAACGGGGTCGGGCTCGGGATTTGCGTCTCCGCGCGTGACGTAGTACGTTACCCCTCCGCTCCCGGTGACGGCAAAGATGCGGTGGACGATTATCTGCCCCTGCGGATTTACGAAGGCTATCACCGTTCCCGGCACGAGGTCCTCCTCCGACGCCTTTACTATAAAAACAAGGTCGTCTGCGTCGAACCCGCCTGCGGCGCCCGCGGGGATGGAATTGCCTTCTTCGACATAGCTCATGGAGCCGGACGCCGCGGCGAGGCAGGCGGCGAAGGCATAGCACCTGCCGTCAGACAGCCTGAAAACCACAGTCTGAACGGCGCACAGAGAGCAGACAATTACAATTGCCGTGCCGATGCAGTCCGAAAGGGCGCGGAGCACGCCGCGGCGGCGCCGAACCCATATGCGCGCAAACAGCCGCCTGTCGCGACCTCCCGCCGCGATTGCGCGGCACTCGCTTTTTACGATAAGGGAGCAGAAAATTGTGACGAAAATAAGAAAGAGTACGGCGAAAACAGCGCTGAGCGCAAGGTATACCCACTGCATTGCCGTTAAACCGCGCAGGAAGAAGAAATCAGCTCCCCGTCCGCGCTTCGCCGCGCACGATCCGGCGCATATACGTAAAACATCATTTCCCCTCCGCACGCAAAATCTTTAAAATATAATTTGATTTTACTATATTTCGGAGGCGATTGTCAATTTCAGACAAGCTTCGGCAAAAAATTTATTGTCCGTTAAAATAGCCGCCTGCGCCCTTTTCTCTTTAAAATGCACTTTACAAGGTCGGTGACAGGCACTATGGAAAGCGCCAGGGCGATAACTATGAGCCACTGAACGGCATTGAGGCGTGCAAGCCCGAAGGCGGGCGCAAGCGGAGAGACGCAGAGTACGACGTTTGCGAGCACGCCGAGAGCGACGGTTCCAAGCAACACCTTGTTCGAGAGGCACCCGCGCGAAAGCGCGGGACGGGAGGAGCGCACGTTGAAGGCGTGGAAGAGCTCGGAAAACGACACCGTTAAAAACGCCATTGTGGTTGCAACGCCGTTGCCCCAAAAGTTGAGCGCCGGAATGAACGCGGCGAGCGTTGCCGCGCATATATATGCGCCCGAACACAATATTGCGAGCATGGAGCGCCCGTTTAAAATTGCCCTTTCAGCCCGCTGCGGCGGTCGGGACATTGCGTCGGGGTCACCCTTCTCCACGCCGAGCGCGAGCACGGGAAAGGAGTCGGTGAAGAGGTTTATCCATAAAAGCTGGGTAGAGAGAAGAAAGTCGCAGTAAGGAAAAAAGATAGTGGCGATTAAAATTGCGAGTACTTCGGCAAGGTTGGTCGACAAATAAAAATCTATCGTCTTTTTTATGTTTGAAGAGATCCTTCTTCCCTCTCTCACGGCGGAAACTATGGTAGGGAAGGAGTCGTCGGCGATGACCATGTCTGCCACACTCTTGGTGACGTCCGTGCCCGATATGCCCATCGCCACGCCGATATCGGCGGATTTTATCGAGGGCGCGTCGTTCACCCCGTCGCCCGTCATGGCGACGACTTCGCCCGCGCTCTTTTTGATTTTGACGATTAAGTTTTTATGCGCAGGCGTTACGCGGGCAAACACCCTGCCCCTCTTTATCGCCTCAGCCCTCTCCCTCCTCGTCATGCCGTCGAGCTGTTCGCCCGAAAAGACGAGGGAAGGGTCGGAGCATATTCCCGCCTGCTTTGCCACAGCCAGGGCGGTGCGGGCGTGGTCGCCCGTTATCATAACCGTTGCAATACCCGCGCGGCGGCATTCCTCCACCGCCTCCTTAACCCCGCTCTTCAAGCCGTCGGCAAGTCCCGCGAGCCCCAGAAAGGTTAAATTATTTTCCCCCTCACCCTGCTTTACGGCAAAGGCTAAAACGCGCATGGCGCCGTCGGAAAGGGCGCCGTTGCGGGCAAGAATTGCCTGCCTGTCCCCCTCGGTCATCGCCCGCTTTCCCCCGTTGGTTGCGACATATGTGCTGGCGGACAGCAAAATGTCGGGCGCGCCCTTTACGTATGTAGTGCCTCCCTCCACAACAACGCTCATCATCTTCCGTTCGGAAGTAAAGGGGTTTTCCGACAGCCTTTTTAAGGAAAAGGACGCGCCCGACTTTTTTGCATAATTTAAGAGCGCAACCTCCGTGGGGTCGCCCGAAGAGCCGCTTGCATTGTTGCAGGCGAGCATGCAGTTGTAAAATTCCCGTTCGTCGCCCGCAATAAAAGTTTCCTTTACCTCCATTCTGTTGCGCGTGAGCGTGCCCGTCTTGTCCGTGCAGATGCAGGTACAGCCACCCAGCGTTTCGACCGCCTTAAGCTTTCGGATTATGACCTTTTTGTTGCTCATGCGTGTGACGCCCATCGCCATGATTATGGTAACTACGGCGGGCAAGCCTTCGGGAATGGCTGCGACGGCTATTGCGACCGAGGTCATGAAGGAGCGCAAGACTTCCCCCCGCGCGACCGCCGAGAAGATAAACACGACGGCGGCGACGGCTATAACGAACAGCGAAATAATTTTGCCCAGCTTTGCAAGGGTGCGCTCGAGCGGGGTTTTGCCCTTGTCCGAACCTTCGAGCATGCCGGCGATTGCGCCTATCTGCGTATTTGCCCCCACCCCCGTCACCACTGCGGAGGCATGCCCTCGCACTATGAACGTGGAGGAAAAGAGCATGTTATATGTAGAGCCGAGCGGAATATTTTCCTCCTTTATTACCCCGTCGCGCTTTTCGACGGGCGTCGATTCGCCGGTGAGAGCCGACTCGTCCGCCATAAGCGAGACGGAGGAGAGTATGCGGCAATCGGCGGGAACGAGGTCGCCCTCTTCAAGGCTTATAACATCGCCCACGGTAAGTTCGCCCGCGGGAATGCGCACGGTTTTTCCGTCGCGGAGGACGGTTGCCGTCGGCGTGGAGAGCTTTTTGAGGTGCTCGATGGCTTTGTCCGCGCGGTAGCTCTGAACAGTGCCCACGACGGCGTTGAGGGCGATTATGGCGACGATTATTATCGTGTCGGTGAGGTCGGAAAAATCGCGGGAGATAAAGGCTATCACCCCCGAAATTGCCGCCGCCGCGACGAGCAAAAGGGTCATGACGTCGCCGAACTGGGACAAAAAGAGTGTGAACACATTTATCTTTTTCTGTCCGCCGAGAGAGTTGTACCCGTACTTTGCAAGGCGGGCCGAAGCTTCGGACGAGGTCAGCCCCTGCCCGTCCGAGCGGAGATTTTTTAGAACTGCCGCGGCAGTCATGCGGGAAAATTCAAGCATAATTTTTCCTTTTTACCGCCGCGCATCAAAAAATGACGGCTGTATTTTTTAAATATTGTATGGCGCCCGCAGGACAAATATTACCCCGTATTTGCCTGAACACGTCAACGCTGCAGATGAGCGAGAGGCAAATTTTTTTAAAAGCATTGCATTTTTTACTTTGCGGTGTTATAATGAAAATGCACTACAACATTATAACTAACTATGGGGTACAATCGGCAATTGATGTATCCTATATTCCCATAGTGCGGAATGTTGTAGTGCAAGACAATCAGGGTACACTCTTGCGGGCGTTCCCTATACAGGGAACGCTCTTATTGTTTAAGGAGAAAGGGCATGCATAAAGCCACAAAAATATTATCCTGTCTTTTGGCTTTTTCGGCGCTTGTCGTACTTTCCGGCTGTTCTGGGTATAAAACCAAGCCCGAAGTTACGGGTGTTGCCGACGACGGACTGTACCTCTACTGCGGAAACATGCGCTA
>CALVMP010000019.1 GCA_944346655.1 uncultured Clostridia bacterium
GTCATTCTGAGGCGAAGCCGAAGAATCCCAACCGCATTATTCCCGTCCGTAATTTCAAATCAGGCTTGCAAACAGACCCAAACCTGCCTCAGCCTTCAGACACATGCATTTGCACGATTAGTGGACTATCCGTGATTTTTGTGAGAGCTTTAAAGTTGTTTGGAGTTATATTCATGACTATATATGCGGCAGGCATTTATAATTTTTCCATTAAAAACCACTGCTAAAAAAAACCGTCACTGTGAATTACTTCACAGGGACGGTTGAGTTTAGAGTTATGAATTGCTGCACAAGTTCCCATAAATGAGTTTCCGACGTGCCTGCACGGAGGAAACTCCCATATTGAGGCAAATGCAGAGCGCTTTCGCTCATACGAAGTATGGGCGGGAGAAAGGGCATTTGCCTTCGCGAAGCGCATATATCAATTCCTTAGCCTCACACAAAACCGTGGCTTTTGTGTGAAGAGGAGGCGCAATGATTAAAGTCGGAAATGTGAGCCTGCGAGCACTTTCGTATAATTTCATTTGCGCCGACGAGCCGCGCAAGTTACAAAACGGGCGCCGCAAATTTTTAAGATTAATCTTCGTCGAAGAGCACCGTTTGGGCGGGTTCGATTTTGTAGGTTTTGCCGCGGAGCTCGAGCCAGACGGGGATTGCCGAGGGATTGTAAACCCTTTCGCCGTCGAGAGAGAACACAAGCGATTTGTAAGCGTTTACATAGTCGCACACCTCGCCGCAGGTTGCAAGCCATATATCCTTTGCCGAAGCTATTTTTTGGGCGAAATTTTCGATTATTTCCCAGTTGTTGTCGTCGTCAAACTCATAGGCATGCCCCCAGAGGAAAAAGAGCAGACTTTCGCGGTGTTTGAACTCCGAAAGGGGGTTGCTGTTCAGAAATTTTTCAGTGAGCTCCCCGAAGCACTCTTCGCGGTGGTGGCAGGTGGGGTTCCACTCTAAAAAATCTTCGGGCAGCGCGAAGGAATGTGTGTTTGCCGTAGTACGGGCATACTTTACGCCGAGCATTGCAAGCCCCTTTTTTATCTCTTCGTTGAAGCCGTTGTAGGCGTAAGCCATGCCGTTTACTATTCTCGCAAACTTCTTTTCAAGGTATTCGCGGTTTAAAACGACCTCTCTCATCGCCTCGGGCAGGGGGACCTTGTTTAAAAAAATATGCCTTGCGCCGTGCAGTGCGACCTCGTGCGCGCCCTCCGAAAAGGTTGCATACGTCTCCTCCTCGTTCATGCGGTTGTGCCAGTCTGGACAGTCGAAGAGCACGGAGTTTAAATTGAAGGTCCCTCTGAGACCGTATTTATTTAATATTGCAATCAGCCTTTTATCGGCTTGCACTCCGTCGTCGTAGCTCAAAGTTACAGCCTTGCATGCGCCTTGGGGAAAGCGCATATATTTTTCTTCATACATCTGGCGAAAGGGCTTTGGTGCCATAATATGCCTCCTTGAATGTATTTTTTAAGCTTGTTCCGCGGGCAGTTCCTCCGCCTTTGCCCCCTCTTTTATCATGCCCGAAGCCTTCTTCCAGCGCCCCGTGAGGAGGCGGGAGACGAAGAGTATGGAACGGAGCACCCAGTCGGCGCACATGCCTATCCAGTAGCCCATGGCGCCGAGTTCGAACTTGAAGCCGAAGGTAGATTCGAGCCAGGTGGTCAAAGCGTCGCTCGTTAAAAGGAAGCACAGTCCCACGCGCATTACGAGCATGGAACAGATTGCCGACCACATTACGTACTTTACGTCGGACGTCGCCTTTAAAATTCCGGGCGTGGTGAAGGACAGCGGATAGGTGACAAACTGGAATGAGAGGCAGAGATACAGACAGTTGAGCGCGATGGGGTAAGCTTCCGCGGGCTGCTGCCACAGGTAGATGAGCCAGGAGCTGTTCGCCATTATCAGCCCGACCATGCAGGCGTTGGAGATAAAGGAGATTATGAACATGCGCTTTATGTAATACTTTACGCAGTCCTCGTCGCCCGTGCCGACCGCCTGACCTATTACCGTCATGCAGGAGTTGCCCACGCCGCTTCCCACGACGGAGGCAATGTTGTTTAAATTGTTCGCTATGGTGTTTGCGTTTGCCTCGATGTTAATGTTGTCGCCGAGCTCCGCATTCCACACAACGTAGCAGCCCGAGTTTACAAAGGTGTTGGTCATGAGCTTGCCCAGCTGGAAGAGGCAGCTTTCGATGCCGCTGGGTATGCCGAGGAAGAGTATGCGCTTTACCATGGCGCCTTCGAACCTGAACCTGCCGAAGAGCTTTACGGTGAGCGTGTTTTTATCCGACATTAAAAGCACGCGCATATATACCGCGGGTACGGCGCGGGCAATCAGCGTTGCGAGCGCGGCGCCGGCAACGCCCATATGAAGCCCCCATATGAAGAGCGCGTTGAGCCCGATATTTATAACGCAGCTCGCGCCCGCGCTGACCATGGTGGACATGGACTTGCGCTGCACCCTCAACAGGGCGGCTGAGGCGTTGAATATGCCGATTAAGGGGAATGACGCCGCCGTTATGTAGAAGTACTGCCTTTGATATGCCATTACGTCAGCCGACACGTCGCCGTAGAAGAGGTTGAGTATTAAGGGGTTGAGCGCAAGGCAGAGCGCGGCGATCAGGGTTGAAAAGATGAGTATGAGCACGAGCATGTGCTTTGCGCTCTTTTTGGCGGTTTCAATGTCCTTTGCGCCCAGCGACTGCGAAGTGATTATGGCTCCGCCCGTGGCGAACGCCGAAAAGAGCTGTATGACGAGGTTGTTTAAATAGTCGACGTTGCCCACGGCATTGGAGGCGTGACCGAGGGTGTCTATGCTCGAGACCATCATGGAGTCGAACATGCCGAGGGAAGTCGAAAAAATCTGCTCTATGACTATGGGCAGAATGAGCAGCAGAAGCTGTTTGCCCGTAAAAAGCGAATAACGTTTTTTTACCTTTTGTACCGAACGCAAAATTATTTCACCCTCCGTCTCTGATTTGCTCTATAATTTTACAACTCTTTTTCTTGCGTTTTCTACGGTTAATATATTATAATAAATAAAAAGTACTGATTTTTCAACACAAGCACGGGGAGGCCGAGAGATGGAGGCAGACAACACGACAAGATTTTCCGACAGACCGATAAGCCGCGTTTTTGCACAGACAAGGCTGAACGAAAAGGGCTTTACGATGCTCTCCCCCCACTGTCACCCCTACTTTGAACTATTCTACGTGGGCGGGGGCGCGTGCAGTTTTTTTATTGAAAATAACGTGTTCGAACTGGGCGAGGGCGACTTCATGCTCATTCCCCCCGGGGTGTTTCACTACACGCGCTACACAAAGAGCTCGTGCCTGAGAAGCAACATATTTTTCCGCATGGACGATATCGACGAAAAGGTTGCCGCCGTCATGCCCGAAGGGGCAAACTTTTTTGACGACACGCGCATATTTCAGGCACCCGAAGCCTTCGGCGAGCAGTTCAACGGACTGATTGCCCGCATGGTGAGGGAACAGCGCATAGACGACGTGCGGTCGGGCATTATGGAGAGGGTGCTCCTTCAGGAGCTGTTTTTGCTCTGTTCGAGGGAGTGCCGCTTTTTAGACGGACTGCCCGAGCAGATACACACGACCGACAGCCCCATAGTGAGGGCTGCCCAGTTTATAACCGACCACTACGCCGACGACATAACCATACCGGACATTGCCGCGGCGGCAGGGTATTCGCCCAACTATCTAAGCCGCAAATTCCGCGAGGCGGCTGGCGTGGGACTGCACGAATACCTTTCCTTTATAAGGTTGCAGAGGGCGGCTCTCGAACTCGTTTCCACCGACGACACCATAACGGACATTGCTTTAAGGTGCGGTTTTTCGGACGGGAACTACTTTAAAGACGCCTTTAAAAAGAAATACGGCGTTACCCCGAGGGAATACAGAAAGTAATTGCCAGATTTTTACAAACACGGGTTGACTTGAGCGTGCGGCGTATATAAAATATAGATATGGAAAATGAGAGACGGATTGTTGTAAAAGGCTATATAAAAAAATATCTGCTGATAACTTTGGGCTGCATACTCTACCCCGTGGGCGTGGTAATGTTTTTGCAGGCGGGCGGGCTTGCCGGCGGCGGCGCGACGGGCATTGCGCTGATTATAAACGAAGTGACGGGCGTTTCGACGGGCATTATAGCCTTTATTATAAACGTGCCGCTGATGCTGTGGGGCTGGAAGGTGTTCGGAAGGGAATTCTTCCTCTCCACGCTGTACGTAATAGCCCTCTCCTCCCTCCTCATGTGGCTTACCGAGCGCATATTCTTCGACTGGGTGCCCGCGGCATACGGGGTAAATCTTCTGCCGTTTACCGACAACCGCCTTATTAACGCCGTGACGGGCGGAGCCATTTTCGGATTCGGCATGGGGCTGATATTCCGCTGCGGCTCCTCTTCGGGCGGAACGGATATACCCGTCAAAATATTAAAAAAGAAGTTCAGGCACATAAGCACGGGGCTTATTACCATGGTCAGCGACATAATAATCGTAAGCTGCACGATATTCGCCTACGACGACAAGCTCGAGGTGCTCTTTTACACCGTGCTGTCCGTCGTCGTGTTCACGCTCGTGTTCGACTGGGTACTGTACGGCGGGAACTCGGCGAAGATGGTGTTCATAATAGCCGAAGAGGAGCCGGCAAACAGAATATGCAAGCGCGTTCTGAACGAGCTTGACGCGGGCGCGACCTTTGTCGACGCGCAGGGCGCCTACAGCGGAGCCATGAAAAAAATATTACTCTGCGTGGTTAAGCCCATAATATACCCCCGCCTCCGCGACATCGTGCGCGAGGAGGACAAAAAGGCGTTTATGATAGTTTCCTCCGCAAAGGAAATTTACGGCGAGGGATATCTTTCCCCCGACAAAGAGGAAATATAACCCGAATTTTTAACTTTATCCCCGCCCCGCGGCGAAGCCGCGGGGCGGGTTAATATGGCACGCTCCGACTGCCGCATTAATCGTATTTAAAATTATTATACCGTTTTTTCGGCGTTGCGGAGTATTTTTTCGATATCGGCGGCGTAGAGAATTTTCGCGCTGCCCTTTTTGCCACCGCCCGTTGCGGCGCACTGCTCCGCCATGAGCGCAAACTGTCCGTCGGTAGGGCTGACGCCGAGCTCTTTAAGGTTTACGGGCATACCTATATCCTTGAGGAAGCTTTTAAACGCCTCTATGCCCTCTAAGGCGACGGTTTCGCGCGTGCCGTCGGGGCGCACGCCCATTACGTTTACGGCAAACTTGTAAAAGCGGGAAAGGCAGTCGGCGTATACGTACTCAGCCCAAGCCGTCCACACCGCGGCAAGTCCCGCTCCGTGAGCCACGTCGTAAAGACCGCCAAGCTCGTGTTCTATGCCGTGCACAGCCCAGTCGCCGCCAGAGTTGCCGCAGCCCGTGAGCCCGTTGTGCGAAAGCGAGCTTGCCCACATGACCTCGGCGCGGGCGTCGTAGTCATCCGGCTTTGTCTTTAAAATACGCGCGTTGGCAATCACGGTGCGCATCAGCCCTTCGGCAAGGGCGTCGGTCAAATCCATGTTGCCGCCGCTGCAAAAATAGCGCTCCATGGTGTGCATCAAAATATCCGTGCAGCCGCAAGCCGTCTGATAGGCGGGCAGGGTGTAGGTTAGCACGGGGTTCATGACGGCAAAGCGCGGGCGGGCGTAGTTTGAATTGCAGCTGCGCTTGAGCCAGCCGTTTTCGTTGGTGATAACCGAGGAGTTACTCATTTCGCTGCCCGCGGCGGCTATGGTGAGCACGACGCCCACTGGAAGGCAGGCGGAAGGCTTTCTCGTGCCGGCATAAAAATCCCACACGTCGCCGTCGTTCGCCACACCGTAGCCTATCGCTTTGGCGGAATCTATTACCGAGCCGCCTCCGACCGCCAGAATAAAGCCGATATTCTCCCTCTTGCACAGCTCGATGCCCTCATAGACGAGGGATAGTCTGGGGTTGGGCTTTACACCGCCGAGCTCAAAGACGGTACAGCCCGCCTCCCTCAGAGCCGAGCGGACTATTGCAAGAAGCCCGCTCCTTTCGGCGCTGCCGCCCCCGTAGTGAAGAAGAACGCGCCGTGCGCCCTGCTCGCTCAAAAGCCCTGCAAGTTTTGAAAGGCTGTCCTTTCCGAACGCAACCTTTGTGGGCGCGTAGTATTCGAAATCGTACATAATTTTCCCCCGAAATAAATTCTTGCCTTTATTATACAATATCTACGCGCAATAATCAATAAAAAAATAAAAAGGCGCTTACCACGCCTTTTTATTTTATTGGTTGGGAACTACGCCGCTCTTTTCCATTTGTTCTTTCATCCATTGAACCGCCTTTTTCGTCGTAAACGATTCGCCTATCCCCATTTCAACAAACCCTAAAACAATGCTGACTATCACAGGTATTATAATCGGCACTATTTCATAGTGCATATCGATATCTTCCCCGACGAGTAGCTGACGCAAAGTGGCTTCTTCAAATTGTTCCAAATAGGGCATTCCGACAATCATATAACCGATAATCAGTGTAACAAAACTGAGAAAACCAAATATATACGCAACCGCTCGCGTTTTGTTTGCCGTTGGATTATGCGTTAAGTAAAAACAATATACTTCGTCCAAATGGGCGGCAATGGCATATTCGTGGGGAGTTTTCTTACCGACCTCCATAAATTTTGACAGATATCTTACGTAGTCATATTTTTCAGTTGTCAACCAGCCGACGAATGCTTTGTCGCGGTAAATTCTTACACAAAGTATAATTGCCGCAAATGCGATTGCAACAACCGCCGCAACCCATATTATAGCCCCTATAGAGTCGAACGTTTGCGCAAAAGCCTCATATTTTTCGAAAATATCCCCGATGCCATTCCAAACAAAATAAATGATTGCACCAATGCAGGCGAAGAAAATAAGAATTCCGTACAATATGATTGCTTTGCGGTCCGAAATAAAATTAAGAATTAAATTTTTAGTACCTGCTTTCCCCCATATTTTGAACATGGTAACATTGGAATCGGAGTAAACGCCGTCCTCTGCAGGGGAAGGAGCAGGGGTTGGAGCGGTGACGGACTGACAATTTAAAGACGCGCCGCAATTGGGGCACACTGTCGGCTGACCCTTATATATTTTGCCGCATTCGGGACAGACGGTAAACTTCATGCCGCAGTGCGGGCAGCATTCCGCCGAAGTCGATACATTATTACCGCACTCAGGGCATTTAAAAATAGCCATTATATTTTCCTCTCTTGTCAGATTTTTATGGATGAGTATAGGGAAGCATATAATTTTTTGTCAAAATGGGGAGAATAAAGAATATTACGTTCGGCTGCAAGCCAAACCTGATAACGTTTAATTGCAATCAACATGGCTTTTAGCCGTTTAATTTTTATGGCTTTAATAATAATGATACATATTATCGCCATCAGGTTAAAACACATAAAAATCAACAGCGCACACAAAAAAAGCAACCCCGTGTAAATTTCCGCGTTGAATATGCCGCATATTGCCGCACAAAAGAAAAGAACATAGACAACCGAAAGGGATATTTTTAATTGCTTTTCGCAAAAAGCGACATTTGCAAATTTGGTCCCGGCAACAGCGCAGTCGGGTTCAATATTATAAAAAAATTCAGTTTCCAATTCCGTGCGTTTGCTTACAGGCAATCCGGTATAAAGAGTTTGCCCGCGTTTGGGTGCGGGGCTTGCGGGCGAGCCGCAATGAATACAAACTGAAGCGGTATCAGATATCTTTTTTCCGCAATTGGGACAAACAATCAATGCCATACTCAATCACCCGATAACAGGAATAACGCAGAATATGCCGGCGACGGCGCAAATTGATGCAATTACCGCTATGGTCCAGCAAAATAGAGCAAATAGTTTTGAAGATAAGGATTTTTTGGGCTTATTTAACTGTTTCATAAATCAATTATAATTCAGTTAAACTGAATTGTCAAGCAGTTTGTATAAATTTAGTTAAACTGAATTATATGAATAATGTGTTCAAGGACAGAGTGACCGAAGCCATTAAGTACAGCGGCTACACGCAAAAGCAACTTTCTGAAATTTTAAAGATTTCAGAGGGAAATATAACAAATTGGAAAAAGGGCGACAACTACCCTTCGGTGGAAGTTTTGATAGAGCTGTGCAAACTGCTTGACGAGAGCGCCGATTATCTTCTCGGACTAAAAGACTGAGCGGAGAAAACCTTATTTTATTTAAGCCGCCCTTTTTAGTAAGTTGACAGTTTTTATACGGCAAAGTATAATTGAGTTGAAAATTATTTACGGCGGGGAGCACGCATGAAAAAGGTTATCAAGGTTATTTTTACGGGCGGAACGATTGGCAGCGCGGCGGTTGACGGCACGGTCGACCTCGACGGCAGCGCCAACAAAAAACTTATAGAAATGTACCGCGAAGAGCGGGGCGGCGACATTGAATTCGACTGCGAAGAGCCCGTTTCCATGCTCTCGGAAAACGTGCACGAGGAGCAGCTGCACGCCATATATGCCGCGGTGAAAGCCGTCGACCCGCAGAAATACGACGGCGTTATAATAACCCACGGCACCGATTCGCTGTGCATAAACGCGCACTACTTTTCACTCACATTATGCAACAGGGGACTGCCGATAATGCTCGTTTCCTCCCTCTTCCCCTTGCACGACAGGCGGCAGAACGGGCTTAAAAACTTTATCGCCGCCGTGGATTTTATTGAAAAGAGCGGCGCGAAGGGCGTGTTTGTATCCTTTGCGAACGGCGCCGACAGCCCTGCGGAGATCCACCTCGCCTCGCGCCTTATGTTCTGCGAACAGATAACGGGCTGGTACAGGAGCGTTTTAGGCGAAAGCCTTGCGGTTGTGGAAAACGGCGAAATAACCTTTAACACCCACCCCTTGCTGCCCACGCCCGAACAGCTTAAAGAGGTCGGCAAAAGAGCGGTTGCCCCCGACATATGCCGCGACGTTATGCTTATCACCGCGCGTTCGCTTTTAAACTTTTCGCTGTACGACTTCGACAGATACGCGCCCCGCGCCGTAGTGCTCGAACCCTACCACAGCGACACGGTGTGCACGACGGGCAGGAACCTCAACTTCAAGCGCTTTGCCGAGTACTGCCGCGAAAGAAACGTTGAGGTGGTTATCGCCTCGGTCGACAGCAGAGCCAACGTGTATGCGAGCGCCGTCGGGCTGCCCGCCTCCGTGATATGCGCCTTTGACGAGTGCACCGAAAGCGCCCTTACAAAGGTTATGTGTGCGCTGGGGGCAAACCTTTCCGCGGGCGCTTACTTAAAGGACGACATATTTTTTGAAAAACTGAGATAGTTTGAGGGGATACGCAATGGATTATCAGCCCACACTTTTTGAAAACAACATCCCCCAGCCGCTCGCCGAGAGGCTCAGACCGAGGGATTTAAACGAGTTCTGCGGTCAGGAGCACCTTTTGGGCGAAGGGAAAATTCTGCGCAAAATAATTGAAAGCGACAGCGTGGGCTCCATGATTTTCTGGGGTCCGCCGGGCGTGGGAAAGACTACGCTCGCCCGCATAATAGCGCACAGGACAAAGGCGAAGTTTGTCGACTTTTCCGCCGTGACGAGCGGCATAAAAGAGATAAAACAGGTTATGGAGGAGGCCGAGCGGGAGCGCAGGTACGGCAGAAAGACAATACTCTTCGTCGACGAAATTCACCGCTTCAACAAAGCCCAGCAGGACGCCTTTTTGCCCTATGTGGAAAAGGGCAGCATAATACTTATAGGCGCGACTACCGAAAACCCCTCGTTCGAAGTAAACGGGGCGCTTCTTTCGCGCTGTAAAGTTTTTGTGCTACACTCCCTTTCGACCGAAAACATAGTCGATTTATTAAAGCGCGCACTCTCCGACGAGCGCGGCTTCGGCGGGCAGAAGATAGAAATTTCCGACGACCTTTTGACCGCCATTGCCAACTTTGCAAACGGCGACGCGCGGGGCGCTCTGACCACGCTCGAGATGGCGGTTTTAAACGGCGAGACCAAAGAGGACGGAAGCATAGTAGTCACCGAACAGACGGTGGAGGACTGCACCTCGAGGAAGTCGCTCTTATACGACAAGAAGGGCGAAGAGCACTACAATTTAATATCTGCCCTGCACAAGTCGATGCGCAACTCCGACCCCGACGCGGCGGTGTACTGGCTGGCGAGAATGTTAGAGGCGGGCGAGGACCCCATATACATTGCGCGGCGCATAACGCGGTTCGCCTCGGAAGATATCGGGCTTGCCGACCCGCGGGCGTTGTCCGTAGCAATCGACGCCTTCGAAGCGTGCAGACTTATAGGCATGCCCGAATGTTCGGTGCACCTGACGCAGGCGGCGGTCTACATGTCGCTGGCGCCCAAGTCCAACGCGCTGTACGCGGCTTACGAGTCGGCAAAAAAGGACGCCCTTAAAATGCTCGCCGAGCCGGTGCCGCTGGTAATACGCAACGCGCCAACAAAGCTTATGAAGGAGCTAAACTACGGCAAGGGCTACCAGTACGCGCACGACACAAAGGAAAAACTCACATCTATGCAGTGCCTGCCCGACAGCCTGAAGGATAAAAGATATTACCTGCCCGACGGCAAGGGCGAGGAAGCGGAGCTGAAGGAACTTTTAGAAAAAATAATAGACTGGAAAAAGAAACACAATACCTAAACAAAACCACCTGTCTTCGCAGCGGCAGGTGGTTTTGTTTAATGAATAGTGAATAGGGAGTAGAGGTTAGAGATTAGAGGGTAATGGGTATGGACTGCTTGTCGCTGTACCGCGCCCGCAGTTGTGCCCGGTTTCTTATAACATAATCCTCCTGCATACAACAGGGTCAGGGGGTTATTTCTTTTAACTTTGCTATGTCGGCGCAACAGAGCGCTTCGAGGTTTGCAAAAATTTTTTCGGCAGACCAGTCCCACCACTTCAGTTTCAGCAAAAAATCGATCGTGCCGTCGTCGAAGCGCTTTCTTATCTGCCTTACGGAATTCCCCGCCGCAACGGTATACGGCGGCACGTCTTTAGACACTACGGAATTTGCGCCTATCACCGCGCCGTCGCCGATATGAACGCCGGGCAGCACGGTTACGTTCTGACCTATCCACACGTCGTTGCCGACCACCGTGTCGCCCTTTATTGGCAAATCCTTCAATGCGGGCGTAACCTTTTCCCAGCCGTTGCCCATGATATTGAAAGGGTATGTGCTCGCCGAGTTCATGCGGTGGTTTGCGCCGTTCATTATAAATTCAACGCCCTTGCCTATGGCGCAGAACTTGCCTATTATAAGTTTGTCGCCGATAAATTCGTAGTGGTGCGTAACGTGTTTTTCAAAGTCCTCCGCACCCGTATCGTCGTCGTAGTAGGTGTAATCTCCCACAATTATATTGGGGCGCGTGACAACGTTTTTTATAAAACAGAGACTGCGGATATTTTCATTGGGATAAATTTTACCGGGATCGGGTCCGTATTGCATATTCAATTCTCCTTATTTTAATTTTCGCCGCAAAAAGATACATTAAAAGCTCCGCCCGCAGCAGGAACAAAGCCGCCCCCCAGCTCGCCGCAGGACGATACGGGTAGAAAAACTAAGCCCGATTGCGGAGCACGACAGCGGAGGCACTCCGTCCGCAAGACGAGCCGGCATGTAAGAAACCAAGCAATATTGCGGAGCCTGTCAGCGGGGACACCCCGTCAGATTTTGCGGGAGGGGTGGCAGTAGAGATATATGATCTGCCTGTCGCGGGCAAGGGCGGGCAAAAGCTTTGCCATTGCCTCCATGCGCTCGCCGTCGAGCTCGGAGAAGGGATCGTCGAGCACGACGAAGGGAATATCCGAGCGGAAGATATTATCGATAACCGCCAGCCTGTAACACACGTTTGCCACCGCCCGCTGCCCTGCGGAGAGGTGCCCGTCGGGGCGCAGTCTGCCGCCAGATTCATAGGCGACAGAAAAATTTTTATCAATATAAAGACTGTCGCCGAGGGTGTTTTTTACGAGCGCGGAATACTTTTTAAAACTTTCTGCCACAGGCCCCACTACGGTGCGCGTGAGCGAACGCTGCGCTTCGGCGATGCACTCGGCGGCGACGGCGTACTCGGAAAGACGGCGGCGGCAAGCTCCGAGCCGCGACCCGAGCTCCGAAAGCCGCGCAAGTTTTATCTCCCTGCTCTCTAAAATGCTTTCGTCGTCGGATATATCGCGGTCAATTGCCGCAAGCTCCCTCCTCAGCCGTTCGCCTTCGCCCTCCCCCATCTGTTCGGACGAAGCGGCGCCTATCACCTCGTTCATGCGCGATTGCCCCGCGGATATTGCCGACTGAAGCTGTTCGCGCAGGGCAATGTCCCCCTCCAGTCTGTCGGCGAGGGCAGCTCTGTCTGAATAGCCGTATTTTTTGAGGATTGCCCGCAAAGAGCGCGCGGAATGCTTTTTTCTGCCGATAAAAAGCACGCAGAGGGTGGCGACGAAAAAGACTGCGCCCGCAGCCAGAGCGGCAATGCCTGCAAACAGGTACGAGGGACAGAGCAACGCGCCCGCAACCATTAAAATTAAGGAGAAGGCAAACGAGAGCGCCGCGGGCAGCTTCGAGCCCTTTTTATCGCCCCGCGAGCGGAGAACTTCAACCTCGGCGCGGGCGGGAAAACCCTGCGGGTAGGAAGCTTCAAGGCGGGCAAGCTCGGCGGAGTTTTTGTTTATTTCCCCCGATATATCCCCCAGTTTCCGCCAGTCGGCACGGGCGGCGGCTTTGTCGCTGAGCGCGGAAAGGCGCGAAGATATTTCCGCCCTCTGCGCATACTTTTTATCGAGCCCGAGGGAGATATCTTCCATGTTTTTAATCTCGGCTTCAACGGCGCGGACCGAACGTTCGAGCTCGGCGATTTCGCCCCTGCCGCCCCTGCCCGAAAGCTTTTTGGCTGCCCTCGATAAAATTTCCCTGCCGCGCTCGCCGTCGACCTCCTGCGAGGCGTAGTCGCCCAGCCCCGCGGATATGCCCGGGGTTGCGCAAAGCTCCGTTCCCCCGCCAAAAAAGAGGGTGCGGGCAAAGGACTCCTCGTCGAGCCCGAACACAACTTCGCCGAACTCGCCGTCGGGCTTGGGGGCGGGCGAACCGTCGCAGAACCACTTTTTGTCGTCGCCCGAAGTTTCGTCGAAGAAGCGCTCTATCCTGTACTCCCTGCCCCTCCACCCGAAGGTCAGGCTTCCGCCGTACGCACCGCCCGAGAAGGGAAAGTAGTGCCTGCGCGCGTTGAAGCGGGTGCGGGAGGAATTTGCGGGCAGACCGTAGAACATGGCGCGGATAAAGGCGGCGAGCGTGGATTTGCCCCCGCCGTTGGGCGCGTACAGGGAGGTGAGTCCCCCTCCGAACGAGAGGTCGTAATTTTTCAGACAGCCGAAGTTTTCGACATGGCACTTTAAAAGCTTCATATATCCTCCTCCCTGCCCTCCATGGCGCGTACGCCGATTAAGATGACGCGCAGTTTTTCTTCGGGCGAAAGGTCGCCGCGGGCAAGCACGGCGTTTACGAAGGCGCCCCGCAAGCCCTTTTCGCGCGAGAGCCTCTGAACGTCGACGGCGGGCAGGGTGGCGTCGGTCACGCGCACGCAGTACAGGCGCGGTTCAAGCTCCTTTAAAACGTCCTCCGCAAGCCCCGAGGAATCGAACGCGACGTTGCCCTTTAAAATTATCTTTACCATGTCGCCGAGGCAGTCGGGGACGGAATTTTTTACAAAGCCGAGCGCGGTCGCCCAGTCGGCGCAGGTGGATAAATCTATCTGCATTTCGCGCACAGTGCGGGAGGAAAAGGGCACGAAGGCGCTCTTTACGGTGCCCGTGCAATCGAGGGTTATTATGCCCTTTACGCCCGTTTCGTCGAAGCCGCGCGGTTCGGGAGTGCCGCAATAGGCGTAAACCCCGCGCTCGTCTATTCTGCCGCTCTTAAAGGAGTGAACGTGCCCGAGGGCGAGATAGTCGATATGCTTTCCGCGCAGGCGGGCGAGATTTATGAGCCCCTCCCCCGCGCCTTCCGAAAGCTGACCGTGCAGCATGACTATGTTGGTCTTTAAGGGATTGAGCGAAAGGGTGGAGTAAAAGGAGAGGGCGTTATCGGCGGTGAGTTCAATGCCTGCAATCACGGCGTCGCCGTAGTCGTAATAGGTCCACCTGTCCGAAAAGGTTTTCAGGTTGGGCAAACTCTCCTCGTATGCGCCGCCGCAGTCGTGATTGCCGCGCAGATACAAAAAGTCCACCCCGGGGTGGGATTTTACGGTGTTGAAGAAGTATTCCTTGTCCTTTTTAAGCGGGCGGTCGGCATCGAACACGTCTCCCGAAAGAAGCACGGCGCGGTAGCCCTCCTTCGAGGCAAAGGAGGCGATTCTGCCGAAGGTTGCCCTAAGTTCCCTTCTTCTCTCCTCGCCCTTCCCCGCGGGCAATCCGCGCATGGGCGAAGCCAAGTGTATGTCAGCCGTATGTATAAACTTTACCATAAAAGACCTTTGTTCTCCTCCTTTACGCATATGTAAAAGATATGTTCGGTGCCCTCACCGACGAGGGGAACCGCCACCCTGCCGCCGTCTTCGCCGGGCCGGTAGGAAAGATTGGTGGTGAACGACGGAAATGCGGACTGTTTTACAAGGTCGGTGAAATCCTCGAACTTGCTCTGCACGATAAACCGCGTGTGGGGCAGGCGCTCCTTTACGTCCGTCCACACGCCTATGTCCTCGTACAGCAGCATGGTGATGCCGTCGATATCCGGGAATGTGAGTTCGCTCTTCTGTGCCAGGCGGTGTTCGCGCGGAAGAAGGAGCATGAGCTTTTCGCGGCAGTATTCGCGGCATATACAGCCCTCAACGGGGGCGCGGGTGATAATAATTTTGAACTCGCCGCGGGCAAAGCCGCTTAAAAGTTCCTCCTCGCCGCACACCTTTGTGGAAATTTTTTCGCCCGAAAGACGGGGCGTGAGCTCCATGGCAAGCTTCCACAGGGGCGCGGGGGCGCAGGCGCCTATCGAAAGGGTGGTGTTGCGGCTGTAGAACTCGCGGGTGAGCCCGACGGCGCGGTTGCAGCTTTCAATAATCCCGCCCGCAAGCGAGGCAAAGTATTTTCCGCAGTCGTTTAGCTCCACCCTGTTTTTGGTACGGGTAAAAAGCTCTACGCCCAACTCCCCCTCGAGCCGCTGCATGGCACGCGACAGGGCAGGCTGGGAAAGGTACAGCTCCTCAGCCGCGCGCGAGATGGTGCCGCACTCGGCAATCCTGATAAACTGGTTCAAATCCCTGAGTTCGAACATAGCCCCTCCTTTTTCTATATTATAATACGCGCACACGCGGCTGTCAACAGTATGCGTTTAACTTATACTGATATGCAAAAGCGGCATTTTACAAAGGACAAAGCGCGTGCTACAATTAAGATACAAAAAGAAATTACGGGAGGAAATTAAATTATGCTTTACACGACGTTGAATAACGGTTTGAAGATGCCCGTGCTCGGCTTCGGCGTATATCAGGTACCCGACCCCGCAGTATGCGAAAGAGCGGTTGGCGAGGCAATATCCGCAGGTTATCGCCTTATAGACACAGCGGCGGCATACATGAACGAGGAGGCTGTCGGCAGGGCTGTCAAAAAGAGCGGAGTAAAAAGAGAGGACCTTTTTATAACCACAAAGCTGTGGGTGCAGGACGCAAGTTACGAAAAGGCAAAGGACGCGATAGAGACTTCGCTTAAAAAATTAGGGCTCGACTACATCGATTTATACCTCATTCACCAGCCCATGGGCGATTACTACGGCGCATACCGCGCCACGGAGGAGGCATACCGCGCCGGCAAGCTTAAAGCCATAGGCGTGTCCAACTTCTATCCCCATATCCTGACCGACTTCTGCGAGACGGTGGATATAATCCCCGCGGTAAACCAGGTTGAGCTCCACCCCTTCTTCGCGCAGGAGAACGCGCTTAAGACCATGAAGGAGTACGGCGTAACGCCAGAAGCGTGGGGTCCCTTCGCCGAAGGAAAACACGGCATTTTCACCCACCCCGTGCTTACGGAAATCGCCAAAAAGTACGGAAAATCCACCGCCCAGGTTGCGCTGCGCTGGAACATTCAGAGGGGCGTTGTGGTAATCCCCAAGTCGACCCACGAGAACAGAATCAAGGAGAACATCGACGTGTTCGACTTCGAGCTTTCGCCCGAGGATATGGCGAAGATAAACGCGCTCAGCCTGGACAGAAGCGAGATTGTCGACCACACCAACCCCGCCTTTATAAAGATAATCCACTCCCTCAAAATCCACGATTAATCATCTAAACTCAAAATTCCCTGCATCCATTTGGATGCAGGGAATTTTATATTGATTATTTATTTGAATTGATAACTTCTTCTTTCTTTTTGTCGTATTCCTCCTGAGTGAGGACGCCTGCGTCAAGCAGCATTTTTAACTGTTTAAGGTGTTCGGATTTATCATAGTAGCCCTCTTCGGTCTTTTCAAATTTATCGGCAGAGGATATGAAAATATCAAGACCATCATTGTCAACGCCGTAGAGCTTGTTGCGTATTAGCTTTACGTCGCACAAAAAGGACAGATACAACCGCGCCATGACCCACATGATCCAACAGAGCGCCACCCCGAAAATCGAAACGAAAATAAACCACCCGCTTATCAATGCGCACAGGGCAATTCCGCCAATAAAGAAAAGCGCCGCTAAAATACAGGCTGTTACATTGACAATGGTACTCATTGTTATAAGTTTCTTATCATTGTATTCAAACATAATATCCCCCCATAAAATAAAAAATCTTTGCTATGAATATATTAGCGATACATTCACAATAATAGTATATATCACACTTACGAAGTTGTCAATGCATTCACAACATTATCCGCCAAAAACTGCTAAACTTATTCTAAGGTGTATAAAAATGAAGTTGCACGAAGCGGTTAAAGAGCGCATATTGTTCTATTGCAAAGACAGAGGCATTACGCCCAATAAGCTGTGCACCATGTCGGGGGTCATTCAATCGACGGTAAACAGCATATTTTCGGGAAGGAGCAACAACCCGAAACTTGGGACGATAGTCAGCCTGTGCGATGGGCTTGGCATTACCCTTTCCGAATTCTTTGACTGCGAACTTTTTAAAAACTTGGACGACTAAAACAACACCGCCCGCGCACGAAGTGCGCGGGCGGTTATGAAGTGTAATAAATTATTCGCGGTAATCGTTTCTGACAAACGGCTCGTCAATTTCAGACCGGGTTAAGAGAGTGTACTTTTTGGGATGCCGGTAGGCGTTGCCGAACACCTCGCTTTTACGATATTCACGCAATTGATTTAAGTTGAGTTCGGCAATATAAATCCCCTCCGCTTCGCCCGCCTGAAGAATGCAGGTATCCCTTGAACCGCTTTCATCGGGCAGATATGCAACCCCGTCAAACACGCTTGAGTTGCCGTTGCAGTCCGGCACGGTATGCGGGTAATTGCAGGTAGCTATAGCCAGCATATTTTCAAAAGCTCTGGCTCGGAGCTGCGAAAGGCGGTTTATTTCCATCGGACAGGCATTGGGAACAAGAATAAGTTCCGCGCCCTTTAACATAAGGATTCTTGCGCTTTCGGGAAATTCTCTGTCATAACAGATCATGGCGCCTATTTTTACCATTCCGCAAGCCGTGTCAAGAGTTTCGACATAAAAATCCCCGCCTGCCGTCAAATTCCGCTCCGCGTCGAAATCGCAGGTATGCACTTTTGCATAGACAAATTTCAATTGCCCGCGCCTGTCGAAGAGCGCAAGGGAATTTCGGGGCGCGCCATTATATTTTTCGAGCAGGGTAACCCCGACAGCCATGCCAAGCTGCTTTGCTACTCTTCCGAAGGCTTTTACAAAACCGCCGTCTATGTCAACGGCGTCATTTATCCACTCGCCGGCAGGTCTGCCGTGAATGTTATATCCGTTGCTCCACATTTCGGGGAACAGCGCGATATCGGCGCCCTGTTCCCTTGCCTTTTTGCAGCGCGCTATTCCCTTTTCAAGATTTTCTTTCAGGGTTTTGCCGGGCGCAATCTGCAACAGCGCGATTTTTAACACGTTCATAGTATCACTCCGCCGCCGAGACAGCGGGTTTTATCGTAGAACACGGCGTATTGCCCGGGGGTTACAGCCCTCTGCGGCTCGGCAAAGTCGACGCGGGCGCCGCCCTCGGTTAGGGTGACCTTTACCTTCTGTTCGCCCTGGCGGTAGCGGAATTTTGCAGTACATTCAAAGGTTGGCTTAGGGATATATCCTATCCAATTGAGCCCCGAAACCTCGCAGCTTGCGGTATAGAGGGGGCTCTCGTCGCCGTGGGAGACGTACAGAATGTTGTTTTTTATATCCTTTTTTACGACAAACCACCTGCCGCTTTCGCCGCTCTTTCCACCGAGGTTCACACCCCTGCGCTGGCCAAGGGTGTAGTGCATGAGCCCTATGTGCTCGCCCACCTCCTCGCCGTCGAGGGTGAGAATTTTGCCCGGCTTTGCGGGAAGATAGGTCTTTAAAAAGGCGCGGAAGTTCCTTTCGCCGATAAAGCAGATGCCCGTCGAGTCCTTCTTTTTTGCGGTGGCAAGCCCGTTTTTGACTGCGATATCCCTCACCTCCTCCTTGGTGAGGTCGGAGAGGGGAAAGAGCACCTTTTCAAGCTGTTCCTGCGTGACCTGGTTTAAAAAGTAAGTCTGGTCCTTGCCCGCGTCCTTTGCCTTCAAAAGGTAGTGGTTGCCGTCGGCGTTGTGGTCTATGCCGCAGTAGTGCCCCGTGGCGATATAGTCTGCACCCATCGAAAGGGCATACTCGCGGAAGGGACCGAACTTTATCTCCCTGTTGCACAAAACGTCGGGATTGGGCGTTCTGCCCGCGGCATACTCTGAAAGAAAGTACTTGAAAACCCTGTCCATATACTCCTTTGCAAAGTTTACGGAGTAGTAGGGAATGCCGAGCAGGGCGCACACCCTTTTTACGTCCTCGAAGTCGCCCTCGGCAGTGCATGCGCCGTCGTCGCCCGTCTCCTCCCAGTTGAGCATGAAGAGACCTATTACGTTGTACCCTTTCTCCTTTAAGAGGAGGGCGGCGACGGAACTGTCTACCCCGCCGCTCATTCCGACAACAACCGTCTTTTTTTCCATAAAAATATTATAACATATCCCTTCCGCGTTTTGCAATTAAAAATAAATGTGTTATAATATTGCCATGGATTTGCCCGAAGATAACTTTATAGCCCTGTCATTCATAAACACAAAGCTGCGCGACGAAGGGCTCTCCCTAAGCGATTTTTGCGATGAGTACGACCTTTCGTTCGATGATATATGCGGACGAATGGCAGAGATAGGGTACGCATACGACGAAAAGGCAAACTCTTTTTTACGGAAATAAATTTATGGGCGACGTACTTTCCAGATTTTTAAGATATGTAAAGGTTGATACCCCGGGCGATGAACGGGCGGCTGAAAACACCCCCTCCACTCCCTGCCAGCTCGACCTTGCGAAACTGCTCTTCGAAGAGCTTGAAGCGCTCGGCATAACGGCTTCGATAACCGAAAACGGCTATGTCTACGGCAAAATTCCCGCAAACTGCCCCTCAAGAGCGGCGGTGGGCTTTATCGCGCACATCGATGTGGTGTCCTCGCCCAAGGGATACGGAGTAAAGCCGCAGGTCATAAAATATAACGGCGGCGACCTTGAAATAGGCAACGGCGCTTACGTTTCATTAGAGGACTGCCCCGCGCTGAAAAATTATGCCGGCATGGATATTGTGACCTCGGACGGCACCACAATTCTTGGCGCCGACGACAAGGCGGGCATTGCCGAGATCATGCAGATGGCAGAATACGTTGTGACCCACCCCGACTTTAAGCACGGCGACATAGGCATTGCCTTTACCCCCGACGAGGAGATAGGGCACGGTGCAAAACTTTTCGACGTCGCGGGGTTCGGCTGCGACTGCGCATATACGGTCGACGGCGAGGAACTGGGCGAGCTGAGCTACGAGACCTTCAACGGCGCGGCGTTCACCTTTGAAATAGAGGGCAAGAACATTCACCCCGGCTCCGCCAAGGGCAAGATGATAAACGCCGTGGCTGTGGGCGCCGATATATTTTCTCGCTTCCCAAAAGACGAGAGACCCGAAACCACCGAAGGGCGCGAGGGTTACTACTTTATAATGAGCTTTTCGGGCGACGTTGAAAAGTGCGTTTTAGAGGGCATAATCCGCGACCATGACGATAAAAAATTTGAGGAGCGCAAGGCGTTCGTAAGGAGCGTTTTTGGCGAGTTCGCCGCAATATATGGCGCGAGAATTAAGTTTTCCATACGCGACCAGTACTATAACTGCGCCCGCGTGATAGAGCCCAAAAAGTATATCGTGGACTACGCCGCAGAGGCGATGAAAGAGGCGGGAGTAAATCCCGTGATTTTACCCACGCGCGGCGGCACGGACGGGAGCTCGCTCTCCTTTATGGGTATGCCCTGCCCCAACATTGCGACGGGCGGACACAACGCGCATGCAAAAAACGAGTTCATCCCCGTACCCTGCATGCAAAAGACGGTTGAAATTCTCTTAGGGATAATCAAACGGTTTACAGTTTAATAAAATGACGACAATTTTTGCCGCCTTGTTGCGGCAATATATGCACCTGTAGCTCAGTTGGATAGAGCACAGACCTCCGACGTCTGGTGCCGATGGTTCGAATCCATTCAGGTGCACCAAAAACGCTGGCTCCTTAAAAGGAGCCAGCGTTTTTGATAAACTAATACTTGGTTTGAACTGCGTAGCGGCGTTTGGGCGACAGAGGGAGAATATTCAGGTAATTAACGCCGCCCGCTCGCGCTCGAAGAGCCTTGCCGAGGGCTCCCGCTTGCGGGAAACGGCAACCTCCATTCAGGTGCACCAAAACCACGGGCGCCCGCAAGCGGGCGCCCGTGGTTTTGATAAACTAATACTTGGCTCGAACTGCGTAGCGGCGCCTGTAACCGCCCACGATGTTTCTCTGACCGGATTTGATATATCTTCTACCGATTTTGGTCTTAAACAGACTTTTTATCCATAAATCCGTCCAGTACACACAATAAATTGCTGTGCCTCGGCGTTTGGGTTTTCGAAGAAAGAGTTTTTACGGCGGCTTTTCCCAGCCCCCTTTCGCGCATAAATTTATTAGAATAGCCGACCTTTTCGGAATCTTTTAAGCGCTTATGTAAAAACACTTCCTCTATATCGCGGCAGAACCAGACAAAATCATAGTTTAAATTTTTACAGTAATCGCGTATCCTTTCATTCAGCTCAAGCGCTTCGCTGTCCGCGCAGTTGTCGATATCAATACAGTAGACAACATGCTTTTCGTCAAAGTCGCCCGAAAACAGCCGCTTTATCTGGGAGGTAACTTTGTTTTTGGCATAATTTCCCTTACCGTTCATATACACATATGCAATTCTGACATTGTTGTCGATTACATAAAAACTGCGTATCGCTTTATCGATATACTTGGTATCTGTCTGCGCCTTTTTATCCGATTCAACACAAAAAATAATCAGCTTCATTTCTGCCCATCTCCGAATACGCCCAAAAAGCTGAACGGTTCAATATTGAAGGGCGAATACTTAATCAATCCCTTTCTGTACTGCGAAGCCGCGGTATAATTGCCATTCTTTGTCCACGAGACAAGCCTTGAATCGGAGGACAAAAAGTCTATAGAATTTTTTGCCGACTGCAAAACATCCATAGGTCCGAGATTGTGCGTTGTAAACACAAATTGACCGGGAGAATACTGCATGATATATTGAACAAGTTTTTCCAATAATACGTCGTGCAGGTTGGCGTCGAACTCATCGATAAAGACAATTTTTCCCTGATCGAGATCACACAGGGCGGAGTACAGTCCGATAAGCTTTTTTATACCCGTGCTCTCGTACTTTTCATTTATTTTTTTATCCTTATATACAAGTATGTTTTCGCACTCGTAAAAGTCGCCGTTATCATCCTTTTTGATTTCTATATTTTGAAGGTCGTTATTGAAAACCTGAATAAAGAGACAGAGCCTCGAAACGTAATCCTCATAATTCTTAAAATTGCTTTTACGGATACTCCTTGTTTCGAGAGCGGCTAAACGCTTGCCGAAAGAAATCTTTACAGGGGGAGCCGCCTCGCCGGTTTCCCGCGGATTCAGAAGGCTGTTGATCTGCTCATACATGTCGTCATAGTCGACAAATTTATCGCTCCCCTGCAAAACGACAGTTATAGCCACAGTGAAGAGAAACAGAAGCAGCGAGCCTTCGAGTATCTTTTCATCAATTTCCTTCCTGCTGTCTCTTCCCGAAATAATTACAGACCTGACCGCCGCACAGAAAAAAGATTGCGTTGAAAGCAAATTCATTGTATTCAAACGAAGCTTATCGACATACTGGCATTTTTTATGCAGTTCAACAATCTCTCCGTCAACGATATGGTAGATTGTGGAATACTTCTGGGCATTGTTTAAATTGAGACCCGAAAGCTCGCATAGCTGCTCTTCAACTATTTTAAACTCGCCGTCGGTCTTTTTTATTCTGATTAAATGCGAATAAATCTTAAAAAAATCCTCGGTCTCCGCACACCTGTAAACCATTTTGATTTTAAGTTCATGCGTGTTCTGGTTAATCAGACAATCCAAGCTCCCGTTGGCATTGCATACCGTCAGATATTTAGGATCGCCTACAAGATTTTTGTATATATCGACGGCGTACATTATGCCCGTCTTGCCCGCGCCGTTGGCACCGTAAATTGCCTTTACATGGGAATTTGAGGGATCAAATTTTTTGGTAAGAGTATTGTTGAAGAAATTTATTTCAATTTCCTTATCGATATTCTTTATCCCCGACAGAACCATTTTTAACAAAAAAAATTTCATTTTTTGCCTCCGATTGCCTTTCTGTAACTTTATTATACCACCTTTTTTTTAAAAGTAAACACATTTATATACATTTTGTATATTTTTAGTTTGATTAGCGCCTCCATATATGCTATACTTATTGCATGGAAATTAAAATTTATGACAAGTTGCCGAGCGAGGCGGAAAGAATAAGGCGCGAGGTGTTCATTGCCGAGCAGGGGTTTAAAAACGAATTCGACGACATTGACGAAAGAGCCTGCCACCTTGTGGCGTTTGACGGGGAAATTCCTGCGGGTACATGCAGGGTCTACCGCGGAGAGAACGGGAGATATTATCTGGGCAGACTTGCGGTAGTTAAGGCATATCGCGGGGGCAATGTGGGGAGCGGTCTTGTAGAGGCGGCAAAAAAATATGCAAAAAATTTTGGCGCGAAGAGCCTTGCAGCGCACTCCCAAAAGCGGGTGCAGGGATTTTACGAACGTTGCGGATTTTTTCCCTTCGGAGAGGCGGACGAGGACGAGGGCTGTCCCCATTTATGGATGCGCACCAACCTTAACAGCCTGCGGTTTTTCAACACTATGTATATAATTAAGTAATAATTGACAATTCTTTTTGTATTTGTTGACATTTACAACCCATAGTGTTATACTTGTCTCATGACGGAAGTCAAAAAAACATGAAGGAGAAAAATATGAAAACACTCGGCAACATTTTATGGCTGTTGTTCACCGGTCTGTGGCTCGGTCTCGGCTATGCTTTAACCGGCATACTCTGGTGCATCACCATAATAGGCATTCCCTTCGGCAAGCAGTGCTTCAAAATTGCAAAGCTCGCCTTCTGGCCATTCGGCACGGAGGTTCACAAGAACTTCGGCAAGCACCCCATCGCCAATGTAATATGGATAATCTTCGGCGGTCTCGGGCTCTGCTTAAGCTTCGGTCTCGCGGGAATTATCTGGTGCATAACCATTATAGGTATCCCCTTCGGCAAGCAGTGCTTCAAGCTTGCGGGACTTTCGATTGCACCCTTCGGCGCAGTTATCGGCGACCAGACCTGATAAGAGACAAAAACCGCGCAGTAGCGCGGTTTTATTTTTGAAATTTAGGTTTATTTAATAGAAAATCGGTTATAATATGAATAAAGAAATGAGAGAAATTTTTTCTTATTTCTATTGACATTTTGTTTCTGAACGCATATAATAATTATAACAGAACCCCGCGCGCCTCTTTTTAATGCGTACCATGCGGGGTCATTTTTTTGCCATAAAAATATGCACCTCCAAAAGCCCGTCCAACTTTTGGGGTGCATATCACATGTCCGCGTTTTTTTATTTATAAAAATGTAGCTTAATCCCCCCATATTGCGAGGGATATTTTTATGCGCCCTGTCTGGCGGGTTTTTTGCGGAGCTCCCTTTCGAGCTCTTCGCACGTTTCCTCGAGTTCCTCCTGCGTTTCGTCCACCTCTATGCCGTCTAAAACATTCTGAAGGTTGTACTCCTTGGTGAGATACCTTATGGTCTGGAAGCCGATAACTGCCGTCATAGTGCCGTTGGCAAGCCCCTGAATGGAACTGTCGACCAGCGCCGAAATTGCCGTTCCCAGAAAGGGAATGCCCTTGGCGGCGTCGCCCATGGTTTTTACAATGCCGTTGCCGATGCGCACCGAGCCCAGTCCGTAGGCGATGAGGGCGTTCTGAACGACGGCGGCGAAGATTTTTAAAAGCTTGGCGTCGGACGGTCTGAAGCCGTACAGGAACACTATATCCTTTACGAGCTGAAGATTGACTACCACGACGAGGGCGGCGTCTATCTTCGAATCCTGCGAGAGAGCCGAATAGGCGGCGGATTTTAAGGAGCACCTGAAGATAATTTCCCGCGCAGTCTTTTTGATTCTGCCCGAGTACAGCTCGCTCAGTGCGCTCTTTAAAGCCCCGTCGTCGCCGGACTTCAACGCCACGGAGATGTCGCCCACGATTTTATCGTCGTACCAGCCCGCGCCGTCGACGGAGGAGTTGAAGTCGACAATCTTTGCGGCGATAGAGCGGCGCACCCTTTTGTTGTGGCGCTTTGCCCTTCCGGCGTGCGCGGAATTTACGTTGGTTAAAAAGTATTCCGAACGGCAGATTTTTACAAGCGGAACTATGTATAAAATTACAAACAGCACGACGGCGACCGCCGCCGCGGCGTAGCCCGCATACTCGTTGAGCGCCCATATATCCATGACTATGGACAGAAGGCACCACACCAAAAACACGCCTATGAGCCCCGCCAGCACGACGAGCAGAAACTTCGCCCCCTTTGAGTTCTGGCGGCGGACGTACCTCTCCTCGTAGTCGTAAATTGTAATATTCTGGTTATCCTTTTTATTCTTAGGCATATAACTTTACCTCGCAAGCCACGCCTTTTAAAGGTCGATGGTCAATTTATAAACTTCGGACTTGGGCACGCCGCGGTCCTTTGCCGCCTGCTTAACCGCGTCCTTCTTGTCCATGCCCTGCGACATGTAGTGCAGAACGTGTTCCCTTTCCGAAAGGGCGTTCAAGGGGTTTTCAGTTTTCTCCGCGCCGCCGATAACCAGCACATACTCCCCCCTCTTTTCGCCCGAAAGCCCTTCCGACAATCTGAACGGAATGGACTCTTCGTGCACCTTGGTTATCTCCCTCACGGCGCAGGCGGGGCGGTCGCCGAACACGGCGAACATGTCTGCGACATACCTGTCGACGTCCTGCGGGGCGGCGTGAAAGCAGAGGGTCAGGTCGAGGTTCTTGTATCTTTCGAGCAATTTTTTCCGCTCGCCCTGCTTATCGGGCAGAAAACCGAGAAAGGCGAAGCGGTCCGAAGGCATTGCCGAAAGCACAAGCGCAGATAAAAACGCGTTGGCGCCCGGGATTATCGTGTAGGGCACGCCCTCTGCGCGCAACCGCGCACAGACGATATTGCCGGGGTCGGAGATGACGGGCATGCCCGCGTCGGAGATGATTGCCACCTCCTTCCCCGCCCTCGCGTCGGCAATAATGCGCTCAGCCGCGCAGGTTTCGTTGAACTTGTGGCAGGCGACGAGCGGCTTTTTTATGTCGTAAGCGTTTAAAAGCTTTATAGAGTGCCGCGTGTCCTCGCAGTAGATGACGTCTGCCGAGCGCAACACCTCAAGCGCGCGCAAGGTAATATCCTTTAAGTTGCCGATGGGCGTGGAAACAAAATAAACCATATTCAGCCGCTCCTTACGGAGGAATTTACTATTGTGGGCAGCAATTCGAGCCCCGGTTTGCCACCCTTGGTGCTTTCGACCATTATGAGGTAGGGCTTGCCCTCTTTAGTGCCCGAAACAAACTGAAGCCGCTTGGGCTCGAGCCCGCGGTCCTTTAAAAGATATATGACCTCGGCGAGCCTGTCGGCGCGGTTTACGAGCGCGAACCTGCCGCCGTACTTGAGCTTTTTATAGGCGGCGTCTACGATTTCGGGCAGGGTTATGGTAATCTCCTTGCGGCAGATTGCCTTTTCGTAGGTAATATTTTCGAGCCCGCCGCGCTCGTAGGGGGGATTGCAGAGAACAAGCGAAAATTTATCGTCGTACTCCCTGCCGATATCCTGGAGGCGCGAGCACACAACCTTTACGTTTTCAAAGCCGTTGTATTCAACCGTCCGTGCGGACATATCAGAAAGGGCGGGCTGCATTTCGAAGAGCGTTACCCCAGATATATGCCCGTTCAAACACAAAAAATGCAGCCCGACAATGCCGCTGCCCGAACAGAAGTCGGCAACGTTGTCATTGAGCTTTGCGCGGGCGAAGCGCGAAAGGAGAATGCTGTCCGAAGTGAAGCGGTAGAGCTCTGTATTCTGGATTATTTTTTTGTCGCCGAAGAGCTCTTCAAGACACTCGCCGGGCAATAGTTGGATATTTGGCATAGGGATTAGAGATTAGGGGTTAGGGACGAACCCAACAATTCTCCAAACAATAGACACCTATTGTTTGGGTTGGGTGAGATGAGTGAGCACATATGTCCCGTGCGAACAGTGACCGAGCCGCCATGCCGCTTCCTTAATGGCGGCGAGAGAACAAGGGACACTTCTCCCAAGGCTCCCTTGTGTAAAGGGAGCTGGCGCGGAGCGACTGAGGAATTGTCTTTCTAAAATAATATGTCATTCTGAGCCTGCGAAGAATCTCTTCC
>CALVMP010000020.1 GCA_944346655.1 uncultured Clostridia bacterium
GACGCGCACGAGCAGGGCTTTGACGAAAACATGTACCTCGACGCGGGCACGCGCACATACGTTGAGGAGACGGGCGGAGCAAACTTTATATTTATAACAAAGGACGGCGTTGTGGTTACGCCCAAATCCGATTCGATACTCCCCTCCATTACGAGGCGTTCGCTGTGCTACGTCGCAGAACACGTGCTGGGACTTAAAGTTGAGCACAGACCCGTTAAATTTGAAGAAGTTAAAGATTTTGCCGAGTGCGGACTGTGCGGAACGGCGGCAGTCATTTCGCCCGTAGGAAAAATTTACGACCACGGAAAGGAAATATGCTTCCCCTCCGGCATGGAGAAGATGGGACCCGTAACGCAGAAGCTGTACGACACCCTTACGGGCATTCAGATGGGAAGACTTCCCGCCCCCGAAGGCTGGATAAGAGAAATAAAATAATTTGAATATAAAATTAAAGGAGTGCGCCAAGGCGCACTCCTTTAAAAATAAAAAGAGGAGAAATTATAATGCTCCGCGTTCGGACTTTAAGGACGCATATTTGCACTTTGTAGCCATGCCGCCGCGTATGTGCCGTTCGGAGAGGTTTTTGGACAGTACTTTTTTTACCTCCTCATACAGATCTTTATCCAATTCCTCCAGCCGCTCGGTAACATCCTTATGCACAGTAGACTTGCTTATGTTGAAGCGTACCGCCGCGGCGCGGACGGTGGCGCCATGTTCGACTATATATTCCCCCTCCGTTATTACACGTTTTATTATGTAATCCCACATATGCTATCCTCTCCCGCCCTGCAGGGCTTAAGATAAACTATGCGGAAAAATGTCGCTTTATGACGATTATATTTTTTTACGCTAAAAATTGCGGACAGAATGTCTGTCCGCAATGTATTTTTATGATTTAATCTTTGGAAGGAACTTTGAGTCCCCAGCAACGGCGGCGCTTTACGAGCTGCCTGTCGAAATTCTTCCAAAGATTCTGCACGTTGAGGTTGGTTTCAAGCTCCGGTCCCGTTTCAAGATACTTTACGCCCCTCTTTATGAGACCGCACAGAATGTGGTGCATGATTATGGCAACCGTGCCCTTGTTGGCATGGTCTGGACGGACGCCTATGGACATCATATCCGCCACTTCGCAGTGGTTCATTGCCTTAATGTAGGGAATGAGTCCGAAAGGAATTATGTGTCCCTTGCCCTTCTGCAACACCTTGAGCATCGAGGGCATTACAAAACCGTACGAAACGACGTGGTCGTCCTTTAAGATTACGGCGGCGAACTCGGGGATAAGCACCTGATAGATTGTGTTCATCTCCCTCCTCTTCTGCTTTTCGTTTAAGGGACTGGTGCCGTAGAGATGGGAAAAGCTTTCGTCGAGAACGTCGAGACACTCCATTACATATCTGTCGAGCGACTTTTTATCCTTTTTCATAAGGGCGGCAATATCCAAAATTTCGTATCCGCCCCTCTTGCGTATAGTTTCGGCAAGGCGTTCAAGACGGGGATCAACTTCTTCGGGAACGGTCATGCGGTAACAATTCCAGTCGACAACCTTATACGCGCCCAGCTTTTGCATGTGCTCGACATAGTACGGATAGTTATAAATTTCAATATATGTACTGTCCTTGTCGAAGCCTTCGATGAGCATGCCCTCTTCGTTGAGGTCGGAAAAGGAGATGGGTCCGATAACCTCGTCCATGCCCAGTTCCCGCGCCCAGTCGAAGAGTTTTTCAAAGAGCGCCTTGGTGACATCGAAATCGTCAATCACGTCGAAGCGGGTGAAGCGGAGCTGTTTTAAACCTGTCTTTTCGTTGGAGCCGCGGTGCCAGATGCCGGCGATTCTGCCTGCGATTTTTCCGTCCTTGTACGCAAGAAACATTTTGCAGTCGGCAAACCTGAAGGCGTCGTTTACATTGGGGTCGAACTCGCCGAATTCGTCCGCGTATAGATTGGGCGCGGCATAGGGATTGCCCTCATATAAATCTATTAAAAATTTGAAAAACTTTTTCTTGTCCCGCTTGCCGGAAATCTGTTTAACTTCAATCATATTTTTTCTCCCGTTGCACCTGTTTCCATTACCGATTATAGCAAATTTTTAAACACATTGTCAATATATGCCGAACAGGAAAATACAAAAAAACCGCTCTGTGCAGGGCAATAATTTGCCCTGCACAGAGCGGTTCATAAAATTATACCGCTTTTTTTGAGGCGAAGACGAAGTTGCCGTCTTTGACGTCGACGGTCACCTTTTCGCCGTTCAATATTCTGCCCGCCAGAATTTCGTCGGACAGTCTGTCCTCGATTCTGCGCTGAACCACCCTCTTTAAGGGACGGGCGCCGAACTCGCTGCTGTAGCCTTCCTCTATGAGTTTATCCATTGCCGCGGGCGCGAGCTCTATCGAGATGTTTCTGTCCTTCAGCCTTGCGCGGAGGGAGTCGATAATCTTATAGCAGATCTGACCCGTCTCCTCCTTGGTGAGTTTGCGGAAGATTATAATGTCGTCCAGCCTGTTTAAAAACTCGGGTTTGAAGGATTGGCGGAGAGCTTCGTTTATGTTCTCCTTCATGTTGTCGTAACCGTCGTCTTCGCCCGAGCTGAAGCCGAGGGAAGACATCTTTTTAATCTGTCCCGCGCCGACGTTGGACGTCATGATTATAATTGTGTTCTTGAAGTTGATTACCCTGCCCTTGCTGTCGGTCAACCTGCCGTCGTCGAGTATCTGAAGGAGGATATTGAACACGTCGGGGTGTGCCTTTTCGATCTCGTCGAAGAGCACTACGGAATAGGGTTTCCTGCGCACGCGCTCGGTGAGCTGACCGCCGCTGTTGTCATCGTACCCGATATATCCCGGAGGGGCGCCTATGAGCTTGGATACGGTGTGCTTTTCCATGTACTCCGACATGTCGAGGCGGATCATCAGTTTTTCGTCGCCGAACATTGCCTCGGCAAGCGCCTTTGCGAGGTCGGTTTTGCCCACGCCCGTGGGACCGACGAAGATAAACGAGCCGATGGGCTTGTTGGCTTCGTTGAGTCCTGCCCTTGCGCGGCGTATGGCGCGGGCAACGGCGGAGACGGCTTCATCCTGACCTATTATGCGCTTGTGGAGATTTTCCTCGAGGTGAAGAAGTTTTTCGCTCTCCTGTTCGGTGAGCTTGACGACGGGAACGCCCGTCCACGAGCTGACTATTTTTGCGATTTCCTCCGAACCTATCTGGGGAGCGGAGGCGTGTGCACCCTCCTTCCACTCGGAGTCGAGCGATTTGAGCCTCGTCTGCACGGCGTTTATCTCGTCAACGTATTTCTGCGCCTGCGTGTAATTTTCTCCCCTTGCCGCCTTAGCCTTTTCAGCGTTGAGCCTTTTGAGCTTTTCCTCGAGTTCCTTTACCTCCTCGGGGGTGTTGTAGCTGTCGAGGCGGGCACGGGAAGCGGCTTCGTCGATTAAATCTATCGCCTTGTCGGGAAGGTATCTGTCGGTGATATACCTGTCGGATAGGGTGGCGGCGGCGATGATCGCCTCGTCGGTTATTACGACCTTGTGGTGCGCTTCGTACTTGTCGCGCAACCCCCTTAAAATTTCAACGGTATCCTCAACCGACGGTTCGTCTACCTGAACGGGAGTAAAGCGCCTTTCCAATGCGGAGTCCTTTTCGATATACTTTCTGTATTCCTCGAGCGTGGTGGCGCCTATCGTCTGAAGTTCGCCTCGGGCGAGCATGGGTTTTAAGATGTTGGCGGCGTCCAGGCTGCCTTCGGAAGTGGAACCGGCGCCGACGAGGTTGTGGATTTCGTCTATGAAGAGAATGACGTTGCCGTTCTCCTTTATGGAGTTTATGGCGTTCTTTAAGCGCTCTTCAAAGTCGCCCCTGTACTTGGAGCCGGCTACCATGCTGGCGAGGTCGAGCGAGAACACTGTTTTGCCGCGCAAAAGATCGGGAACCTGACCCGCGACGATTGCCTGCGCAAGCCCTTCGACGACAGCCGATTTGCCCACGCCCGGTTCGCCTATAAGCACGGGATTGTTCTTCGTGCGGCGGGAGAGCACCTGAATTATTTTGTCTATCTCCTTTTTGCGCCCGATTACGGGGTCGATCTTGCCCTCCCTTGCCTTTTGCGTGAGGTTTGTGCCGTACTGCGAGAGCTCTGGGTTGAGGCTGTCCTCCCTTTCCCTCTTCTGCGCGCTCTTTTTCTGACGGACGGAATGAGCGGGCGGATCGTCGAATATGTGGTAGATACTGAACATATCGTCGTCGTCCGAGTCGTCGTCGCTCTGTTCGTAGCCGCCGTTGAGAGCCATTTCGAGACGGGAGGCGAGAAAACTGATATTTACGCCTATTGCACGCAGAATGCGCATGGCGAGACATTCGGGCGACTCCATAACGGCATGCATGAGATGTTCAGTTCCTGCAAGGGCGTCCTCTCCTCCGTACTCGACGGCAAGATCTATAGCCCTGTCGAACATGTGCTTGGTCCTGGGCGTGTAGCCGGAGATGGAAGAATTTCTGTCCGCCGAGTTGACGAGGTACCTCCTGAATTCGTCGTCGGAGACGTTGGCTGAGTTGAGTATTTTATGCGCGGTGCATTCGGGCGTGATGAGCATGGCATAGACGAGATGCTCGCTGCCTATGTAACTCGTACCCATATTTGTTGCGATTTCATGGGTACGCGCAATCACCAATTGAAGGTTTTGGGTGAACCTGTTCATGTCCATAATTTATTTCCTCCTCTTTTAAAGGATTTTGATTGACCCATGCATATGTGCGGGACAACCGTAATTATATAGTGATTTTTTCCCTTATTCTGCGTGAAGCGTAATCGGCGCGGTAGCAATCCCTCTCCACGGGGGAAAGACTGCGCGAGGCAAGAAGATTTATGTTTGAAGGTTTCATTTTTATTATGAGGTCATCTATCCAGCCGATGCCGTCGGAGGAAAAATAACCGAGACAGACGCCCAGTTTAAGACTGGCGCAGAGTTTGCCGAATTCCTCGCTCGGCATCATGGCGCAGTGTGCGAGAACGCCGTAAGACCTTAAGCAGGCATCCTTGATTTCCAACGCCCGCCCGCCCGATTTGAGGCGCGTTCTTTCGGAGACCTCCATTTCCGACACCTTGGCGACGACCTGTTCGACCTGAGAGATAATTTCCTCCTCGGTGACGCCGAGAGTGACCTCGTTTGAGAGCTGATACATGTATCCCTCCGCCTGCGAACCCTCGCCGTACATGCCGCGCACGGTCAGCCCCAAACGGTTTGCCGAGCGCACTACGCGGGACATGAGCCCCGACATGGTGAGCGCAGGCAGAAAGAGCATTACCGAAGCCCTTAAGCCAGTGCCGAGATTGGTGGGGCAGGCGGTGAGATAGCCGAGCTGTTCATCGTACGCAAACTGAATGGAGCGGGCGATGAGGTTGTCCTTTTCGGACATGGTGGCGTAAGCCTTGCGGAGGGAGAGCCCCTTTTCGATGCACTGCTCCCTTAGATGGTCCTCCTCGTTTATCATGATGGACACGTTGCGCTTTTCGTTTATGAGCGCCGCAGAAAAATGGGGGCGCTTTAATAAAAGAGGGCTTATAAGGTGGTTTTCGACGAGGTTTAAAGCTTCCTCCTCGGGAATTGCGTCCATGTAGCTAAGACGGAATTCGTCGACCTTGTTTATCGCCGACGAAACCGAGCGGATAATTTCCTTTGCCTGTTTATCATCCTCGAGCCGCGAAGGAAACACGTAGCCGTTGAGATTGCGGGCAAGACGTATTCTTGAGGAAGCAACGACCATATCCGTGTGCGTTTCAGCCATTGTTATCCCCCTTTATCGCCCTCTTTATTGCCGTCATCTGGCGGTTTAGTCTGCTCGCCGCAACGTAGTCTCCCCGGGTGAGCGCAGCCTCGAGCTGTTCCTGCAGACTTTTAAGGCGCAGTCGCAGATCATGTTCGCGGGAGTGACTGCCGCCGCCCTTGCCGACGTGATAGGTTTTGCCCTGTATGCTTTCGATCGAAGGCATAAGCTGCTCCTTGAATACGTCGTAACAGCTCGGACAGCCTAAAAGCCCCGTTCTTTCATAATCGGAAAACCTTGTGCCGCAAACCTTGCACGCTTTGTTGCGCACGGGCTTGGTTTCGGCAAACAGCCCGCTGAGTATAGCCGCAGCCGTAGAATTTTCAAGCTCGCCGTACCTGTATGCGTAACACTGCTCGCAGAGGTGAAGAGCAACCGTCTCTCCACCCACCGTTTCATAATAGTTTCTGGTGGCAGGTCTCTTTTTGCACTGCTGACAAATGATTGCAGCCATACTCGCTCCTAAATAAAATTTGCATTTCTACACATAATATTATAATACAAAACCCGGACTTGTAAACACTTTTTTTGTTATTGTAAATTTTTTGGTAAACGGGCGCATTTTTTAATTATTTTTTATTGATAAAAAAAAGTTAATATGCTATAATTTTAGCGGTAAACAATTCAAAACTATTTGGAGGAACAGTAATGCAATATTCAAAAGACGTTGAAAACATGATTTGCGTTGCCAAGGGCGTTTCGGGCAGATTCGAACACGGTCCCGCTCCCATTCCCGAAGAGGGACAGTGGATTCAGGCAAAGGAAATCAAGGACATCAAAGGTCTTACCCACGGCGTCGGCTGGTGCGCTCCCCAGCAGGGCGCATGCAAGCTCACGCTCAATATCAAGGACGGCATCATCCAGGAAGCTCTGGTTGAAACGATCGGCTGCTCGGGCATGACCCACTCCGCCGCAATGGCAGCGGAAATTCTGCCCCACAAGACCATTCTGGAAGCGCTCAACACCGACCTTGTGTGCGACGCGATAAACACCGCCATGAGGGAGCTCTTTTTGCAGATCGTTTACGGAAGATCCCAGTCAGCGTTCTCCGACGACGGTCTCCCCGTCGGTGCGGGACTTGAGGACCTCGGCAAGGGTCTCCGTTCGCAGGTGGGCACCATGTACGGTACGGCGGCAAAGGGCGTTAGATATCTTGAAATGGCTGAAGGCTACGTCCTCTCCATGGCTCTCGACAAGAACAACGAAGTATGCGGCTACAAGTTTGTATCCCTCGGCAAGATGACCGACTTTATTAAAAAAGGTCTTACCCCCAACGAGGCATACGAAAAATCCATCGGCACCTACGGCAGATACAGCAAGGAACAGGGTGCGGTCAGATACATCGACCCCAGAAACGACAAGGAGGCTGAGTGATTATGGCACTTTTTGAAGGATACGAAAGAAGAGAAGCCAAAATTTTGGGCGTTCTTAAGGAATACGGCATTAACTCCATCGAGGAGTGCAGAGATATAGCTCTTTCCAAGGGCGTTGACTGCGACAAAATTGTACGCGGCACACAGCCCATCTGCTTTGAGAACGCCGTATGGGCATATACCGTCGGCGCGGCAATCGCAATAAAGAAGGGCTGCAAAAAAGCCGCCGACGCGGCAGCGGCTATCGGTATCGGTCTTCAGAGCTTCTGCGTTCCCGGTTCTGTCGCAGAAAACAGAAAGGTTGGTCTCGGTCACGGCAACCTCGGCGCGATGCTCCTCTCCGAGGAGACTGACTGCTTCTGCTTCCTCGCTGGTCACGAGAGCTTCGCTGCGGCAGAGGGCGCTATAAAGATTGCAGAAAACGCAAACAAGGTCCGCACCAAGCCCCTGCGCGTTATACTCAACGGTCTCGGCAAGGACGCCGCATATATCATTTCGAGAATCAACGGCTTCACCTACTGCAAGACCCAGTTCGACCCCTATACCGAAACGGTTAAGGTTGTGGACAGCATCTCCTTCTCCGACGGTCCCAGGGCAAAGGTTAAGTGCTACGGCGCGGACAATGTGCCCGAAGGCGTTGCCATTATGAAGCTTGAAAACGTTTCCGTTTCCATTACGGGCAACTCCACCAACCCCACAAGGTTCCAGCACCCCGTCGCGGGCACCTACAAGAAGTGGTGTGTCGAGAACGGAGTTAAGTACTTCTCGGTCGCTTCCGGCGGCGGCACGGGCAGAACCCTCCACCCCGACAACATGGCTGCAGGTCCCGCAAGCTACGGCATGACCGACACCATGGGCAGAATGCACTCCGACGCACAGTTCGCCGGTTCCTCCTCCGTTCCCGCCCATGTTGAGATGATGGGCTTGATCGGCATGGGCAACAACCCCATGGTAGGCGCAACGGTAGCCGTTGCAGTTGCCGTTCAGGAAGGCATGAGCAAATAATCTTCACAATATATTGTGGTGAAAATTTAATAAAACGACAAAATAAAGTGGTTTTGGTAGTTTTACCAAAACCACTTTTATCCATTTATTCACGACCATGGGGTTGTAAGACCCCTCCGTGTCCACGCTGTGTCCACGTGATTATTTTCATGTGGACACAGGATTAAGATTTTTAGCCATCTTTTTTATAAATTTTATGTGGACATAGAACAATTACGTGGACACGGAACCCTTACAAAGTATTAAAGGCGGTAATATAACTACCGCCTTTAACACTAAGTATATAATCTGTTTAGTGCACTTCTGCCCCTTTCTCTCATTATATCTGTTGTACACTCGTATACATTAATTGTCATATCCAAGTTAGCATGTCCGAGCCTTGTCTGAATATACTTTTGCTCCACCCCCATTTCCGCAAGCATTGAGGCGTGTGTCTTGCGCAAAGAATGAAAATCAAATTGCTTTGTTATTTCCTTTTTAATTACCCGTGAAACATGTTGCATTGTTCTTGGACTTATGAAGGTTCCGTTATCTCTTATACATACAAAATGCACAGGATATCCATTTTCATCTTTACTTATTCTATTGATGCCATTTACTGTTTTTGGCGTTTCTCCATTGATTGAAGTAGCGCATTCCGAATAATAATAAGTATAATAAATTCCATAATATTCTGATGCCCTACTTTGGCGCGCCTGTTCCCTGAACAATAAATCGGCAAGTTCATTGCTTATTTCAACTTTACGATATGAGTTATATTTTGGAGGAGCAAAATACCAGAAGCCATCACCACTTTCAGATGTTCCGTTTTTCTCAACTTTACTTAATGAAGTCCGTTCCCTGTCCTGATACCATTGAACCTGCCGATTGATATAAATAACTTTATTCTTAAAGTCTACGTCTTCCCAACATAATCCAAAAACCTCTCCTAACCTTAAACCACACTCATAACCAAGTTTTAACGGAATATGACTTGGCGACGTTTCAGGAAAACGCGCAAACACTTTATTCATAGCCTCTCTATCTATGTAATAATGTGGTGCTGACCTTGTAGGAACTTTTGGGACTTTGTTCTTTGGTATTTTTAATCTGACCGCCGGAGAAGTCGTTATATAATGATTATCGAGCGCAAAGTTCATTGATTTCGTCAGAACACCTTTTATGCTTGTTAATGAGTTATATGAATAGCCTTGATCAAATAAGTCTATGATAAGCGCTTGCAAAATCTCTCGCGTCAACGACTTTAATCTATACGAACCGATTTTAGGTTTAAGTATTTTCTCCACAGTTTTCTTGTAATTTTTAATAGTCGTCGGTTTGAGTTCAATCATACAATCGTTTTCCATCCAATAACTAAGGAAGTCCGCGACGGATATCCTGTCTTTTAAAACAATCTGTCCTGCCTGTTCATAAGCAAGCAAAGCTGCTTTCCCCTCTCTACGCGCCTCAGTCATTGTTTTAAAGCCACATTTCGTTTTCCATTGCCGTTTTCCGTCAATGCTTGCTATTTCAAAACGATATTCATACATTACTTCGCCGTCCTTTTTATGGCGTTTTCTTATAGTTACCTCAGCCAAAATGTCCTCCTATTTCTTCTATACAACCACATTGCACCCGTCGTATTTGCTAAGGAAATCATCTATCGTTTCCCGGCGGACTTTGAGTCCACCGAGGTTCATCGCAGGAAGATAGCCATCCTTTATCAGCTTATATACCCTTGCTTTGCCTATGCCAAGAATTTTCCCGACCTCAACAACACTGTACAATTTTTTATTTTCAAATTGAATTTCCTTCATTTATCCTCCTTAAATTGCGGAACACCGCTATTCATTCTTTTTTGCATAGCGATTTATGAGTGCTTGATAGCCCTCATAAATCAAATCAACCTTTTTAAGGTCATGCTCTTTAAGAAAAGCATCTATCTCATCGGAGAACTCACGTTCTATGCTCGTTCCCCATACTTTGTATTTTTGTACCCTCCCTTCTCTGTGCCTTTCCTCATATCTTCTACGAATTATGCGTACAGGCGTATCTTCTTTGCGTTTCATTGACTTTTCCTCTTAATTGCCTGCAATAGCGCAGATAATCGCGCCTATGAAGTTCATAATGCAAGTGCCGACTATAACAAGTCCCATAAACGCAATTTTAAGTAAACCTTTTCCAAAACCTATGACTTTATTCATATTAAACCTCCTGTTCAGTCAACATATACAAGTTCGTTGAGTATCTCTTCCTCGATAAGCTGTTTGATTTCGGTCTGACGACGATAATCTTCCATAAAATCGCCCGTCCTTTTGTACCGCTTGTCCTTTGACAGCCTTGCATACATACTCTCATACAACTCATCTGCCTGCCTGTCTATGCCGTGCAGGTATTCAGGCAGATTCTCAATCGTCCACAGTTTTCCCACGTTATGCTCTTCCATATATTTGAGAGCCAACGTTCCGTACTTGCCATAAACGTTATGGTGGACGGGGACAGCTTTGCGATAAACCTTAATTTCATCGACCGTAAGCCCCTCTCCCCTGTCCGCTTTGGCTATGATTTCCTTTGCGTTCATATGATGACCTCCTTGTCTCTTTCTTCGTGTTAATACGATTACCACATTTTTTGGAATTTGTCAATGGGTTTCAGTAATTATTCGTAAAATTATTTTTAAGTTACAAGCGCAGCAATGCCGCTGACAAGGAACGGGCAGGCAACAAGGATTATAAAGATTACGACCAAACCGACGACATAGTTTACAATCATCTTCCTCGCCTTTTCTTTGTCCTCATTCTTCTGTGCAATTGCAAAGAACACGCCCATCACAATACTCCAGATGCCTGCCGTGGCGAGAAGCACCCACCACATATAAGGGCGATATTGCTCGAACAGGTATTCAACATACGAAGATACTTCCTCGTACTGTTCGCCGAGCTCCTGTGTATAGCTGTCACCGCACGATGTGCAGGTGTAAGTCCGCGTTGTAATACCGTCCTTTGAAGTGGAATCGGTTATTGCATAACTATGTCCCGTTGCAGCAATTACTTCCGTGTATTCGTCACCACATTTATCGCAGACATATCTACGCTCCCCGTCTTCTGTGCAAGTCGCCGCCTTAACAATGAAGTTGGAATAGTTATGTCCCGTAGGATATACACCGTTTTCCTCGCTCCGCTCATAGCCGCAGACCTGACATGTATAGACAGTCATACCAAACTCAGTACAGGTCGCTTCCTTCGTCGTCATAACAAAATTATGCCCGAGCGGTTGCGTCACACTGTCTGTATAAATACTGCCGCATCTGCTGCATGTGTGTTTTGTATATCCGCCTTCCTCGCAGGTCGCCGCCACCGTTTCCGTAACATACACATGCCCGAGCGGCTCGGTCTGACTACCGTAATAGCTTACGCCGCAGCGTGTACAGGTATAGACCGTTCCTCCGTGCTCTGTACACGTCGCTGAAACAATTTCAGCCACATAATTATGCCCAATAGCTGCCGTTTCGTTGTCTCGATAGTTGTCCCCGCATTTAGTACAGGTATAGATTGTATATCCTCGTTCTGTGCAAGTAGGTTCCACAATTGAAGCGACATAACTATGTCCTGTCGCCTGCGTCGGACTGTCAGAATAACTTACACCGCAACGCGTACACTTGTATATTGTATATCCGCCCTCTGTACACGTTGATTCCGCCGTTATTGCAGAATAACTGTGTCCGAGCGGTTCTGTTTCATTTCCCGTGTAACTATATCCGCACTTTACGCAAGTATACGTCGTATAGCCTTTGCTTGTACAGGTAGGAGCCGTTACCGTTGCCGAATAGCTGTGTCCCGTTGCCGCAGTAAGGTTACCCGTATAACTGTCACCGCAACGAGTGCAAGTGTATGTAGTATAGCCTCCGCTCGTGCAAGAGCCGATCGTAGTCGATGCCGTATAACTATGACCCAGCGCTTGCGTACTATCACCGGTATAGCTGCTGCCGCAGACCGAACAAGTAAAAATGGTATAACCGCCGGATGTACATGTCGGTTGAACTATTTTCTGTATATAGGTATGCCCCTCTGCGCATGGATGCACGGTAGTAATCGTATATGTCGAAGTATTCCCGGCTTTATCCGTTGCGCGAAAATAGAAAAGCCCCTGTTCCTGCGTGGGCTGAATTACAGTGCCTGCGGTATACGTTTGCCATACCGATGACGACGGCAACCTGTATTCCAACTTACTCACCCCGCTGCCGCTGTCCGTCGCAGAAAATGAAAACGATTCCTTTGTGGAGCCTCCTGATGCTATCGTATTCCCGTTTTCAAGCGAGAACGTTCCGGACGGCGCTACTGTATCGAGATAGACATAATAAGTCAACGATTGATTTCCGAACTTGTCCGTAGCGTAAAAGCGATATAACCCGTTCGTAGAAGTTGCCGCAAATGTCTTACTTGTCAATGTGGTGTATGAATACGAGCCGCTGCCCGGTGCCATCCAATACAGCTTTTCTACACCACTTCCCGTATCGCTTGCCGTAACTGTAAACGCTGTATTTGTGTACTTACCCGTAGTAGAAGTCGAAGCGCCGCTGATTGTGGGTTTGGTATTATCTACATATGTATCAACTACAAAACTGAAAGAAATCTCCGTATAATACTGCGCATACGCTCGGAGATTCGGGTTCCAGCCCTGCCCGTATTCTTTACCGCTGAATTCGTATACCCCGTCTGCCAAACCTGTCAGAGTCAATGACGTGCTCGTTGATGTACCCACTTCCGTGCCTGTACTGTTTGTGACTGTCATCGAATGCCAATCATAGCCTGATGAGATGACAATGTTGACCGTATCTGATTTAATGGTGCCGCCGTTAGCCAGTGTATCTGTTCCAAACGTCGCACTGCCATACATTGAAACAGATACAGTGGTCGATTGTCCTCTTGAATCCCTGACGGTTGCGGAAGTCGTGCCAGTTCCTGAACTGTTTACCGTTACTGTCGTATTGTATTGATAATAACAAGTAAAATCAAAACTCACCGCATAGTTTGGCGTCGTCGCTGCGCTCGCTGTCGCAGTCTTGTTAAACAACAAAACGAGCACCACCGATAGCAGCACAAGCAAAACGGCAAAAATCGTGAATGTAGCCGTTCTTTTTGTTTTTACTTTCAAACTGTTACCTCCTCTTTCTGTTCTTCAAACAACGACTTTGCATAATCTCCCGCCTTGATACGGACACAGTTCCTCAGTTCCGTTGAACCCACAAAGAAAACTTGTCCCGTAACTGCCGAGATAATCATTCTCTGCTCCTCGTCGTTAAAGCTGTCGCCTGCCTTGTAGATGTCGAGCACGTCCTTCATGTCGGGCGCGGACAACTTGAAAATGAAGTTGTACTGACTGTTCTTAATGATTGCCGAAGTCTTGCCGCGCAGCTCTTCATTTGCGTTCCAGTCTGCAATATTCTGCGTTGCGGGAATGAACGAACCGTTGTATTTTCTTATTCTCTTGCTCATCGAATAGAAGAAATCGAGCGCAATGGGATACTTCGGGTCAATGAACAGGTGTGCCTCGTCGCAGACAATCATTGTGTGCAGGTTTGCACCGTTCTTGTTCCTCTCCCTCGCATTGATAACTTCCTGCTCGATAAAGCGGAAAATCAAAAGCATCTGCGCATTTGCCACGACGTTGTTCTTGTTCGCAAACAGGCTCTGGAAATCGAAGTCGATTATATCCGCGCTCGTCTTTAATGTCGAGGGCGCGTTCCATATATCTGAATACCTGCCCGTAACAAACTTCTTCAAGAACAGCTCCGCCGTGCGCATATCTCTCCTTGTAAGGTCGTCCATACTTTCCTTACTTTTGCTCTGCAATGTTTCAAGCAGGTCGCTGAACAGAGGGAAGTAGTCCGCGGGAAATGCCGAACAGTCAGTGTTCTCAGTAATGCCCATCCTTGCATAGGTTTCCACAACAAGGTTATTGATAAGCTCAATGACGTCAACGGGCGCGTCGGCGAGCACGATTTTTAAAAACGATTCGAGCATTTTCAGATGAGTATTGAATGTGACCTTCGGGTCGGCGGGCGTGCCGTCCTCCGTGAGTATCTTATATATATGGAAAGGATTGATACGCCCCTCCCTCGCATTGCCGACGTCGATTATTGAACCGCTCAGGTTTCGGGTCAATGCAAGATACTCGGCTTCGGGGTCAAGTACAATAACTCTTGTACCGTTCGCCCATTCGTTGAGTATCAAGTTCTTCAAGAAGAACGACTTGCCCGAACCGGATTTACCTATAATCATTGCATTGCTGTTCTGGTACAGGTTGCCTCGTTTCCAGAGATTGAAAATGAACGGATAGCCGTTAGTCTTGTTCTCGCCGAGCAGAATTCCGCCCTCGTCCATAACAAACGTGCGCACGAATGGGAACGCTGCCGCAAGTGACGAACTGTTTATACCGCGCTCATAGTTTTTGAGTGTAGCCGTCGGCGATACCGTCGAGGTCTTGAACCCTTCAATCTGCAAGCCGTACAGCGTAGATGGCTTGAAGTTACCCGTGAGCATACGCCGTCTTACTTCCTTTTTGTAGTTTTCACTATTGAGATACTTATACGCCGTTATAGTGAGAGTAACGTCCAAAAGGCTTTCGTTCTCTGTCTGCAAACTGTCGAGCAGCGTGTTCATTGTTTCCTCGTGCGTTTCTGCGCTGTTTGCCTCGCTCGCTTTATCGGCAATGATCTGTTTTGTCGCCATTTCGCCGATACACTTATCTATGCGCTTTATTGCCTTGTACTTATCTACGGGTCTGACGTGCATTACAACTTTCGTGTTGGGAATATTGAACAGCTTTGCGCCCCACGCATTCTTTACGCGCAGCGGATAGTCCGCGACGGCGAGCACGCTCGCCTCCGTGCCGTCGATTACATACTTACTGCCGTGGAATACAATGCTCTTCGGCTTTACCCACGCGAGCAAGTCTTCATCGGCAATGTCCTTTTCCTCTCTCTCGTCGAAGTTGCGCGAAAAGCTGTACTTTAAGAACACCGCCGCCTCTCTCATACCGAGCAGCTTTGCGGAAAGACCGCTCTTGCCTACCTCGCCCGCTATATTGATTGCCGTACTTTCGAGGTCAAGTTCGTTCCTGCCGTACACAATGATATAGTAGTCCGACAGGTACTGCTTGCGGATATTGTTGAGCTTGTCTATGCGGTCGATGCGCTCCTGCAATATGTTCTGCTTGATTTCACGCACGTCGCTGTAATCATCGCTATCGCGCAGGGCGGAGAGCTTATCAAAGATGTCCTTTGCAAAGCCGTCCAGATTTACGGGGCGGTCAATCTTCACGATGTCGGCGCTCTGGTTGGCGTCGAGAAGTTTCAGAGCGTTGGCTATGTAGTTAATGTCTATGTTCTGCTGCACAACGTCCTCAATGCCGAAGTTCTTTTGCCCGATTTTAATGACTCTGCCGTACATACCGCCGCTGTACACGAGCAAGCCGTTTGTCTTGATTTCTTTCAATCCCACGAGTGTATCTATATTCTCCTTGGGGTTTTTCGCGTCCGCCGTATATTTCTTTTTGGCGAACAGGAATTTTACGTTTTCAAAGATACAGGTATAGAAGATACCGTCTGGCGTGGGCATAAACATAACCACCGCCACGAGTCCCATAATAATTGCAAACGCCCAGTTGCCCGCCGTTATCATAATAAAAATGATGGCGAACACGACGAGGGTGACAATTACATCGGTCATCGAATAGCATTTCCATACCGTATTCTTCACCTTGATTTTTTTAGGGATTATTCTCAACTGTTTTCCCCTCCTTCACTTGTTTCAGTACCACCGTCGGGCGCACTCTCTGTGCCGCCGCCGTCCGTGTACTTATCTCCTTCATCTCCGCCGGACGAACTATCCGAACTACCTGAATCGCCGCTGTTATGCGACTTGTTGCTTCGTCTTCTGACTGCGTGTGAAATACCTTTTATACCCTTTGCCGCAAGACCTATTGTGAGTCCGCTTGCAATTCTGCCGCCATAGAACGCGCTGCGCAGCCATCCGCCGCCTGCCCTCATATCGTCTGCCTGACCGAAAAGTCTTGCAAACAATGTCTGTCCTGCGGGAATAATCATAGCGCCGCCGACTATCATAAATACGGTGAACATAGAGTTCGCAAAATCGCTTACGCCGTCTATGCGCATACCGTTGATGAGCGGGAGTACAAGCACGAAGATGTTTACCGCAAGCACCGCGCCATAGGCGAGGATTATCTTGGTCACGAACATTTCGCGCCAATTCTTGAACCTTGCGCCATCGTCCATAGGCAGCGTTGACATTGCAACGGGCATTGAGAAATAAACGAACACTATTTCGTACACCCTCTTTGCAAGGTTGAGTACCGCCATAATGAGCGCGATTGCCAGAGCAATGCCTGCAATGAGTGCGGGCAGATACATAAACGTGTTGGGGTTTACCATACCGTTGCACTTCCACGAGGTGGGCCAGATTCCAAACAATGCGGCGTTATAGCCGCCGAGAATCTGCCCGACCGACAGCGAGGTTACGTCAATATTAGACGCGGAATACCCGTTCAGCCATTCGCCGACACAGGCATTGAAGATTGCCGTTGATAGTTTGGTCGTGTTGTTTACTTGGAATATCCGGGCTAATAGCTGTAAAAGCGAATTTGCAATCAGAATACCGAGTATGACAACCGCCAGCATTGCCATTGTGCCGAGCAGAGCAAGAAAGAATTTGCCGACTATCGTCGATACGTTCCTGTTGTTGGCAACCATATTCTTTACAAGCCCTACTATCGTGAAGATACAAGTCAAGCCCACGGCGGTGATAAAAATACACCAGAACACGGCGCCTATCGTCGAATCCCCCACGATAAACTCAATGATGTTTACCTGCTGTCCGTGGTAGTTTACGGTGGCAACGCCCGATATTGCGGAGAAAATCTCCATCAGTCCATCGACAAGCTGTAACAGCCATAAGAATAGCTGCAAGCCTATCTCCTGTAAAAATATTAGCATTTACCCTCCTGTCTTTTGAAAATTCAGGGCGGCGGTAACACCCGCCGCCCCGCTCCATTCAGTTTGTTATCAGGTCGCGTTTACCCAAGCGGAAAGACCGTTGATGAGAAGAGGCGCACCCATTGCTACGACGAAAATAATGATAATACCGATGATGAGGTTCTTTATCATATCGCGGGCATTGATTTTCTCTTCATTGCGGTGTGCAATGGCGATTTTAATGCCGATATATGCACCCCAGACAACGACGACCGCCGCGAGTGCGATTACAATGTAGATCCAAAAGCTGTCGATAAGGCTTTGGAGCTTTCCCACAATTTCAGCAAGGCTGTCGTCCAAGCTAGATGCCAATAAAGTAAAATTCATAAGTTATGTATTCCTCCATTTTTTATTAGTTTTGATTTTTGTTCTTTCTCTTCTTCAAGAAGATAACTGCACCTATGCCGCCTGCCACAAGCAGAACGAACACGATAAGCAGAATGATTGCCGTACCTGAACCGCCGCCCTCTTCCGTTTCATCAACAGTTTCATCGGGGTTTTCAGGTGTTCCTACATCTTCACCGTCATCAGGCGTTTCCACGTCCTCACCGTCATCGGGAGTTTCGGGTGTTTCCACGTCTTCCCCGTCGCCGGGCGTTTCGGGCGTTTCTATGTCCTCGCCGTCGTCGGGTGTTTCAGGTTCTGTCACCTCTCCGCCCTGTTCCTCATCTCCTTCATCAGGCGTTTCGGGCTGTTCTGTGTCCGAAGGCTCGTCGGGTTCTTCGGGCGTTTCGGGCACTTCGCCCTCGCCGGGCGTTTCGGGTTCTTCGGGCACTTCGGGGGCTGCGCCTGCCGAAAGGTCGAACATTGTGAGCTGTTCGCCATTCTCATCATAGATGGTTACAAGCCAATCGCCGTAAATGTCGCCATAGTCAACCTGTCCGAATTCGTCTGCGACGAGCTGCATAGTTTCACCCGCTACGTTTACAAGCTGGATATTGAGTTCACCCGCATTTGTACTACCGCAGAGGCAAGCGCTAATTGCAATGAAGTACTTGTCCGATTTGTAGTTCTGCACATACAAATTGTACTTATGCTCGTGCGTAGGTTTAGGCTCTTCCTCTTCTACATATCCCGTGTCGCCGCTTGTTACGAAGTCGGACAAATAGCTGTAATTGCAGACCACGCAGAGATGTCGTGTATAGCCCATACTCTCTGCTGTTGCCTCTACTACAATGTCGAGATAACTGTGTCCGACGGGCTGTTGATAGTCGGTCACATACCTGTCATCGCAAGCCGAGCAGATATGCTCCGTATAGCCGTAGCTCACACACGTTGCGGGGTGAATGGTATCAACATACGAGTGCCCGTTGGGTTCTGTATAGTCGGTTACCACCTCGTTGCCGCAGGTCTGGCAGGTATATGTAGTGTACCCGCCCTCTAAACAGGTCGGCTCGGTAATCACTTCCAGATAGTCGTGTCCGAGGACTTCGACAAAGCTGTCCTTATAGCTGTACCCGCAGGTCTGACAGGTGTGTGTGGTATAGCCCTGTTCCGTACACGTCGGAGCTGTTACCTCGTCCGTATAGGTATGCCCCGTTTCGTCCACGAACGTGTCCGAATACTCATAGCCGCAGGTCGTACAGAAGTGCGTTACATACCCCTTGTGCGTACAGGTCGCGGGCACGAGAATTTCCTGATAAGTGTGCCCGTTTGCCGCAACGAAGTTGTCCGTATAGCTGTCGCCGCAGTTGGAGCAGGTATAGACTGTATAGCCCTGTTCCGTACAGGTAGCAGCTACAAGCTGCGTTGCTTCGTAATCGTGCTGACAGCTATCGTCCACCGCCGCATACGTTACCGTCGAAGTGCGCGTCGCCATTATGGTTTTAGCCGCCGACGGGTCTTCACTTTCCGTGCCTGCGCAGCCCGCCGCGGCAAGTCCCACCACGAGCAACGGAATTACTTTAAAAATTTTCTTCAAGTTTACTCTCCTTTATATTTCTTATTTCTTTGCCATATCCTGCAATTCGAGCAGTTTAGGCAATTCCTCGCTCAAATACTGATCGAGCATTTTCAGCTTTTGCTGGGTGCTGATGTCCGTGTACACTTCAAGCAGCATTGCAATAATCGCCTGCTTGTCCTCCAACTTCGCTTCTGCAAGTGCTTTCGCGTCATCCTCTTCACCGAGTGCGCTCGCAACTTTGAGGATTTTCTTGTGTACCTCATCGACCTTTTCTTTCCACGCCTTATCGAGCGCTTCAAAGTCGGGTACGCTCTTTTGCTCCTCCTCTGCCTGTTCGCGTTCTCGGCGTTCTATCGCGTCGAGCTGTTTTTCCTCTTCCTCCGCCTGACTTCCGCCAAGAATGTCGAACACATATTGACTCTTATCGAAAAGCCTTGCCTCGCGCTTTGAAATGTCCGCCTTTCCCGCCGCGAAGTACACATCTTTGAGTTCATACGACGGGGTAAATCTCGTCCATATCGGCTCATAGCCTCGTACCGAAACAATGGCGTCGCCCTTTTCGTCGCCGTTCAGCCTTTCAAGCATACCCACCGTAATGAGCGGTTGATTGCTTGCGCCCGTATTCGACGACGCAGGGTTTTCCGCGCTTGTGTTGACCGAGAAGTTTTTGACCTTCTTCTGTCCGCATAGTTCTGAAAACTCTTTTCTCGTATCGGGATCGTCCGAGCCGATGAAGATTTTGATGTTGCAGTTGGTCTTGATAATGTCGCCTATGTCCTTGCCGTACTTTGCATTGAGCTGTGAAAAGCTCTGCAACACGAACAGATAGCGAATGCCTCTCGACCTGCCGACCGTTACCATACCCTCGATGTTCTCCATCTTCGGCAGGTTACCGAACTCGTCGAGGATAAAATAGGCGCGGCGCTTTAAGATTGCCGTGTCCGCCTGTTTCTTGCGCAGGTTTGTATTTGCCTTTTCAACAAGCTCCTTATAGGTCTGCGTTAAGAACAGGGTTACAAACCTGTGGCGCGTAAACCTCTCGTCCGGCACGATGACAAACAGCGCGTTGGGGGTCTCGTCCATATTTGCTATGTCGATGTCGCTCTCGCTCGTCATAGAAAGAATGCCGTCATCCGCGAGCTGCTGCATATAACTGTTGACTTCGGACAAATACGACGTCAATGTCTTGTCGCTCGTAATGAGTACCGTATTCACAAGTCCTCTCACCTTCGAGAACTCGTCCCTGCCCTCTAACAGATATTGTTTAAGTGCGGTCGTGTCCTCCGAGCAGTACTTTGTTATGTTATGGTAAACATTGAACAAGAGCAGTTGCTTGTCGTCCATCTTGCCCGCGATACAGTCCTCGCAGAAAGCGAGCACCAGACCGAAGATAAGGTTTCTTGCACCCTCTTCCCAAGTGGGCTGGTCTTTGTTCTGCACGGGGCAGAGTGTGTACACCAAATCCATAGCGTTCTCGAATATTTCGTCCTTTAACTCCTGCACTCGCGTTCTGGCATCGCCGTGGGATAGGAACACTTCGCCGCAGGCGTAGTACTTGCCGTCCTCTTGTTTAAGGTCGTTCTGCAATTCGCGCACCTGCCTGATACGGCGTATGAGTACCTGCATAGGATTCCACCTCGCCGACGAATACGGCTCGCGCAGGTCGAGGGTTGAGATTGTGTACCCTTCACTCTCTAACTGTTTGGCGTGCTTTTCATACAATTCTTTCTTCGGGTCGGCGATAATCATACTCGGTTTACTTTTGCTCCTTCCGAGGATGGCTATATTCTGGTCAACAAAGCCCGTCGTTTTACCGCTGCCCGTCGTGCCGACGATGAGCGCGTGAAGTGCGCTCGTGGAGATTATCTCTACCGATTTACCTTTCTTCACCGCGCCGATTACTATCTCGTCGTCCTTGTCCTTTACGCCCTCCCAAGTCGTTACTGTGAACTCTTTGAGCTTTTTCAGGCGCTTTATCGTCAGCCACTCTGTATCTTCCAAGTCGTTTTCATTGAGCGCTACGTTCTGCGCGTCTATGCGATACATTAAAAGAAAGGCTATGAGCAGCAGCCCGTTGACTACGCCGACCGTTAGCCAATAATTCCCGTTCCCGAATATTCCCTCAAAATCCGCTCCGCCCAATGCGAACAGGAACGCTATGAGCACACTCACACACACGGCGACAAACAGACCTGTAAAGAGCAATGTCTTACCGGACTTGCGCTTTTTATGCTTGTGCGCTTCCTCTCTATTCATTCAAATTTCTACACCTCCGTTTTACTTTGTTTCCCCGCTGCTATCTGCGGCGTTTTCTTTTTCTTTCTCGCGCTTCATTTCCTCTTCAATCTCCTGCAAGCGGTGATAGAAGTCGCGCTCGATAAACTCGCACTCTGCCCCGAATGACGATAAGAACTTGTTTATCGCCCTCCCCGTGTTCCTGCGGGAAATACCGAGCGAGCGTTTAAGCCTGTTATCGTTGGCTTTGCGCTTGCGGTTATTCTCGTAGTATTCGGGCTTGATGACCTTTGCAAGTTTCAATACAAGGTTGCCCTGCCGCCTTTTGTAGTCCGCCTCTATCTCGTCGATAACGCGAATATTCTTCTCGTCGATTTTGTTGTGGTATTTCGGCAGCACGTTCTCCAACACTTCGGGGCGGATATTCAGATTGGAAAAGATGTACGGCTTGCCGCAGATATTCTTGGCTTCCCTTTCGCGCCCTGCAAGTGCGCGGTAAAATCTTCGGTTCGCCATCCTCGCCCGTTTATCTGTGGCAAGCAGCATTTGCACGATTTTATCTACGCGCTCCCTGAACGGCTCCATATCTTTGCTGCCGTAGGTTATGCGCCCCTCTTTCGGTAAGTCACGCGCAAGCGCAAGTATCTCTCTCTTCACGTCTTCGGGTTTGCAGATAAAGGCTTTCAAATCGAGCGTCTTTCTCAAATCGCTGATTGCCTCGTCCCTGCTCTTGTACAGAACGCCTTTCTTGTCGCCGAGATATAAGCCCAACCGCACAAGCATTCCGTCGATGCTCTTTTTATCTATCTTCCCTCTGCGGCGGTATCTCGTTTCACCCGTCTGCGTGTTCTTGAACTTCGGCTCTTTCTCCCAGAACACAAAGTGGATATGTAAATGGTGCGGCCTGTCAAGATGCAACGCGCACATCAAGTCCACATTGTCCGGGCGCAGCTTCGCGTCTTTGAGAAAGGCGGGGAACGTCCTCTTTATCAGCTCGATACATTTTTCGGGCGTGTCTATCTTCGGCGACTCCTCCGCGTTCAGCGAAATGAAGCCGTGCCAGATGTTGCCCTTGTTTTGTTTGAGCCGAGCCTTCATCTCGTCCACCTGCTCCTGCGGTATCATTCCTCTGTCGTTGAACACGCCCGTGTTCTTTTGTAGGTATTCGAGCGCCGTGCGCTTGCCTGTCCGTTTACCTTCCGTGGTCATATACTCGAACATATTTTTCTCGCCCGACATATCGTAGAACGCACGTTCGTCCGCGTGTCTTTCCCGCTCTTCGCCCGTCGCATTTTTCGGCAGGCTGTAAGGCGTATACTGAATATTGAAGATGATGGGTTGATTGCTCATTTGCGTGAACTCCTCAATCCCTCCGCCTCGAACCGTTCAAGGTATTCGGGCGTGTCACTCATCAGTCCGCTGTTCAATTGTTTTGCCTCTTTGCTGTGCGGGTTGAGAGTGTCGTATATGAAGTTGTATATCGACGAGAGGATTGATTTATTAATCGCGGCGTTCAGCGCGGTTTCCTTTAAGAGCCTTGTGGCAACGGCATAGAACTCTTCTTCCCTGCTACCGCTCTCGCGTGGCTTTGAAAGTGCAAGCCGCTCCTCCTCCGTCACCGCACCGCCGAAGATTCTTTCGGTAAGGATTGGCAAGCCGTAGTAGAGCGCGTCGTTTATAACCTTGTTTGCACTCTCGTAACCGGGCTGTTGCATAAGCCGTTCTATCTGTGCGTTCATCTCGCTGTCGGCAATTCTGATATGTCGCTGCACACCGATTTTTTCTTTTTTCTCACTCACATACTCACCTCCTCTGCGCCATCGGCGCGGCAAAGCGGGTTTCCCGCTTGTGCCCTCCTCGTAGGCGGTGAATACCACCTACCTTAACCTGCTTGCGGTTTTTCTTCAAATCGTACCACCTCCCGCGGTTGTCCTTGGCTCATACTCCGCAGCATTTCCATACGGTTTTTCGGGTGTAACCTCTGCAATTCTCATCTCCGCTTTTTCTATGTAGCGTGGGTTAATGTCTATGCCGATGTACTCCCTGTTAAGCCGCTTTGTAACGGCTCCCGTTGTGCCGCTGCCGAAAAACGGATCCAACACAACGCCGCCCTCTTTACTCCCTGCAAGTATGCAAGGCTCGATTAGTTTTTCGGGGAACATAGCAAAGTGTTCGTCCATTTTATAGGTGTTCGTAGCCACCTCCCACACGTCGCGCTTGCGCCTGAATTCTTGGTCGAAGCCGGAGAAATTTTCCCTCACCTGTGTTATGCTCTGTCGCCCGACATACTTGCTGTTGGCACTTCGTGCGCGCTTGTATCGCGCCTTGCTCACCTCTTTCAAAGGCTCTTGGATTGCCTTGTAATCGAAGTAGTACTTCGGAGATTTTGCGAGCAGAAAGATATGTTCGTGACACTTTGTAAGCCTGTCCTTCACGCCTTCCGGCAGGCAGTTTTTCTTGTACCAGATAATGTCGGAACGCAGATGCCAGTCGCGTTCACGGAGAGCGAAAGCGAGCATCCAAGGTATGCCGATGAGGTCTTTTTGCTTGACATTTTTATATGGTTTATTTGCGTATGTATCGCCGATGTTTAGCCACAACGTGCCGTCATCTGCAAGCACTCTTTTGACCTCGTCAAAGACTTCCGTCAGCCGTCTGATATACTCCAGCGGCGTCTGCTCCAAGCCTATCTGTCCCCCCTCGCCATAGTCGCGCAAGCCGTAATATGGGGGACTTGTTACACACATATTGACCGAGCCTTGCGGCAGAGTTTTTAACACCTCTGCCGCGTCGCCGCATATTACTTTACTCACCCTCTCCTTCACCCGCCGCCGCACTTTCTGCCGCGGCAATTACCCCGCCGATGACCGCCGCGAGGTTTGCCATTGCTTCCTTGCGCCGTCTTTCGGCGCAGACTTCCGCGCTCTTTTTGCCGTTGACGGAGTTCTGTTTTGCTTCGTCGATGTCCCTCTTTACGGTCATGAACAAGCCTTTGAGATACGCGTCCTTTGTGAAGAAAGGTTTGTTGTCGTACATATACGCGCACATACCTTTGACAAGTTCACCCGCCTGTCTGTCATTGAGTTCTTTGAAAATGTTGTAATATTCCCTCTTGATTTTGAGTTTAAGTTCTTTCATTTTTCTACTCCTTATTGCTTTGATTTTTTATATTCCAATCCAACCGATAAACTTGCTCGCCGCATTTACATACCACCGCCTGTCGGCGGCATAATCAAGGTCGCAGTCGGCCGTCCGTTCGCGCTTGTAGCCGAGGTCGTACAGAATATTATGTAGTCTTATCTCCCCGTACATTTCTGTCACATCTCGCTCTATTTCATATCCTTTCCCCTGCGCGTAGAAACGGACGAACTGTACAGTCTGAAAGATGGTTTCCGTGCCGTTATGCTTATATGATTGAATTATTTTCACGCTTTCACTTTCAAACTGTAACCTGATTTCTTCTTGGTTTTGAAGATTGAGCAGCACCCCGCCGCTCTCTTCGCGGTAAGCAAAGGTCTGTTCGGTTGAATTGATAATTTTATTGTTCCTATAAGTCAACGCTGTGCAAACAATACTACCTATGAGAAGTAGCACATTCAGCACGGTCAGGACTATTACCATCGCCTTCCTCATCAGCCCTTGGCGTTCGCAAAACGCCCTGACTTTGAAGTATTCGACGTGTTCTGTGCAACAGGCTGTTTTTTCAGCCCCGATACAAAGCGTAGCTCCTCATCTGCCATTTTGCTGTAATAGGCATTTGGCTTTTCGTCGCGGTATTGCCCCGAAGCCTTGAAGATACGCAGTAATTTTTCCTTGTCGCTCGTATGCACGGCAAGCCGCGCCATTAAAGAGCGTTCGTCCTTTTCCTCGCTGCCCAATACCCTTTCTCCGTTCCATAGCGACTTAAACTTCCCGCCCTGCTTGGTTTTGCTTGCCCGTTCGACCACCTCTCTGTCATCCATTCGCGTAAGGCTTTCTATACCCCTGTCAGACATATCGACAGGCTTTTCGGCAGGCTTTTCAACGGACAATGTTTTGGCGATGTGGCTCGGAGGGAGAAATACCGACGATTGCTTTTCTTCGACTTTTGAAAGCAGCTGCGTTTTCTTTTCCTGTTCTTCCGCGCGCTTTATGCTACGCGCCTGCAATTCATCACGGCTGACCTCTTCAAATTCCTTGTCTTTCCAGAAAGGCAACTCCTGCATTTTGCCAAACTCCGTCATAAGCGCCTCACGGCTTCTGAATGGGTATCCGCTCAATGCGAATTGAGTCTGTCCATATTCGGCGCACATTTCAACCTTATATACAGGCTCGCCGTATTCGTCCATCTCTTCTACCACGGCAAAGGGTTCGGTCTCCTTTTTAGCTGCCTTTTCTTTGGACATTACAAACTTTGTAATGCGCTCTGCATCGGCAATCGCCTTGAACAAGGCGTTCGGATCTTCCTTGATTTTGCTTTTCCACGCACCGATATACGCGCTGTTGTTTTCGATTTGCTTGTCCGAGGCTGTTACGCCCAAGTCCTGTTCGAGAAACATTGAAGCGATCTCGGCTCGCAGTTCCTCCAAGGCGTATTCCTGCGAACTTCTGTCCGCCGTCATCTCGCGGTTCATCCTCTTCTCCGCGCCCGTACTATGACCTATCTCATGCAACGCCGTAGAGTAATATTCGGGCAAGTTCACAAAGCTCTCCCTGCGAGGCAGATGTATTTCGTCGTTGGTGGGGTTGTAATACGCCATACTCCCGCCGTGAACGATGGGGCACTCGGTGTCACTCCAAGTATTTATGAGGTTTTGTGCCCTTTCGTTATATCCGCTCTCATCCACCTTTTTGCGTTCCAATGCAGGTATGCCTTCTATGACATCACCATTGAACACGCGGTAGTACTTGCGTAAGGGGTACACGTTCTCTTCCATATACGCATTTCGTTCGTCCGCCGTCATACCGTCAAGGATGTGCCTGTCAAAGGGCTGTTTTGTTTCCCTGTCGCGCAGCTCAAAGTATTCGATTGCCACGCCCGCATTTCTGCCGAGGCTCTTGCCCCCGGCATTGCGCTTAAACGACCAGCCTTTATCTTCCATCTGTTTAAAAGTCATCCAGCGGTTGTCCGAATACCCGCGTTCCATTGCCGCTATCATAAGGAACATTCTGTTCACGCCGTTGTACTGTTTTCCCGTAATCGCCGATACCGGCGCATCTCCGCCCGCCAATCCCTGTTCCCAAAGCCCCGTTCCGT
>CALVMP010000021.1 GCA_944346655.1 uncultured Clostridia bacterium
GTATGTCATTTGACTATTACTGCAAACTTACAGGCATCGCGAAGAGAGCGCTTTTATATGATAAAGATTTTAATTTTGTGTGCGATAATAGCGGCGACGACTGCGGTGGGGGTAATCCTCTCGGGGGATAAAAAGAAGCGTGCGCAGGTATTTAAGGAATTATATGAATTCAACGAAAGCATGCTCATAAATCTTAAATACGGAAAAGAGAGAATTTCGCAGGTGACGGCGCAATTCAGATACATGCCGCAGATTTTTGAGGGGAAGAACGTCTTGGGCGGGGAGGACGGAAAGTTTATCTCGGACTACGTAAAAAATATAGGAGTGAGCGACAGCTCGTCGCAGATAGATTACCTCAACGAACGCAAGGGAACTTTGAAAAAACTTATGGACGAGAGCGGGGAAAATTATAAAAAATATTCCTCTCTCTATATAAAAATATCGCTTATGATCGGCGTACTGATTGCCGTGTTGCTTGCCTAATGGATATCAGCATAATATTTAAAATTGCAGCCGTCGGAATAATAGTTACAATAATCTGCCAGATTTTAAAAAAATCCGACCGCGACGACATTGCGACGATAGTTTCCCTCGTCGGACTTATTATCGTACTGACCGTCGTTATATCAATGATAGCCGATCTGTTTGAGCAAATCAAGGCGCTTTTCGATATCTTCTGATGATTTTAAAAATATGCTGCGTGGCGATAGTGACGGCTGTCTGCGCACTCATTTTAAAGGTTAACAAACCCGAGTATGTGCCAATGTGTCTTACGGCGAGCGGAATAATTCTTGTTCTGTTCGGATTTGACTACCTCTCCGCGGCGATCGATTTTATCAGGTTGTTCACGGAGCAGACGGGCATTGATTCCTCTGTTGTGAGGTTGATATTGAAGATTATAGGGGTCGGATATCTAATAGAAATTACTGCCGGTGCGGTTAAGGACCTCGGCTTCGAAAGTCTTTCGGACAAGCTGGTCATGTGCGGAAAGCTTATAATATTTGTGATGTCCATACCAATTTTGCAGGCGCTGTTCGATGTAATTATGTCGCTTATTTCAACCGTATGAAGAAAAAACTCAGACTGGCGGCTTTGCTGGCTGTCGCAATACTGCTCATCGCAATGTGCGGCGGCACGGCATTTGCCGACGATAATGCGCAGGAGCTCAACCAGACAATAACCTCCATTCTCGACGGGCTCGACCTGTCGGAACTTGACGGTTATCTTCAAAGTTTTGGCGACGGGTTTATATTCTCCTTCGGCGACAGCGCGAGGGAAATTATCGAATATCTGATAAACGGCAATCTCGGCGTCAATTACTCGGGCTACCTCGGTGAGATATTTTCCCTGCTGTTTGACAATGTACTCTCACTTTTGCCCGGATTCGCCCAGATAATCGCGTTGGGAGTATTGTGCGCGATAATAAAGAGCGGCGAGGGCAGCATTATGAGCAGAAGTACCTCCCGCGGGGTTTGTATTGCCTGTTACTCGCTTATAATTGCGATAAGTGTTGCCATGCTTGCAGGAATTGTGTCTGCTGCAATGGACAGCATCAATACAATTAAAGCCCAGGTGGAAATTGTAACGCCTATTCTCGTAACATTGACAGTGCTGTCGGGCGGGGGGAGCTCCGCTGCCATATATTCGCCGTCGGCGCTGTTTATATCGGGAGGGGCTGTGCAGATCGTTACGGGCGTAATTTTTCCCGCAACAATTGCAGTAATAGTAATCAATTTTATTTCCAAGCTGTCGCCGGACATTTCTTTTTCGGGCGCGGCAAAGCTGATAAAGAATATTTTAAAGTGGATAATCGGCATAACGCTTGCCGTGTTTTCCCTCTTTATCACTGTGCAGAGCACTGCGGCATCCCTGTTTGACGGCATCTTTTTCAAGGCGACAAAGTATCTTGTGGGAAATTCTGTGCCCGTGGTAGGCAACTTTCTCTCCGCGGGCGTCGATATGGTCGTCGCGGCAGGCTCGCTCATCCGCAGCTCTGTCGGCATAGTGGGGATTGTGCTTTTAATAATAGAAGTAGGTCCGCCCATAGTCATGCTTATTGCTTTTTCGATAATGCTCAAGACTGTTGCGGCGATAATGCAGCCTATAGGTGAGAGGACGGTCCACGATATGTTTGCCGACCTTTCCTCTGACACCGAGTATCTGATTGCGGGCATGTGTACGGCGGCGTTCATGTATGCGCTCGTCGTAATGCTTATAATAAATTCTACATCAAATTTTATATGACGGCTTATATTGCTACCGCCGCGGGAGTCGTTTTCCTCACGGTTATCGCGGGCATGATAATCCCTGAGGGAAAACTGAATAAGGTTATAAACTTCGTGTTAAGAATTGCCTGCATACTCATTCTCATATCGCCTGTATTCGGTTTTTTTTCCGAGGACCTCTCAGACGGGGAACAAAATCTTGTCGACTATGATTATGTTGCCGACGTGTTTGCGGAGAGCCAGAGCCGCGAACTGGAAAGGCTGGTCGAGCAAAAATTTTCGATAGAATGCCAATGCTCTGTAGAAATTGTCTATGAGGACGGTGAGATAAGGGAGAAGGGAGTGAGTATTGTGACTTATAATGTCGAAGAGCAATTAATTGAAGAAATTCAATCATATTTGAAAGAGCTGGGCTATATAAATATAAACGTAAATGAAAAAACTTCTTGAAGCAGTCAAAGCAAATAAAGCGCTTTTAATAATTCTTGCCGTGGTGTTTGTTCTCATTGCTGTAGTCGTAATTTTCTATGACGACAGCGGGGAGAGCACGATAAGTAACACGGCGGAGAAAAGCGCAACGGAGATACGGCTTGCAGCCATTCTCTCATCCATAGAGGGCGTGGGCGAAAGCGACGTATATGTTACCGAAGGGGACGAAGGGATCGAGGGAGTGGTAATCCTGTGCAGCGGCGCAGACAATCTTATGACCCGCAACGATATTATAAACGCCGCGTCGACGGCGCTGAATATACAAAAAAATATTATAGCTGTTTACGCTATGAATTAAAAAAAAGGAGAGGTTTTATGACCAACAAGAAAAAAATTATTATTTTGTCGTCGCTCGTATTTTTGCTGGCGGTGACAGCCGTGCTCAACGTGTTGCTCGTAACCAACAACGCTTCCGCCGACACGGGGGCGGTTGCCACGGCGAACTACTTCACAACCTACCGCTCCGAACGGACGACGACGCGCAGCGAAGAGCTTTTGCAGCTCGACAGCGTAATCGAACTCTATGACGAGGGTAGCGAGAGGTACGAACAGGCAGTCGATTTAAAACTGCAGATAATCGAGATCATGGAGGACGAACTCGTGCTCGAGACAATGATAAAGTCCCTCGGTTTTTCCGACGCCGTCGTATCTATCGGCATGGACTCGGAAAACGTAAACGTGTTCATAAACTCCGACGAGCTTTCGACGGATACCGCGCTCTCGATATATAATCTGCTGCGCAACGAGGCGGGAGTTGCCCCTACAAATATAATTATAATGCCCGTTTATTCACAAATTTGATTTCAGGTATTGCAAATTATTTATAAGTGTGTTATAATCAATAAAGAAAGCAATTTAGCTTCGGGAGATAATATATGGCACACATCAGACCTGAAAACACCCAGAAAGGAAAAATTTCATACAATGCGGGCATTGTAAGCGGCATAGTTTCTCTGGCTGTGTCCGAAGTTGACGGCGTAACCCTTCTAAACACCAAGAACAAGGGCATAAAGCTGTTGTTCGAAAAAACGGGAATCGTCGCCGATATAAGCGTTAAGGTGGATTACGGCTACAACGTACCTTCTCTCGCCTTCCGCATACAGCAGTCGATAAAGCACAATGTCGAATCAATGACCAAATACAAGGTCGATAAGGTAGACGTTCACATTCAGGATGTCAATTTTCCTGAAAACGCAATTATCTGAGCATAATTTAACGTATTCCCTTAAGTTTTATTAAGGGAATATTTTATATTTTTATTTTACGGGAAGTTATAGCATGAGAACTACGGCAAGAGAAACGCTCTTTAAAATTATTTTCTCCTCGCAATTCGGCGATGGGGTAGACGAGGCGCTCAAAAACAGCCTCTACAGAATAAACAAGCTCGACGGGGACGACGTTAAATACTGCAACAGGGTATTGGACATAATAGGGGAGCATGCGGAGGAATTTTCCCGCCTTTTGGACGAGCACTCCTTTTCATTCCCTGAAAAGAGAATCTTCCCCGCCGATAAGAGCATAATGCTCATATCGCTTGCGGAAATTCTCTATATGGACGATATCCCCGACAAGGTATCCTTAAGCGAGGCGGCAAATATAGCGTCCAAGTATTCGTCGGAAAAGAGCGCTTCATTTATAACGGGCGTTTTATCGTCGGTATGCGGAGGCAAAAATGTATAAACTTATCGACGGAAAAGCTCACTCCCGCGGCATACGTGAAGAGATTGCAAAAGGAGTTGAAGATTACAGGCAAAAATATTCAAAGGATATAGGGCTTGCGGTTGTGCTCGTCGGCGACGACGGCGCTTCGCAGGTCTATGTGCGCAATAAGATAAAGGGTTGCGAAGAGGTGGGCATAAAGTCATTTGCGTACTACTTGCCCATGGACAGCACACAGGAACAGGTGGAGGAGCTCGTTTCAGAGCTTGCCCGAAACGAGGCGGTGCACGGCATTTTGGTTCAACTTCCCCTTCCGAAGGGTCTCGACGCCCAAAAGATTTTATCCCTCATTCCCGTAGAAAAGGACGTGGACGGATTTTCTGAGAGCAACCTCGGCAAACTGTGCATGAACGAGGAGTGTCTTGTTGCGTGCACGCCCAACGGCGTAATGCAGATGCTGAAAAGGGAGGGTATACAGACCAGGGGAAAAAACGCCGTCGTGGTCGGCAGGTCCAACATAGTCGGCAAGCCTATGGCGATGCTTCTTCTTAACGCCGATGCCACAGTCACCGTGTGTCACAGCAAAACTGTAAACTTAAAGGAAATCTGCGCGGGCGCCGATATTTTAGTCGCTGCGATAGGAAGAGCAAAATTCATTACCGCCGACATGGTAAAGGAGGGCGCCGTGGTTATAGACGTCGGCATGAACCGCGATGAAAACGGCAAACTCTGCGGCGACGTGGATTTTGAAAACGTAAAGGACAAGTGTTCCTATATAACTCCCGTTCCCGGAGGCGTGGGACCCATGACCATTACCATGTTGCTCTACAATACGTTGACAGCCGCGCAAAGGAGCGTTTGATTTTGACGCAATTCGATTTGTCTTACGAAAAGTATCTTGAGGAGTTTAACGCTCTTTTAGATAAATTCTGCAATAAGCTCAATTGCAGACCTGCTGTGCTGAACGACAGTCTTGTATACAGTTTAAAGCTGGGGGGGAAGAGGATACGTCCCGTTCTCATGCTTGCCGTTGCCGACGTAATAGGAACGGACAGGGAGAAGGTCAAAAACTTTGCCCTCGCGCTCGAACTTATACACACATATTCTCTCATTCACGACGACCTGCCTGATATGGACAACGACGACTTCCGCCGTGGCAAACCCTCTAATCACAAAGTTTTCGGGGCGGGCAACGCCATACTTGCGGGCGACGGTCTGCTAAATACGGCTTACTCCATTCTTTTCGACGAATGCCTTAAAGGCAACGAGTTCATATCTGCGGCAAAGTATATCTGCGACTGTGCAGGCGTATACGGCATGATTGCAGGTCAGTCCGCCGACCTTCTGCACGAGCACGACCCAGACGCGGGCGAGGATGTATTGGAATTTATATACGAAAACAAGACTGGCAAGCTGATAACGGCTGCAACCGTCGTGCCTTCCATACTCAACGGAGGCAAATACTATTCCGGGTTAAAAGCACTCGGCAAAAAGCTTGGCTATCTCTTTCAGCTGACGGATGATATTCTCGACGTGGAGGGAAGCTTTGAAAAGCTGGGCAAGAGCCTCGGAAAGGACAGCGCGGAGGACAAACTCACGGGCGTAAAGATTTACGGGCTCGACAACTGCAAACTCCGAGTCGATATCGTGGGCGACGACTGTCTGAAAATAATTGACGGATTTGACGGCGACGCTTCATTTTTGTACGGTTTTGTCAATTTTATTAAAACCCGTCTTGGCTGAAAACTATGCTTGAAGATATTCCGCAGTTAAAAAATAAATCCATTGCGGAGCTCAATGAACTCTGCGACAAATTGAGAAACAAAATCATCGACACCGTTATGGAGAACGGCGGGCACCTCTCATCCAATCTCGGAATGGTTGAGCTGACCGTCGCGCTTCACTATGTGTTTGATTTCCCCGAGGATAAAATAATTTACGATGTGGGGCACCAGTGCTACACCCATAAACTTCTCTCGGGGAGGGCAAAGGAGTTCGGCACGCTCAGAAAGCTTTGCGGAATTTCCGGCTTCCCGAAGAGGGAGGAGAGCGAGTACGACTGCTACAACACAGGGCATGCCGGCACATCGATTTCGGCAGCCCTCGGCATCGCCAAAGCGCGCGACATAAAGGGGGAAAATTTCAACGTAATCGCTGTAATCGGCGACGGATCATTCAACAACGGTCTCGTGTACGAGGCGTTCAACAGCGTGAGCGAAATCAATTCACCTATACTGATTATCATAAACGATAACCATATGTCCATATCGCCCACCGTAGGTTCCATGCATGAATATCTTGAAAAGCTCAGCGCGGAAAATGAGCAGCGGGCTAAAAAGAAGAGACATGAAACCATCTTCGAACGTTTCGGGCTCGACTATGACGGTGTATACGACGGCAATGATCTGGAGGGCATGATAAATAAGCTCACTGAGGTAAAAGAGCGGATAAAGACGAGATCGGTAATTTTACACGTGCTCACCAAAAAGGGCAAGGGCTATCTCTACTGCGAGCAAAATCCGCAGGAGACCCACGGCATATCCGCAGGGCGCCATAAAAGTACCGACTACGGAGCCGTGCTCGGCGAAACGCTTGAAGAACTGGCGGCGACAGATAAACGCGTTGTTGCGGTAACTGCGGCAATGACGCCGAGTTTAGGTCTTTCATCCTTCTTTGAAAAATACCCCTCACGGTCAATCGACGTGGGCATATGCGAATCCCACGCGGCGATTGTATGCGCGGGCTTGGCAACGGAGGGACTCAGACCGTACTATGCCGTATACTCTACGTTTTTACAGCGCTCCTTCGACCAGATTGTCGAAGACATTTGCAGTCAGAACTTGCCCGTTACCATCTGCATAGACAGAGCGGGAATATCGGGTTCGGACGGTGAGACCCATCAGGGCGAGTTTGACCTTTCCTTCCTTAGCTTAATACCTAACCTGACTATCGCCGTGCCAAAGGACACCGAAGAATTTAAAAAAATGCTTCTCCTGTCGGCGGACTACGGCAAGCCGCTTGCCATACGCTATCCCAAAGAGGGATTCAGAACGTTCGGCTCATGCGAGCTTGTATTCGGTAAATGGGAAATGCTTGCCGGCGGAGAGGACGTTGCAATCATTGCCTGCGGCGAGAGAATGATAAGCATAGCTCTCTCCGTTGCAAAAATTGTAGGCGGGCAGGGTATCGGCTGCGCCGTCGTCAACGCGCGGTTTGTTAAACCCCTCGATACAGAGATGCTTGAAAGCCTCACCCAGAGACACATAGTCACGATGGAGGATAACGCGCTCATCGGCGGTCTCGGTTCGCTTGTCGACAGTTATTTCAGCGAAAGCGATAAAATAATTAAGAATTTTGCCTATCCCGACGAATTTATTCCCCATGGTTCGGTTAATGAACTTATGCAGAAATACGGCATTTCAATCAACAATGTCTGCGATTATATTTTAAAAAATGCGAATAGATAAATTTCTTTCCCGGGAGTTCGGGTCGAGGACTAAAGCGGCTGAAGCTATAAACGATGGACTCGTTCTCGTCAACGGCAGGCGGGTTTCGCCGTCGCATGAGGTCGGGAACTCCGACGACATCCGAATAATCCAAAGGGAGGAGCAGTTCGTATCCAACGGCGGCTACAAACTTTCGAAGGCGCTCTCAGATTTCGGCATGGACGTGAGCGGCATGACAATTGCCGACATAGGCGCAAGCAACGGAGGGTTTACCGACTGTCTGTTTAAGAGGGGTGCAAAAAAGGTGTATTGCATAGACGTGGGGAACAATCAGCTCGACCCCTCGCTTGCACAGAAAAATATCGTCGTTATCGATAACTTCAACGCGCGTGAGCTAAGCCGCGGACTCTTTGAGGAGGCACTTGACGGGGTTGTCGTCGACGTGAGCTTCATTTCCCTCACTTACATTCTCGGGCGCGTGTCCGAAATTCTCGACAGCGGTAAATTCGTCATAGCTCTCATAAAACCGCAGTTTGAACTCGAAGGCGGCAGAGTCGGCAAGAGGGGCGTTTTAAAAGATGCGTCGTTGCATAAAAAGGTAATAAAAAAGATTTACGATTTCGCCGACGGCTGCTCTCTTTCCCCGTGCGCTTTGACCAACGCACCCATAAAAGAGGGCAAAAATAAGGAGTATCTTATAAAGCTTGTCAAAGACGGGCAAAAAATTTCATTTCAGAGCATGATAAAGTACGTTAAATTATAAATATTTAGCGTACTTTTCTTGCATATTTGTATATTTGGTGGTATAATTATTCATATGATAAAGGTGGGGCTTTACTTTAAACAATCCTATCGCGGCAAACGCGACTACACAGACGGAGTGCTTTCCGTTCTGAAGAAGCACGTGAGCGAATACAAAATTGTAAACCAATGCTCAGACCTTGACGGCATAGACGTTCTCATGGTGTTCGGCGGCGACGGGACCATCCTTCACATGGCTTCGGAATGCGCAAGGCGGGGCGTTAAAATAATCGGCGTGAATTACGGACATACGGGGTTTCTCGCCGAGTTCGAACCCGAAAAACTCGACGAGGCAATCGAGATGATCTGCAGGGGCGAGTATAAGTTGCAGGAGAGGAGCATGCTCAAAATCTCCTACGGGGACAAGACTTTCTATGCGCTCAACGACCTCGTAATCCAGCGCTGTACCTCGGGAAACGAGTTTTCCAACACTATAAACCTCCGCGCGGCAATTGACGGAGCCGTCGTTGACAATTACACTGCCGACGGACTTATTGTCAGCACGCCGACCGGGTCGACGGCATACTCACTCGCTGCGGGCGGGTCCATTCTGACGCCCGATATCGACGCGTTCATAATGACTCCCATATGCGCACACTCGCTCCATTCCCGTCCGGTAGTCTACAGCGACAAGTCAACCCTCGCTCTTACTAGGACTGACAGAAGGGGAGCTTTAAATATCGTCGTCGACGGCATTTCCGTAGACTGCGTATGCGACATCGGAGGAATTCTTGTCACCAAAGCCGAGTATAAAGTGGCGTTCATTACATCGTTTAACAATAACTTTTTCAATAAACTTTTAATTAAACTCAACATCTGGAGTAAATAATTTTATGCACAGAAACGCAAGACAGGCGACAATTCTCGACATTATCTCAAAAAAGGACATTGAAACGCAGGAAGAGCTCTGCGCCGAGCTCAATAAACTCAACTTCAATGTTACCCAGGCGACTATTTCACGCGACATAAAGGATTTAAAGCTCTACAAAGTTGCGGGCACCACAAAAAAGTATAAATATGCATACATAGAGGGCGAAGGCGACGCCGTAACAAACAAGATGCGCAACCTCTTCCGTGAGTGCGTCCAGTCCATCAATTATGCCAACAATATAATAGTTATAAAGACAATGCGCGGCAACGGCTCGACGGCGGGCGCGTTTGTCGACTCCCTGCAATTTTCGGAAGTTATAGGCTCGGTTGCGGGCGACGACACCGTTCTTATCGTCGTCGACAGCAACGATAACGCGGGATTGCTTGTCGAAAGATTGAAGGAATACGTAAAGTAATTTTTTATGTTATCAAATCTTCAAATAAAGAATATAGCGCTCATCGACAGTGCGGAAATTGAGTTCGACAGCCGTCTGAATGTGTTGTCGGGCGAAACGGGTTCGGGCAAATCGGTAATTCTTGATTCCATAAATTTTGTTCTCGGCTCCAAAGCCGACAAGAGCATGATCCGCTTCGGCGAAAGTCAGGCGCATGTCAGGGCTGAATTTGAAGTTGACCCCGAAAGTCCCGCGGCGGAAGCTGTTAGGGAACTCGATATCGAATGTGACGGGCAGATTATAATTACCCGCACTTTTTCGGTTGAGGGCAGGGGCAGCATAAAGATTAACGGCTGCGGCGTGACGGCTTCAATGCTCAAGAGCGTAACTTCAAAACTTGTCGACGTCCACGGTCAGAGCGAGCATTTCTTTCTTTTAAGTGAAAGTAACCAGCTTAAAGTGCTCGACGGGCTGTGCGGCAAGGATGTTGTGAAGACCAAAGAGGAAATTGGCACGCTCATTGCAAGAAAGAAATTAATCGCAGAGGATATAAAGTCGCTTGGTGGAGACGAGCAGGAAAGGGCGAGACAGCTCGACCTTTTAGACTATCAGATAAATGAAATCTCGTCCGCCGATATAAAACCCGGTGAGTACGAAGAGCTTTTAAAAAAGCGTAACATTATAAACAATACCGAAAAAATTCTCTCCTCGCTCGGCGGCGCGGCTCAGATATTAAACGCCGACGGCGGCTGTGTGGATATGATCTCTGCGGCTCAGAGACAGCTTGCCCCGATCTCCGAGCTTGCACCAGAATACGACAGTTTATATTCGAGACTGGAAAATCTTTATAGCGAGGCTCAGGATATCAGCGAGAGCATGACAGACCTTGCCGACGAAATTTCGTTCGATGAGAGGGAGGCGCAACTCGTTGAAGAGAGATTAGAGCTTTTAAAGGGGCTGTTTAAAAAGTACGGTGCCGACGAAGAGAGCGTTCTTGAATTTTTGGACGGCGCGGTCAAAAAACGCGAAGCCCTTTCCAACAGCGCCGAAGAGTTGCAAAAGCTCAACAAAGAGCTTGAACTGACCAACGATAAAATTTTTTCCTGCTGCGTAAAGCTGTCTGACGCCCGCAAGAGGATTGCCAAGGATTTTTCCGGGAGGGTTGTAGACGAACTCAGAAGCCTGAATATACCGAACGCTCAGTTTGTGGTACGATTCGAGCCGTTTGACAGAGCAAACGCCAATCTGAACAGCACGAACGGCTCCGACTGTATAACCTTTATGTTCTCGGCAAATAAAGGAGAGCCGTTAAAACCGCTCAGCAAAGTTATTTCGGGCGGTGAAATGAGCAGGTTCATGCTCGCAATTAAGACGCAGTTAAAGGGCATAAATTCGATATCGACTTACATCTTCGACGAGATTGACGCGGGAATAAGCGGAATGACAGCGCGCACCGTTGCGCAGAAGTTTGTAGACATCAGCAGAGATACGCAGATTATCGCCGTTTCCCATCTTCCCCAGGTGTGCGCCGCAAGTCATGCGCAGTTTCTCATATACAAAACTGAACAGAACGGCAAGACTGTGACGAGGGTCAGGAGGCTTTCCGAAGAGGAAAAGACTGACGAAATAATAAGGCTGACCGGCTCTGTCGATTCCCCCGAGGCACGGGAACACGCAAAACAACTTATTTCACAATATAAAAAATAAAAACCTGCTTGCAGGTTTTTATTTTTTTAGAATATTAAATTGTCGTATGCGCAAAATATCTGTATGCTCTATTCAAAAAAAATAAAAAGAGTGCTCATTGCTCTGCTTTGCGCATTTGTGTTGCATTTCTCCCTGTCCGCTTCGGCTGCCTTTGCAGAAGAGAGAGAAATCTATCTCGGCGGGTTCGCCGCGGGATTCGTGCTCAACACGCAGAATGTGGAGGTGGTGGGGTTTTGCGAGGTGCTCTCCGACGGCGGAATGGTAAGTCCCGCAAGGAACGGCGGACTGAAAACGGGCGATATTATAGAAAGTATAAATGACGTGGAAATTGACGCGACGTCAGATTTAAACGAGGCGTTAGCCCGTCCGTATAAAAGCTACGAGCTTACCGTCACAAGAGCGGGGGAACAGCTCACCTTGAATGTAGACCCCGTAACAGACAAGGTGTCAGGGCAGAAGAAACTTGGCGTCCTCGTAAAGGACAGCGTAAACGGTATCGGAACAGTAACTTATATAGACAAGACGAACAATATAATTGCCGCGCTCGGGCATCCCGTAATGGACGGAAGCCAGAACATAATGCAGATCAACGGCGGTACAATTTACACCTGCGCAATTTACGGGGTTAAGAGGGGGCTAAGGGGAAATCCGGGCGAACTCAAGGGGAATATCGAAAACAATTATATAATTGGTGCAGCGACAAAAAACTGCGGCTGCGGAGTATATGGCAAAGTTTCGTCCGAACTCGACATGTCCGATCTTAGAAAGGTAAAAACCGCCGCAATCGGCGAAGTTGAAATGGGGAACGCGACAATATATTCCACCGTATCCCAAAACAAGACAAAGGAATACGACATAAGTATCGTAAAAGTCGACCCCTTCAATAAAGACAACAGAAATTTTGTTATCAGAATAAAGGACGAGGAACTTATACAAGCGGCGGGAGGAATAGTGCAGGGCATGAGCGGCAGCCCTATAATGCAGAACGGAAAGCTCGTCGGCGCGGTTACACACGTATTTGTAAACGACCCCACAATGGGATACGGGATAGCAATCGATAAAATGTTGAATTCATATTAAATACAAAATCCTCATATAAATTTGTATGAGGATTTTGTCGTTTAAAAAGATAAGGTGGGACCGAGCCTATATTTTATGGCTTGCAGGTGCATTTTTATTAGGTATTATATGCGGCATAGTACTATACAAAATTGCTAATATAGGCAGCTTTTTTCTGAAATATGCTCAGGAATACGTTAAATGCGTGTTTGAGTTCAATAACGGAAAACTACTCATTTCGCACCTTTTACGGGAACTTTGCTATCTGTATGCCTTTTTTGCAATTTCCTATTTCACTAAATTTAAGGTGCTGACATCTCTTATACTGTTTTTCAGAACTTTGGCATGTGTATTTTATTGCGCTGTGCTGTTCGGGTGTCTCGGGTTCGGAGGGGTAATGGCTGCCGTCATAATTTACATACCCGCTTTTTTGTTCTCCTGCGTTTTATGCGCCTTTGTTGCCGAGGCGTGCAATATGGTTGAACGAAAATTTGTATTTTTCTTTCCCGCCGCGCTGGCAGTCGCTTCATGTGTTTTTTTATTGCTGATGCTCAATGTTGTATTCAGATTGCTCATCGTCATTGTTTAACCGCGTATAAATAATTAATTTATAGCCAAACTTATTGTATGAAAAAATTTTTGGCTATTGCGCTCGCCGCCGGCTGTTTTGCAGGTTTCGCGGGCGCCTACAGATATCCCGCTCACGCCGAAAGCACTCTTGTACAAAACTGCAAAAGCGCCTGCCTTATCGACGCGAACTCGGGAAAAATTTTATATGAGCAGAACAGCGAAGCGCACCTGCCAATTGCCAGCGTATGTAAAGTTATGACTTTAAATCTTATTTTCGACGCAGTGTCGGGCGGTAAAATTTCACTCGACGATACCGTTACAGTTTCTGAACGGGCGGCGGGAATGGGCGGATCGCAGGTTTTTTTGCAGAGCGGACTTTCATATCCTGTGAAAGAACTCATAAAGTCCATAGTTGTCTGTTCAGCCAACGACAGCTGCGTTGCGATGTCGGAGACGATAAGCGGAAGCGAGGAGGGGTTTGTCGACGCCATGAATAAAAAGGCGCGCGAGCTCGGATGCGACAACACGCTGTTTGCAAACTGTACGGGTCTGCCCAAGGAGACCCAGTACTCCTGCGCAAAAGATGTCGCCGTCATGTTCTCCTGTCTGATAGAGCACGAGGAATATTTCAAATACAGCCGTATCTGGCTCGAGGATTTCAGGCACCCCGACGACAGAACGACGAGCATGACCAACACGAACAAGCTTATAAAAAAATATTCCGCCTGCGACGGGGGCAAGACGGGCTTTACCAATGAAGCGGGATTTTGCCTTGCGGCAACCGCTCTCAGGGACAACTTAAGGCTGGTTTCAGTCGTCCTCGGCGGAGATTCGAGCGACGCGCGGTTCGACGGCACCGTGAGCCTGTTCAATTACGGTTTTTCAAATTATTGCAACAGAATAGTGCTTGACAAGACGGTAAACCTCAACGACAAGCTGCCTGTAAGCCGCGGAAAGAAGGAGAGCGTGAGCGTCCGACCCGAAAGGGATTGTCTCGTACTGTGTGCAAAGGATGAGCAACCGGATATAACTTTCAACATTGAGCTGAACGCCGTTTGCGCACCCATAAGCAAGGGAGACGAAGCAGGCAGAATAGACGTGTTCAGAGACGGCGTTCTCTGCGACAGCATTCCGCTCGTATGCGCGGAAAATGTCGACAGGGCTTCATTCGGCGACAATCTCAATAAAGTTGCCGAAAATTGGGGCTTGTGAAGCGAGCAGAACTATATGTTGTGTAAATCATTTGACTAAATCAGCGACCTCTGTTAAAATAATTATATAATTATTTTTAAGAGGTCCTTTTTAATGAACCAAAGAAACACGCTTAAAATTAACCGCCTCGGACACCTTGAAATAGGCGGATGCGATACGACTGAACTTGCCAGGCAGTTCGGTACGCCTCTCTATGTGTTTGACGAGGCGTATATACGGCAGATGATGAACGTCTATAAAAAGTCGCTCAAGGACAACTATGACGGCAACGGAATAGTTTTGTATGCCTCCAAGGCTTTTTCCTGTTTAGCTGTTTATGCGATTGCGAATAGCGAAGGCATCGGCGTCGACGTCGTCTCGGGCGGCGAACTCTATACCGCACTCAAGGCGGGTTTCCCTGCAGATAAAATTTATATGCACGGCAACAACAAGACGCCCGAAGAACTTGAGTTTGCCATAGAGAGCGGAGTGGGAGTAATCGTAGTTGATTCATACCTTGAAGCCGACAGGCTTAACGACCTCTGTGCAAAGAAGGGAATTAAGCAAAATGTTCTTCTCCGCATAAATCCGGGCGTCGAAGCGCATACCCACGCATACGTTCAGACCGCCACGCCCGACAGCAAGTTCGGATTTTCGATTGCCAACGGCACCGCGGAAGATATAACAAAATATGTGCTTTCAAAGAGCAATCTTGCGCTTAAGGGATTCCATTGCCATATCGGCTCGCAGATTTTCGAAAAGCAGTCCTTTGTGCTTGCGGCGGATAAAATGATGGATTTTATCGCGCTTATCAAAAAGGAGACGGGGTTCGAAGCAGAAATATTGAATATCGGCGGCGGGTTCGGCATTTATTATACGGACGAAGATCCTAAACTCACGGAAAGCGACTACTATAATTACCTCAAGGCGCTTTGCGACGAAATAAAAGCTAAAGCAAAAGCTTTAAAGGTAAGGGAGCCCTTTATCGCTCTCGAACCGGGTCGCTCGATTGTCGGCGAAGCGGGGATCACACTCTACACGGCGGGAGCCATCAAGGAGATACCAGGGCTTAGAACCTACATTGCCATTGACGGCGGCATGTTCGACAACCCCAGGTATGCTCTCTACCAGTCCAAGTACACCGTTGTCGCCGCAGACAACATGAATGCACCCTGCACCCAAAAGATTACCCTTGCGGGTAAATGCTGCGAGAGCGGCGATATTATAGCGGTAGACGTCCCCATGCCCGAAGTTAAGAGCGGGGACCTCGTTGCCGTGCTCTCTACGGGTGCATACAATTACTCCATGGCAAGCAACTATAACCGCAATTTTATCCCGCAGGCGGTGCTTGTAAAGGACGGCAAGGCGGAGACAATAATCAAAAAACAGACCTTTGAGGACCTTGTTCGCAACGACGTTATTCCCGAAAGGCTTAAATAATGGATATTTTTGACCTGTTGCAGATAGCAGCCGGCTTTATTGCCGTAATATTTATTCTTGCCCCCCACGAGTGGGCTCACGCCTTTGTTGCCACAAAATGCGGCGACGGCACCCCTATGTCTTACGGCAGGGTGACTCTCAACCCCTTAAAACATCTCGACCCTGTCGGGTTTTTGTGTTGCGCGGTAGTGGGCTTCGGCTGGGCAAAGCCGGTGCCCATAAATCCTGCAAATTTCAAAAATTACCGTAAAGGTCTCTTTCTTACTGCGATAGCGGGCGTTGTAATGAACTACATAATAGCCTTTATCGCATATCTTATTTTAACGTTGTTTGCAAATTTTGCACTCGGTGAGATGCTTCTTATCAGTGAGTTTATGGGCTATTTTGCATGGTTCATATACTTTATATTCTGGGACATTTTTGCATACAGCCTGTGTGTTTTCGTGTTCAACCTTTTGCCTCTGTATCCCCTCGACGGGTTCAGAATAGTGGAGTCCTGCACGAGAGAGATAAACCCCGTAAGGAGGTTCTTGCGCAATTACGGTCAGATGATTTTAATTATCCTCATTGCGGAAAGTTTTATCTGCGGAGTGCTTGAAAACTATGTAAGCTGGGCGCACTACTGCGATATTCTCGGATATATTCTTGACTTCGCAACCGAAATTATCGGCTTCCCCATCCGCGCGGCATGGGATTGGATTTATGCAATATGACATCGGCAAAGGATTATTCAAATTTTGAATCGGTCGTCGACTACACAACCGTTCTCGACGACTTTGAAGGTCCCCTCGATCTTCTTCTGCACCTTATAAATATCGCGCAGATCAGAATCGAGGATATCTTCGTGTCGCAGGTTACCGAACAGTTCCTCGATTATATCGAATATATGAAAACCCAGCCTTCGCGCGACGTCGACAAGGAGAGCGAATACCTTGCAATGGCAGCGCTCATCGTGTACATAAAGTCCAAATCCATGGTGCCCGCCGTTGAAGTTGCGGGAGAGGAGATGGGCGGCGACGACGAAGATAGACTGGCGCTCATCGAACAGCTTCGTCAGCGCGAGTTTGAACTCATTAAGGAACAGACGCCGAAACTTAAAGAACTCGAGACAATAGGCTCATTCTATAAGCCTCCTTCGAGGGACTTTTCTGAAGTTAAAATCGTATATACCGACTTCAGCGTTTCGGCAATGCTCGACGCCTTTGCGCAGTTGCTTTTGAGAAACGAGAGCATGCAGCGCGAAAAGGAGAGCTTTAAGGAGATTCCGAAGGACGAGTTTACCGTAGAGCAGAAAGTAAAGTTCATTGGCGACGCATTGACTGAGAAGGGAGAAATTGAATTTGAACAGTTGTTTACAACTTTTTCCCGCAACGAGGTAATAACCACCTTTCAGGCACTTCTTGAGATGCTTAAGTACCAGTACATAATTGTCGAACAAAAGGAAACTTTCGGCGCCATACTTATAAAACCTAATCCCGATTCGGATTTAAAGGATGTGGATCTTGAACAATTTGACGAATATAATTGAGGCTATCGCCTTTGCCTCCGGCGACGCCGTTCAGGTAAAATATATAATAGAAAAGCTGGGCTGTTCCTTAAAGGAAGTCAACGCCTGCATAGACGAGCTCAAAAAAAAATATTCGGGCGATAGCGGCATACACCTTCTGACCTTCAACGGGAAAATACAGTTTGCCACAAATCCTGAATACAAACAGCCCGTCTCGGCTGTGCTTCAGCCCATAAAGGAGAAGGAGTTCACGCGTACCATTTTAGAAGTCGCTGCGCTCATAGCCTATAAACAGCCCGTCACGAAGGGAGAGCTTGAAGAGATAAGACAGGTGAGCTGCGACTACGCGATACATACATTGCTTGAACTGGGCATGATTGTTGCCTGCGGCAGAAAGGACGCCGTCGGCAAACCCATACTGTATGCCACCACGGATGAATTTTTAAAGCGTTTCAGGCTGAATTCGCTTGAGGAATTGCCCGACTATGACGAGCTGATGGCTCAGATTGCAGAGATTAACAGCTCGCTTCTGGACGACGAGGACAGCAATTATCTGTATAAAAAGGACGAGTACTCCGAGGAGAATGACCCCGATATAAAAGATAAGCTCGAAAAAGAGGCAAAGCCGGAACCCAAAATCACGGAGGACGGCTACGAGCTGCCCGAATACCTCGATGACGAGGACGACGATTCGATAATAAAAATCAAATAACTTTATAAATCCCGTCAGATTGATTTACGGTTTTTTACAAATTATGAAGGGCGCTCTTTCAGAGCGCCCTTCAACTCATTATGGATCGCGCAATAAAATTTTATCGCGCACGGTCAGACAATCAGAAATCCACGTCCGTTCCGTAGTAGCACGCTTTATAGAGGTCGACCATCTCCTGATGGGTGGGAATGCGGGGATTGGAGCCCGTGCAAGCGTCGCCTATGGCGTCGTCAGACATTTTCTCGAGCTTGGAGAGGAATTCCTCTTCGGAGACTTTGCCGCCGTGTCCGTCGTCGTAGTCCTTTATGCAGGAAGGAACGTTTACGGAGGCGCGAAGCTCGGTTATTGCCTCAATGAGCTTTTCAACCTTAGCCGCCTGGGAGCCGCCGCGGATGCCGATGAGCGCGGCAATCTCTGCATACCTTCTCTTGGCGCGCAGATTCTTGGCGTTGTACTGAATTACCTTGGGAAGATACATGGCGTTTGCACAGCCGTGTACTATATGCACGGTTTCACCGTTCTGCTTGAACACCGCACCCGACTTATGAGCCATGGAGTGGACTATGCCGAGGAGTGCGTTGGAGAAAGCCATGCCTGCAAGGCACTGGGCATCGTGCATAACGGCGCGCGCCTTCATGTCGCCGTCGTAGGATTTTTTGAGGTTTTCAAATATAAGCTTTATTGCGTGGAGTGCAAGACCGTCGGTAAAGTTGCACGCCGCCGTGGAGACGTACGCCTCGATCGCGTGCGTGAGAGCGTCAAGCCCCGTATAGGCGACCTGCTTGGGGGGAAGGCTTTCTACAAGCTCATAATCTATAATACCGATATCGGGCGTGATATTGAAGTCAGCAAGAGGATATTTTATGCCTTTGTCGTAGTCGGTGATAACCGAAAATGCCGTGACTTCGGTTGCCGTGCCTGAAGTGGAGGGAATGGCTACAAAGTGAGCTTTCTTTCTGAGCTCAGGGAAATTGAAGGGTCTGCACAGCGATTCGAACGTGACGTCGGGGTATTCATAGAACGCCCACATTGCCTTTGCAGCGTCGATGGGGGAACCGCCGCCCATGGCGATTATCCAGTCGGGCTGGAATTCCTGCATAATCTTTGCGCCCTTCATAACGGTAGTAACTGAAGGATCGGGTTCAACGCCCTCTAAAACATAAACTTCCATTTTAGCTTTCTTAAGCGCCTGTTCCGCCTTGTCGATAAATCCGCCGCGCCTCATGGAACTGCCGCCGGTAACAATGATTGCCTTTTTGCCCTTGAGAGTGGAAAGAACCTGTTTCATTACACCTTTTCCGTGATAGAGATCGCGGGGAAGCGTAAACCTTGCCATAAAATAATTTCCTCCGAAAATGTTGAATTAGTATTTCCGATAAAATTATATAGATATATAATTATCGAATTCCACAAAATATTATATACTATGTTTTATTTTTGTCAACGGTATGAACGCGGTTTTTTGAATATTTTTATCCCACTTACAGATAATAATTTTGTGGGCACGGCTACAGTTATCACAACGACAACACTGATATTTATTTTGCTTATTCCGCTCCGCGCTGACAGCTATGTCTACATAAACACCGCCAAAAAATATGCGGGCATAAATGTAGTGCTTTGGAAAGTTTTACGTGTGTTCAACGCCAACACGGTAGAAAACTCACCTATGAAATTCGAAGTAAACGGCAGGGAGAGGAGTGTAGACAAAAGTTTTTTAAAGAGCAATGCTTTGAAAATATTCAATAACCTCTCCATAACCTCCGTCGTGCAATTGGGAGATTACGGCACGGCGGGAGGGGGCGCATATGCGGCTGCAATTCAGCATGCCTTAACACAGACGGCGTATTCATTCATAGAGTTAAACGGCGGAAGCGCGTTGCTGAAAAACTATACGATACTTAACGAACAGCACGGCGACGTAATTTATTATGCAAAGTTGACGGGTTTTACGAACCTTTTAGCCGTCATTAAGCTGGCTGTAGTATTATTTGCGGAGAAAATACATGAACAGAGTTAAAAGAGAAAAACAGAGAACAAACGAATACGAAAAAATCAATCTTCCCATCGAGAAGATAGCCGACGCCAATACTGTTATAGGCCGTCCGATAATAACGGTTAGCGGCTCACAGGTCATTCCCCTCAGCTCCATAACCGTCGTAAATATAGGGGGCGGGGGAGAGTACGGCGATGTAAGAACCTTTAAAGAGGCGGAGGGCTTTAAGCTGGCAGGCGGAAACGGTTCGGTGATAACCGTCAAACCTAAGGGCTTTCTCGTAGACGACGGCGAGGGATGCCGGTTGCTTAAAATGGAGGATGAGCCGGTAAATGCACTTATTGAAAAGACGGGCGAGCTGGTGCGCAACATCGCGGAAAATTAATTTTATCGCGCTATCCTTTGCGCTGCTGCTGTGCTTGTTTTCTGCAGCGCCGCCTGGGGCTGCGTTTGCCGACGGAGCCGCGGAGTGTATGACAGAGCTCTCAACGGGCACCGTCATTCACAGCGTCAATGCGTCTGCCAAACTTCCTATGGCAAGCACCACAAAAATTATGACGGCGCTCATAATAATAGAGGACTGCGACCCTGACGAGATAATCACTGTTCCTGACGAAGCGGTGGGGGTTGAAGGTTCGAGCATGTATTTAAAGCACGGCGAGCAAATATCTGTAAGAGATCTCGTCTACGGGCTTATGCTCCGCTCGGGCAACGACAGCGCAGCAGCTCTTGCAATCCATCACAGCGGCAACACAGAAAATTTTGCCGGTGTTATGAATGAAAGAGCGCGCAGCATGGGAGCCCTTAACACTAATTTTACAAACCCGAGCGGTCTGCCCGACCAAAACCACTATACGACGGCTGCCGACCTTTGCAAAATAGCTTGTACGGCAATGAAGAACGACTCATTCAAAAAAGTTGTATCGACAAAGAACTACACGGGCAAATTCCGAAGCTTTGTAAATAAAAATAAATTGCTCTCCATGGTGGAGGGAGCAAACGGGATAAAGACGGGCTATACCTTGAAGGCTGGCAGATGTCTTGTGTCGTCGGCGGAGAGAAACGGCATGGGCGTCGTGTGCGTCGTTTTGAATTGTCACGACATGTATGAAAGATGCAGTTGCCTTCTCAACGAAGCTTTTGAGCGGTACAGTCTTAAAAAAATCGACGGCGGACGGGTATTCATGTGCGACGGGATACCCTGTACAATACGCTGTGACAACTCTTTTCTTGTAGACAATAAAAAGGAAATGAGTTTAAATATTACAAAAACCAATTGCTCAGCCCGCGTCAACAGGGGAGACGAGGTGGGCAAACTTGAAATTTACTGTGAAAATGACTTGATTTTTAGCGCAAATTTATATAGTATAATTAGCAGAAATAAAATTTTCTGAGGTAATTATGCGCTTAAATAAATATCTCGCCGCGTGCGGCGTGGCGTCGCGGAGGGACTGCGACGAGATAATAAAGTCAGGCAGAGTCAGGGTGAACGGAAAAGTTGCTTCCCTCGGGCAGGACGTCAACGAAGGCGACGAGGTAATGCTCGACAACAGTAAGGTCTCGCTGAAGAAAAACGAGTATTACATTTTAAATAAACCCAAGGGCTACCTCTCGACCGTCGAGGACGACAAAGGAAGAAAAACCGTACTCGACCTGTTGCCGCCGACAGTGGGCAGAATTTATCCGGTGGGCAGGTTGGACTACGACAGCGAAGGGCTTTTAATCCTTACGACCGACGGAGAACTTGCGCAGAGGCTTACGCATCCTTCGAACGAAGTGCCGAAAACTTATCTTGTGCGCATCGAAGGAACGGCTACTGAGGCGACGCTCAATCCCATAAGAAGCGGCATTGAGATAGAGGGCGGCTATGTCACAAAAAAATGTAAAGCGCACATCGTGGAAACCAACAAGGAATATACCAAAATCCACATTACCATAACCGAGGGCAAAAACAGGGAAATAAGAAAGATGTTTGCAGCCATCGGCAGGGAGGTAACTCTTTTAAAGCGCATAAAGGTGGGAGAACTCACCCTGCGCGGGCTTGACAGAGGAGCCTACAGAAAACTCACCAAACAGGAAGTTGCATATTTAATGTCTATATAAAAATAAAACCCCGCGCTGCGGGGTTTTATTTTTATATGTTTCTGATGAGTCCTATAACTTTTCCGAGAATAGTGACGTCGTCAAATATAAAATCATCCATTTCGTCGTTTTCGGGGTGCAACACAACTTTTCCGTCCCTCTTGAAAAAGCGCTTTACCGTGGCGCTGTCCTCAACGAGAGCAACGACAATTTCGCCGTTTTCGGCAACGGGCTGTTTTTTGACGATTATTTTATCGCCGTTGAACATGCCGATTTTAATCATGGAATCACCCTTTACGGTGAGCATGAACAGATCGTCGCCCTTAAAAAGATTAGAGGGGATTGAGAAAAAATCCTCGTAATTTTCCTGCGCGAAAACAGGTTCGCCCGCGGCTACGGTACCGATAAGAGGAACTTTTATCGCCTGCTGGTTCAAAGAAATGGCACGGCGCTTATTCTCTCCGACCTTTGCTTTTGTAATCAAGCCTTTATCGGCAAGCTCGTTCATGATTGTAAAAGCCGTGGCAGTGGAGGCAATGTTGCACGCGCGGCATATCTCGCGCACGGTCGGCGCATAGCCGTTATCTGCGATAAAATGATTGATGTAGCTGTAAACTTCTTCTGTCTTGTGTATCTTTTTCATGCGTCAGCCGTCTCCTTTGTTTACAGTATAGCACATAAAAAAACAAAAAGCAAACGATTGTTCCACACAATTTGCTTGTTTTTCAAAAAAATGTGTTATATAATAAAGAGAGAAGGAGGAATTCTATGAATAAGCGCGGTGAAGAATGTGTCTTGTATGACAGAAAGTGCATTGAATGCGGCGAATGCGACATGTGCGATCTCGACCCAGGAAAGATATGCGACAATTGCGGAAAGTGTCTCGACATCCGCGATGACGCCGTTATAAAGATTGATAAGATTATACTCGACAACGACGACTGAAAAAAGCGGCGGCTCAATTGCCGTCGCTTTTTTTTATGAATTTTTTTATTTTTGAAAGATATCTGTTTTCAACCGTGCATTCAATCTCCAGTCCCCGGTCTGTATATTCTCGCATGTTTTCGCGCAACGCATTTGAAACGGAGTAATACTCGCCGATGTCCTTATACCCGACATAAAGTTTAAGTTTGGTGTACCTGTCGGCAAAGGATGAAGAAATAGCGCTTTTGAGCCGCTCGAGTCCCAAGCCTTTTTTAGCCGATATCAAAATGCAGTCGGAGGGAAGCTCGTCGGGGTTCTCCACCGTATCGCATTTGTTGAGCACTTTTATATATGGTTTATCAAAGCCGAGCGAGGAGAGAGTGGAAAGCGTTGTTTCGAATTGCATTGCATAGTCTCCCGAGGCGTCGGCGACAAACAGTGCAAGGTCGCAATTGACGGCGCTCTCGAGCGTCGACTTAAAAGCCTCTACGATATCGTGGGGAAGCTGTTGTATAAATCCTACGGTATCTATCAGAATATACTCTGCACCGTCGACCTCCAACCGCCTTGCAGTAGGATCGAGGGTTGCGAAGAGGGCGTTCTTTTCAAGCACTCCCGCGCCGGTCAGCGCATTCATCAGGGTAGATTTTCCCGTATTAGTGTAACCGACCAAAGCAATAATTTTAGCCTCTTCTTTTGTGCGTCTCTCGCTGTGGAGTGTTCTTCGCGTCGACATTTCCGCAAGGCGCTTCTCAAGATATTTAATGCGGTAACGGATGTATCTTCTGTCCGTCTCGAGCTTGCTCTCGCCGGGACCGCGCGACCCTATTCCGCCTCCGAGGCGGGAGAGCGCCGCGCCTTTGCCCTTGAGTCGGGGATAGATATATTTAAGCTGGGCGAGCTCTACCTGAATTTTACCCTCGCTCGTCACGGCGTTGAGGGCAAAAATATCGAGAATGAGCGTCGTCCTGTCTATCACCTTCCTGTCTCCGAGAGCGGAAGAGATGTTCAGAGTCTGGGAGGGAGAGAGTTCACCGTTGAAAAGCACTGTTATTCCGTCCAGCCCTTCCAACGTTTCATTGATTTCTGCAAGCTTGCCCGATCCGATAAAAGTGGCAGGGTTGACCTCTTTTATATTCTGATATGCAGATCCGCAATATGCGCCTCCCGCGCTCTCGATAAGAGCCACCGCCTCGTCGTGCAGAACGCGCCAGTTGTCGCCGAGTATTGGCTGAATGATAAAAATCTTTTCTGTTTCGCGCATCTCAGTCCTCGTCTTCAGGGCGGAGTTTTACTTTGCCGACTACGGATTTTCTCGCGTCCTCTGTTATGGCTGCATAATGCTTTTTAGTTGTATTTACATCTTTATGCCCGAGAACGTCTGCAACCACATAAATATCGCCAGTCGCCCTGTAGAGTGCCGTACCATACGTGCTGCGCAGCTTATGGGGTGAAATTTTTTTAAGCGGAGAAACTATTTTGGCATATTTCTGCACAAGGTTTTCAACCGCTCTCACGGTGATTCTCTTTTTTTGCGAAGAGAGGAAGAGGGCGTCATTTCCGTCGTTGGGCAGTCCGCTTTCCTCCTTGTAGTCGATATAACGTTTAAGCGCGTCTGCGACGTCATTATCAAAATACAGAATGGATGTTCCGCCGCCCTTGCGCGTGACTATAAAGGAATTGTCGCTGAAGTTTATGCTGTCGTTATTGAGTCCGACGAGCTCGCTTATACGTATGCCCGTGCCGAGAAATAGTATAATTATGGCGCTGTCCCTGACCTTGTTGCGCTCATGAAAGGCACGTTGGTGGGGCGAGAGGCCGTCTCCGCTCTCGGCGACGCTTATTATGTCGTAAATTTCCCCGCCGTCCAGACGGATTATGGGTTTTTCATGCAATTTGGGTGTAGAGACCTTTGCAGAGCAGTCTGAAGAGATCATATCCCTGTTGAAGAAATATTTGAACATTGCCCTGATCGAAGAGAGCTTCCGCGCCTTTGCCCTGTCGTTGCACATGTGCAATTTGCCATCGTATTCATAGCGGGAAAGGTACGAAAGAAACATTTCTATGTCGTTGCTTGTAACCTTTTCAAGGTCGCCAAGGGAAAATTGCTTGACAGATGAATAACTCTTAAACCTCTTTGTTCTTAAAAAATAAAAGAATATTTTTAAATCATGCGCATAATTAAGCCGGGTGAGAGGGGAGGTCTGACTGTCGATCGACAGAAAATAATCTACGCAGAAATCTGGCAGCTCTTTTTCGAGCAACTCGTCAACCTTTTCAAGATTACGGTTGTTGCGCTCCGTATAGTAATTAGAATTTTTATTTGACGTAGCCAAAGCAGTAACTCCGAAAAATTATTTAAGCAAATAATAGTGGGCGGCACCCAAAAAATTGAATTAATTTAAGACAAATGTGAATTCAATTTTTAAGAGCATATTGGAAATACTTTTGTAAATTCATGGAGTCTTAAATTATTTAAAATTTCCTCAAAGGGTAGTGCAGCACCTATAAAAATTATACCACGCCGTAATTTATTTGGCAACTTTTTGACCGAATGGAAGTATGTATATTTCTTCGTAAAACACAGCTTTTACGAAGAAATATGAAGAGTTTTAGATAAGGTATAGGGGAACGCGCAACAGATTTTATAAATGTGTCGATTTACTGTTTTATGACATCATTTATAAGCCTTTATAAATTAACCAAATAAAATGCTTTTCAGATTTATAAATTTGTAATCGCTATTTTATAGACTTAGGTCAGACAGAATCAATAATATATCTACGAAACTTTGCTTAAACTACTTGAAAAATTTTGTATGGACGCGT
>CALVMP010000022.1 GCA_944346655.1 uncultured Clostridia bacterium
TAGTCATTATCTTTGCTGACTTTAGCTTTGTGGTACTTGATGTACTTCAAAGTTATTGACAGAAACTGTGTTATCTTTCGATAACTAAAATCGTTTCCTTCTATTCAATTTTTAAACTGCGTTAACTGACTTCAGTCAGTGCTCTGTCGCGAGAGCTCAACTATAATATCACATCCGATATTAGTTTGTCAAGCATTTTTCAAAACTTTTTTAAAAACTTTTAAGCTTTTGTTTTGAACTTGTCCTTCAAGGTTTCAACCTTTCGGGCGACAGCTTATATATGATATCATAACCAATATATAATTGTCAAGCATTTTTCAAAACTTTTTTTCAAAGTTTTAAGTTTTAAATCAGCTTGCCTTCAGGGGAAGTTGTCCTCTCCCGGCGACAGCTTGCATATCATATCACAGATATATTTAAGCTGTCAAGCATTTGACGCAACTTTTTTCACATTTTTTTAATGAGGTTTCAAGTTGCTTTTGTTGAGCTTAAGGGGCTGTTTTTTTGCTCCCTTTTCGCCACACAGCCTGCATATAATACCAAGCTTTTTTGCTAAAGTCAAACCTAAAACCAAATTTTGCGACAAATTTTTTATAAGGTGATTTTACAAAATTTTTTGTGAATTTTTAACACTATCCGCTTGCCACGCAGGGGCTGTTTGGTATATTATAGGTGTATGAAGAGTAATGTTTTCAGATATCTGCGAATTGCCTGCTGCATTTCAGCCGCCCTTCTGTGCGCGGCGGCAATATTTGTATTTGTATACTGCGGCTGGCAATGGGGACTTTTATGCATCTTTGCGGCGGCAGCCTTTGCGGGACTGATGTTTCTGTTTAAGCATCTGCAGGAAAAGAGAGAGGAACAAGACAACCCGAAACCCGGAAAGGGAGACTTTATAAACGGACCCGCCGACGGGCAGGAATGAACCTCTACCCATATGCGCCCTGAGACACATGTGCCCACAAACTATATATACGCGCACATATGCATGCGCACGCACGCGCACGCATGCACGCACATTTAATATATGGACGGAAACAATCTGTTTTATACATAATAATTCTCTCTGCCGGAAATATTCCTCGAGAGGATTTTTTTAAGAATCATATTCTTGTTACGATTGCGAAAAATATTTACCCCTGCCGCAAGGCAGGGGTTTTGAGATTTTTAAATCATTCTTTGTGCCTGAATGAAGTAGCTCCAGCGGGTGGAGCTGATCTGCTCTATTTTGGCATAGTCCGAGGCGGTGTGTAAAATGTAGTTTCCGCCGAGATACATTGCAACGTGACCTATCCTTTCCACGCCCGTTTTATTCTTGCGGGAGGCGTTTGTGAAGAACATTAAATCCCCCCTTTGAAGCTTTGAAACGGTTGTGCCCTGCACTACCTGCGTGCGGGTGGTCACCTGAAGGTTGACGTTTACCGTGACCTTGAAGATATACTGCATGAGCGAGGAGCAATCGAACGCCTGTGTCGTAAAGCCCGATAAAAGCTTGCCGTTGCCGTTGTGGTAGCGCGTGGCTCCGTAGACATACTTTACTCCCATGTGCTTTGTACCCTCGGAGATTACCTCCTCGACCTCGTCGGAGGCGGCTTCGAAGTCGACCAATATGCAGTAGTCCTTATATATGTACGCCTCCATTCCCTTGTAGTAGGTCCTGTACCAGTTGCCCGTCTGACCGTTCGAAGCGTAGAGAGTGTTCTTTTCAGCCGTGCCGAGCGACTTGTAGTTTGTGCCGGGACCGCCGCGTATGTTTACGCTGTCGCCCGTGACCTTTATGTACATTACGAGCTCGATCTGTGGCTCCTCCTCTTCCTCCGTCTCCTCCGAAACGGGCTCGTCCTCAATTTCGGGCTCGGAGGGGTAGACGATTTCGCTGTCGCCGACGTTACCCTCCGGAACTTCCGCCGTGCAACCCGCGATTGCCACGGCGCCGATGCCGAGCGCGCAAAAGAGCAGCGCCAATAATCTTTTCATAGAAATCCTCCTGAGATTTAATCCTGAAAAGATTATACACAAAACCCGCCCGCTTTGCAATGCAAAAATTTTGCCATTTACCCAAATATATAGCAACCCCGCCGCGCTCCGCGCGGCGGGGAAGAATTATATGCGAAGTTTTGAAAACACCTCGGCTATGCCGTCGTTTATTACAAGGGTTGCCTTTCCGTCGGCAGGGGTGGGAGTTTTGTTTATGACGACGAGGTCTTTGCCCCTGAAATAACTTATAAACCCCGCGGCGGGATAGACGACGAGAGAGGTGCCGCCGATTATAAGGCAGTCGGCTTGGGAGATTGCCTCTACCGCTCCCGCTATAGTGTCGCCGTCGAGACCCTCCTCATAGAGTACTACGTCGGGCTTTATAATGCCGCCGCAGTCGCAGCGGGGAATGCCCGAACTGTTTTTTATGTAGTCCATGGGGTAGAACTTATGGCAGCGCATGCAATAGTTGCGGTGCACCGAGCCGTGCAGTTCGAACACCCTTTTGCTGCCGGCGAGCTGGTGGAGCCCGTCGATATTCTGCGTGGCGACGGCTGAAAGCTTACCCGCTCTTTCAAGCTCCGCAAGAAAGATATGTGCGGCGTTGGGCTTGGCTTCGGGGCAGAGCATCCTGTCGCGGTAGAAATCGAAAAAGTCCTGCGGGCGCTGCATGAAGAAGGTGTGCGAAATTATGCGTTCGGGCGGAAATTTATACTTTTGGTTATACAGCCCGTCCTGCGAACGGAAGTCTGGTATTCCGCTCTCCGTCGAAACGCCCGCGCCGCCGAAAAAGACAATGTTTTTACTCCGGTCGATGATGTCCTGAAGTAAAGCTATCTTATCCATATATCCCCCTTTAAATTAAACGCCGCCGCGGCAAGCCGCGGCGGCGCAACAAGATTTTTCTATCAGTCTGCAACGCCTTCGTTGAGCTTTGCAAGGAGAGCGTCGAGGTCGTTGCCGTGAACGAATACCGCCTCCTCGATAGTTTCGCCGTGAGCCATTGCACAGCCGAGGCAGTGCATGCCGACGGACTGTAAAATTTCGGCGCTGTTGGGATTGATTTTAAGGCAATCAACAATTAATGTATCCTTGGTTATCTTAGCCATTGAAGTAATTCTCCGTTAAAATTTATTTTAGTAAGATAAGTATAGCACAACGCTTTGTTTTTTACAATTATTTTAATGTGTAATTTTGATAAAAATTTTAACGACGGTTAAGTTTTATTCTGCTGTGCGCGTAATAAATTTGTAAAATAATGCCGCGGCTGCGCCGCGGCACTCTCTGTTGAAATTTTTAAAGCTTTGAGGGTTTGCCTTTTATAAAGGTATAGGCGAGCCCCGCGGCGAACAATACGGCGTACACCCCCGCATATATGCCCGCGAACGCCCACGGGTGGGCGAGATAGGAGAAAACCTCTGCCACGCTTTCAATCTCCGCTCCGATATCGCCGCTGACTATGGAGCCGTACATTATGAGCTGCTCTATTGCGGGCGCATAAAAGAGCGAAGCCATTATGACGATATCTATAATCGTGAAGATTACCGCCCGCACGGCAAATTGCGGCGTTGTAGTGCCGTAGTGGATTATGGCGTTTACTCCCATGCAGCCGAACAGCATTGCGACAAACACCAGCCACACAGACGGGTGCAGGGTTGCCGACAGAGACACAAACAAATTCCACGCCCCTGCACCGCCCAGGAGCAGGTTGACCGCGAGCAGGAACGCCCCGAACACCACTGCAATGATTACGCCGAATATAAGCGCGAACACATATACGGCGGAAAGGCGCACCCTGTAATCTACGGGCACGAGGGGATACAGTGAGGGCGAACAGGCGACCCAGCAGAGGTACAGCCCCACATACGCCGCCGCGCACATTACGGCGAGCATGACGACGTAGAGCACGGACAGTCCCGCGGTGGAGACGACGAACGCGGGCAGCGCGGGAACGAGTATGCTGACGATGAGACGGGCGATAAACCTGCCCGGTCTGCCGCTTATAGCTTTTTCGGATATGCCGAGCTTCAATATGGTCAGGCATGCAAGAAATTTTTTCATATTCACAACTCCGAAGGGCGCTCACCCTTTATGACAATTACAGCCGAGAAGGCAACCACGGCTGCGGTTATAACGCCGTACACCGCCGCATATAGCCAGCCGAGAGGCATATTGTCGAGACAAAAGCAAACATTTTGCACATAGCCGAACCCCATGTCGTCCGCCGCGGCCGCGTTGTACACCCACACGGGAATGAATACCGTGACGAGGTAGGCGAGCACGAACGCAACACACCCGAGCCAGGCTCTTTTATCGTTAATGCGGAAGAGAATTATGCCGCAGGCGGGCACGAAGAGATAGCGGAAAGCCGAAAAGAGGTGCCCGTTGACGCCCATGTAGATATTTGTGATAATAATTCCGTCGTCAATAATATCGAAGGGATTGAAAGTTTTCCCCAGTTCGCTTGTGCATATGTTGAGGGCAATGCCCAAAACTGCAAAGGCGGCGACGATTATGTACAGCCTTGCAAGCATGTACGCCGCACGCCGTTTATACGTCATGGGCAGTTCCCTGTAGCGCGGGGCGGACAGCGACTTGGACACGAAGTAGACGGCGATATAGCCTAAAAAACTGAAGTCGGGCACGGAGATATACGAATAACCCTCTACAGAGGAGGGGACAACCTGAAACATTGCAAACATGAGGAGCATGTAAACAATCCAGAAGGGCGCCTTCATTTTGTCGGGCTGAATACAGCCCATCCTGCCGAACGCCCGCCACTTTGACATGGGTTTCATCTCTGCGCCGCCTCCCCGCTAAGGTGAATGAATATCTGCTCCACGGTGGGCGTTGTAACTGCGAGCCCCTCTCCCTCCACCGGCAGGCGGGTTAAAAAGGTGTAGCCGAAGGCGTTCTCCCTTATGCCGATAGCCGCAGCGCGAAGCTCCTCCGTCAGCTCGGGCGCCTGCACCAGGCGGTAACTTTCGGTGAGGGTGATTTTGTCCTCGTCTAAAAGCACCCTGCCCCTGTCGAGCATAACTATGTAGTCGGCAATCTTGTCCAGGTCCTCGGTTATGTGGGTGGAAAAGAGTATCGTGTGGTTTTCGTCGAGCATGAAGTTTTGCAAAAGAGTTACAATTTCCGCCCTGTCCACGGGGTCGATGCCCGAAGTGGGTTCGTCTAAAATCAAAAGCTCGGGCGACTGGCAGAGGGCGAAGATTATGCAGAGCTTCCGCTGCATGCCGAGGGAAAATTTGCTTATTCTTTTATCCTGCGGGAGGGCAAATTTTGCGCAGAGCTCGTCGTACATTTCGCAGTTGAACGCGGGATATAGCGCGGCGAACGCCCTCTTCAGCGTTTTGGGTTTGGCGTTTAAGCTAAAGTGGGGGCTGTCGAACACGCAGGCGGTTTCGCAAAGAATATCTACCTCGTGTTCGCAAAACTTTTTGCCGTCGTACAGAATGGAGCCCGTCGCCTGCTGCTGGCGCATTATAGTTTTTATGAGCGTGCTTTTTCCCGCGCCGTTCCTGCCCACGAGACCCGTCACGCACCCCTTTTTTATGTCGAGGTTCAAATTCCTTATGGCAAAGTCTCCGAAGTCCACCGTTAAATTTTTAATCTCCAAAGCGTTCATATTACTCTCCTTTTATCTCGTTTAAAATGTCTATGAGCTTATCCACCCCCACTCCGCTTTCGGCGGCGTACGAGGCAATGTCCCTGAGCCTTTCCTTAAGCTCTTCATAGAACTTCTTTTCAGCCTCGGTTTTGCGGGGCGAAACGAACACGCCCTTGCCCTGCGCCGAATAGCACCACCCGCCCGCACAGAGGTCGTCGTAGGCGCGTTTTACGGTTATTATGCCCACGCCCAACTCCTTTGCCGTAAAGCGTATGGACGGCAACGCATCCCCGGGAGAAAGCGCCCCCGAAGCTATTTGGGAAACTATCTGTTTTTTTATCTGCTCGTATATGGGCTCGCCCGACGAGGAGGAAATTACTATGCGCATAGACACATCCCGTCAACTGTTTCTACTGTTATTATACAATAGATACAGTATTTGTCAAGCGTTTTGTAAAAATTTATAAAAAATCCCCAAAGCAAAGCCTTGGGGAAAATGATTGAATTATTCAAAGCGCTCAGCCCGGCTGCACTTCGGGGTTGTCCGCCGCCACGGTGACGTGAAGCTGGGTTATGCGGCGGAACTCGGTTTGAGTTACGGTTAAGGTGAGGTTTTCATAGACGAGCATGTCGTTTATTTCGGGAACCTTGCCGAGGTTGTCCATCACCCAGCCGCCCACCGTCTGGCTGTCGCTCTCTATCTCGCCGAGTTGGAAGTACTCGCAGAAGTCGTTCACGGTTACGCTGCCAAGCAGGGCATATTCGTTGTCGGAAAGTTTGGTTATGTCGGGGAGAACCTCGTCGTGTTCGTCCCATATCTCGCCCACAAGCTCTTCAAGGATGTCCTCCATGGTGACGATGCCGGTCACGTCGCCGAATTCGCCCGAAACTATCGCCATGTGCGACTTGGTTTTTTGCAGCTGGCGCAGAACGGCTGAAATTTTTGCCGTGCCCACGACGAACACCGCGGGCTTTACCGCAGACTCGAGCGAAGCGCCCTGAATTGTGCGCATGGTGATGAAATCCTTTTCGTGCAGAATTCCGACTATATTGTCTACCGAATCCTTGTAAACGGGCAGGCGCGAAAAATGGGTTTCCTCAAACACCTTTGCGATTTCTTCGGGCGGGGAAGAAGCTTCGACCATGACCACGTCGACGCGGGGAATGAGGATATCTTTTACCTCTAAATCGTTGAACTCTATGGCGCTCTTTATAAGTTCCGATTCCTGTGCGTTTATGCCGCCCTCCTGCTCCGCTTCGTCGACCATGGTTATGAGCTCGTCGTCGGTTATCGTCGTATCTTCCTTATTCTTGAAGATCTTGTTGAGCAGCTTTTTCCACTGCGCGAACAGGAAATTCAGGGGCGTGAAAATGATGATTAAAACGTTTATTATGGGCGCCGAGAAGAAGGCAAAGGTTTCTGGAAATTCCTTTGCAAGGCTCTTGGGCGAAATTTCGCCGAAGATGAGAACGAGAACGGTGATTACTATGGTGGAGAGCACCGAACCGAGGTCGGGCACGCCCCAGCCCGTGCACCAAGCCACAAAGAGCAGAGTGCCGACGGACGACGCCGTGAGGTTGACTATGTTGTTGCCGATGAGTATTGTTGAAAGCAACCTGTCGTAATCGTTGGAAAGCTTTAAGGCGAGCGCGGCGCGTTTGTTGCCGTCCTCCGCCTTTGTCTTTACGCGCACCTTGTTCAGCGTCGTGAACGCCGTTTCGGTAGCCGAAAAATAGCCCGAAAACACAAGACACACAAGTGTTACTATAATTAAAATTATCTGCGTTGTTGTATTCATAAATCCTCCTTAAGTTAAATAAAATTCCGCAGGCGGAAAATTATAAAAGCATGGGAGGACGAACCAACGCAAAGTGCGCGCGCGACCGCGCGGTACTTGGTCCAGCAGAACCGTCCATAATATCCCCTTATAATGAAGTTGTCAATATTATATCACTTGTGGGCAATATATGCAAGAGAAAAATGAAAATATTTAACATGTTATGTAAATTTTTTTAACCACACTATCGATACAATATAAAACTACTCTCACTTCCGCAGAGCGAAAGAGGGGATAATAAGGATATATATTGGGGGTAACCGCAAAAAACAGAGGTTAACCTGTTGTCTCGGGCGCCGCGGGAGTGAGGACGCGCACGGCTTTTTTATAGGCGAACACAAAATATATTATCTCCGCCGCGGCGGTTATAGCCCAGCTGACGGGATAGAGAAGATACAATAATGTAGTCGTGCCCTCGACGGGAAAGACGAAAAATACCCAGAGCACGCGGAACACGCACGAGCCGAGAATAACCATGATTGTGGGAACGACGGTTTTGTTCAGCCCCCTGGCGGCGGCGATGGTGTTATCCATAAACGCCGAGATTGCATAGGAAAAGCATAATATCTCGAGGCGCAGTTTGCCCGCCTCCACCACCTCCGGGCTGGTTGTGAATATCGAAAGAAACGCATCGCCGCAGGCAAAGATTAAAAGCCCGAACACGAGCCCTGCGGCAGCCGAATAAAACAGGGCGACGAAGTAGCTTTTGAGTATTCTGTCGCGGTCGCCGGCGCCGAAGTTCTGACCGATAAACGAGGTACAGCCCGTGTAGAACGCAGCCATGAGCTCGAAAACGAGGGTATCGGCGTTTACCGCGGCGGAGTTGCCCTCGACCACCGTGGGGTCGAAAGAATTTACGCCCGCCTGAATGAAGAGATTTGCTATCTGAAAGATGGCGTTCTGTATGCCCGCCGGCAGACCTATTACCAGAAGGCGTTCGGCAATGCGCTTATCTATCTTTAAAAGCCGTGCGCTAAGCCTGTAGGGACGGGAGGATTTTACGAGGGCAATTACTATCAAAACACACGAAAGCCACTGGGATATGCTCGAGGCAATGGCGACGCCTGCCACCGAAAGATTGCACACTATGACGAAAAAGAGGTTCAAAAGCACGTTTGTTATGCCTGCCGCCGAAAGGAAGATGAGCGGCTTTTTCGTATCGCCGTCGGCTGAAAATACCCCGTTGCCGTAGTTATACACCGCAGTGCCCGGGGCGCCCGTGAAGTAGATATAGATATATAGAAGAGCGCCGTCGAGGAACTGCTCTTTGGTTCCCATCAAGATAAGTACGGGACGGGCGAGCCCCATGGCGAGAGCGGCAACGATGACGCCGAATATGAGCGAGACAATAAATCCCGTGTGCGAGACTTTGGAGGTTCCCTCGTCGTCGCCCGCACCTATTCTTTGCGCAACGACGGCGTTTACGCCCGCGCCGAGACCGATTAAAAGCCCCGTAAAGAGCGCGACGTATGTAGTGGTAGAGCCGACAGAGCCGAGGGCACCGTCGGAACCCCACCTGCCCACCACCGCCACGTCGGACATGTTGAAGAGCACCTGCAACACGTTCGACAGCATGAGCGGCAATGAAAACAATAAGAGATTTTTGAAGATTGACCCCTGCGTTATCGTAAGTCTGCGGCTGCTTTTTGCGTGCATATAAATTACCTCTCTTTGATACCGAAATGTAGTATAGCACTTTAAGTTTTAAAGTCAATCCATATGGCGGCATTAAAAAATTTATATCATTTTTATTACAATCCGTTAAAAGTATTTGACAAACCCCATGCGATTTAGTACAATATTTAAGCTGTCTGAAAGGCATATGCAATGGCATTTATGCACCGTTAGCTCAACTCAGATTGTGCATCGGTCTTCAGATAACTGTCTACGAAGGCTTCAGCCTTCGAGGTTTTATATTAATTTAATAGCACTTATGCACCGTTAGCTCAACTGGATAGAGCATCGGTCTACGGAACCGAAGGCTAGGGATTCGAATTCCTTACGGTGCACCACAAATAACCTGACTCGAATACGAGTCAGGTTATTTGTTTTTGTGTATCTAAAAAATTCGGATAGCGTAGGCGGCGGTAAAATTTTTGGGGAGTATGGCAAGCCATTACCGCCGCCCCGCTCGCCCGAAGGGTTTAGCCGAGGGGACCCCTTCAGGGGTGTCGGCTATCTTCCTTACGGTGCACCAAAGAGGTATAATCCGAATTATTTGCTTGTATCTAGCGAATGGTTCGGATTTTCTCTATTTATAAGCGAATGCTGACGCGATCGCGCCTTCGGCGAACGATACGCTACTTAAGTCGCTTTGCTCCTTACCAATCTACGCCGCACCACGAAAGCCCTGACCCGAATATTCGGGTCAGGGCTTTCGTTTTATCTGTCATAATGCAACATGCCGCATTATCAGTTTTTTCCGTCGATACCGCCATAAGTTAACCCCTCTAAAATCAGCGGGGTCTCGTAAATCTTTCAATCAGCCAACAAACGACCGAACTATATCCAAAACGACACTTTTCTTTGCCTCAGGTACTTTTTCAAAAAGCGATAAGAGCTCTACCTGTTGCGGCGTCAATTTATCCAAATCTATATCGTTGTAAAAAGCAGCGACAGAGATTTCAAACGCTCTGCATATATCCTCGATTGAACTGCGCGAAGGCGTAAAATGATTTTCATTAAACCACCCGTAAACGGTCGCTTCGGATATACCCGCTTCATGCGCGAGTTTATATAATGTCCAATTACGCTCTTTGCAAAGTTCTAAAATTCTTTTATGAATGTCCAAGCCCGCTTTCTCCTTTTACAACGGTTACTTTTATATTTTACACCACTGGCAGACTTAATATACAACGAGCAATAATTGTAAAATACTATGATTAATCATTGTATTTGCTTTTAATTTTTCTCAAAGCATGCTACAATAAAATAAAACTTTTTTGGGTTGAGAAAAGGAGAATTGTTTTGGAATCTGTGCTTTTTTCGGGCATAGGAACTTTTTGTATCAGAAGTATGAGAATAGAATATCCGCTTATATTATGGAATTGATTACCGAAAAGAATGTTGTACAGTTCTATTCGGGCTTCCGCGGAGATTTCGACAGGCTGTGCGCTAAACTTGTATATGATATAAAATTTCGTTATCCGCATATAGTGAATACAATGGTTCTATCCTATCATCCGAAGAGCGATTTTATGTTACCTTCATATTTCGATGATTCAGTTTATCTTCTCGAAAAGGACATACCTCCACGTTTTGCAATAACTTATACAAACAGGAAAATTGTTGATTTGTCCGATTATATTATTTCGGGAGCATTACTTAAAACCGGCGGCGCGGCAGATGCGTGCAAGTATGCAATAAGCAAAAAGAAGGTTGTTTTGAGTATATTTTAATCGTTATTTCAGCAACGCAACGTACAATCTTTTATCTCGAAGCAACAGTATGTATGAGGGTGCGAACAACCGACTGCTGTTTCAGCTCGATTTCCTATCTTCCCGTTGGCGCTTGACTTGGAATAAACTAACGGCATCGGAAAATTCCGATGCCATTGTTTCAATCTGTGAGACATTTTGTGCGAAATTCAAAAAAACAACCGGCCGCCACGGATGTGACGGTCGGTTGTTCATTTTATGGGAACAATGGGTATACTTGTTTGTTTAAAACTTTCAACACAGACATTATACATACCCTTCCGCTAAAAAAGCGCTAAAATAAAAAGGTTTTGAAAAAATTATTTAATTAATTTTCAGTGTTACAATTGACTGACTGCGTACCGTATTGTATAATTAATGCATGAACATTAAGACGGCGGCGAGAATAATTTGCGTGGCTGTATGCACGGTTTTACTCCTTTCGGGCACCTGCATAACCCTTTCTGTCGGAGGATACGGCTCAGGCGGCAACAACACGGTGGGAATTGTGGCTTCGGCTTTAGCGGCTCTGTTCGTCGTAATATTTATCATCGAGCTGATATCGGTTTTAAAAATTTCGAGCTACGTGCCGCAGACCATGCTGGCGGCGTTCTTTATTATAATTCTTATATTCCTGTCGCCGGACATGCAGACCATGTTCGACGGAGCCAACGACGCACGCTCGCTGCTGCTGTTCGACATAATGGGAAACATAAGCTACTGTGCCCTGAACGCATGCATTTTCGTTTATATAAAAAAAGCGCAGGCGCCGAGGGACAAAGCTTTGAACATACGCATAATCTGCGTTGTGCTTGCGCTGTGCTGCGCGGCGTATGTTCCCATGGCGATAATTAAGCTTCAGACGGTTATATTCTTCGTCGAACTCACGGTCGCCGTCGTATATTACATGCTTTTGCAGGTGAAGGTGTGCAGGGCGGAAAAAGACGATCTGCCCTTCTGGAGCACCTCCGTTATTTTCTTTGCGGCGGCGGGCATGAGAATGACCAACGTGTTTTACTATTCGGGCATAACCGCGGGCTGCACGGGGTGGTCCTCGGCATATACCGCGGTGTGCGCGCTGTGTTTTATAGCCATATACCTGAGATTCAGCATCCGCACATACGGCGCAGCAAAAAGATTTTCGGAATACAAGCTTAAAGCCGAAAGGCTGGAGACGCAGGCGCTGATTGAACAGATTAAGCCGCATTTTATATTCAACGCCCTGATGACGGTAAAGGCGATGTACCACCGCAGCGTTGAGGACGGCGACGCCGCGCTGGGGTTATTTTGCGATTATCTGCGCGAAAGCCTTAACATGATTGACGACGCCGACATACCCTTTGACAGGGAGCTTGAAAACGTGGCGAGGTTTGTGGATTTTATAAACCTGAACCGGACAAACAAATTCAATGTGATATACGACGTTGACTTTACGGATTTTACCCTGCCCGCCATGTCCGTTCAGCCGTTTGTCGAAAACGCGGTGAAATACAGCAGAGTAAACGAACGCGAAGGCGGGTTCATTATGATTACGAGCTACCTTGACGGGGACAGACCCGTGCTCAAAATAAGCGACAACGGAGAGGGTTTTGACCCCGAAACCGCAAAAAAATGGGGCGCCCACGGGCTGAACAACGCCTGCGAGAGGCTTAAACTTTCGGGAGCGGAGGTTGAAATTATAAGCGCGGCGGGCAAAGGCACGGAGATTGTGATAAAGCTTGCGGCGCGGGAGGATATGCATGAAGATAATAATAGTTGACGACGAGATGAGCGCCCTGCAGGTTTTTTTGAGCGAGATAATAGGCGCGGGCGACATTGAATATAAATTTTTCCGCGACGATGCAGGGAGCATTTGCGCCTATGTTGCGGGCGGAGGCGTGGACGCGGCTTTTCTTGACATAAAGATGCCCAACATAGACGGAGTGGCTCTTGCCGGAAAACTTATAAACATAGAGCCCTCCATAAAGATTGTTTTCATAACGGGGCTTTCGGTTACGGAGAGCGACCTGCCCGAACACATAAGAGCGAGGACCGCGGGATTTTTGTACAAACCCTACGACCTGCCCACCCTGCAAAGGCTGCTTTATGCCATCCGCGATAAAAAACGCATTTTAACCGTTAAGACGTTCGACACGTTCGACTGTTTTGTCGACGGCGAAAAAGTTATATTTTCTTCTGCCAAGGCAAAGGAACTGCTGGCGCTGCTTATAGCCTATAACGGGCGGACGCTGACGATGAGCGACGCCATTTCGCAGCTGTGGGCTGACGGCGACCCCGAAAAGAGCAAAAAGCTTTACCGCGACGCCGTGTGGAGGCTGAGAAAAACGCTTGCCGGCATAGGCGTGGACTGCGTGGTCTGGGGCAGGGCAAAGCTTTGGATAGACAAATCGCGCGTGAGCTGCGATTACTGGAACTACCTTGCCTCGGGCACGGGAGGATACCGCGGGGAATTTTGCAAAAATTACGACTGGTCGTCGGAATACCTTGCCGAACTCGACAGAATAAAACATTCAACATAAATTCAGCCGCACCGTTCGGTGCGGCTGAATTTATGATTTAAATGCTCTTTTCAATGCCTGTATGCGGCGGTCGAGCGACTGTTTTGTAACGGGACTCTTCCTCATGATATCGTATCCGTGCACGGTGCCCTTTGTCGGATAATACTCAACCTCAACCCCGCAGCCGGACAGCCTTTGCGCAAGCGCGGCGCCCTCGTCGCGCAGGCAATCGAACTCGGCGGTTTCGATATATGACGGGGGGAATCCGGCAGGGTCGGCTTTTAAAAGGTCAATCTCCGGCTTGCCGCAGAGCTGCCACATGCGGGAGTTGAGAACTGCGTTCAAGACCGGCGTATCCCTGTATTCAGCCATGGACGGAGTCGTCATTTCGCAATCGACTACGGGATACACCAAAAATGCAAACACGGGCGGAGGCAGCCCCTCCCTTATCGCCCCGAAGGCTGAGTGGGCTGCAAGAAAGCCGCCCGCGGAATCGCCGCCTACGGCAATGCGCGAACCGTCGCACCCCCACTCTTCCGCAAACGACAGAGCGGCGCGGTAGACGGCGAGGCAGCTGTCGGTTATGGCTGTGAGCGGACGGGAGGTACTTAAAGGATAGTCGACCATGAGCACGTTGCAGCCGGCTTCGCGGCAGTATGTTTTTGCGTTTGCATAGTGGTACGGCGCCGCGGCATAGCAGAACGCCCCGCCGTGAAAATAGATTAAAAGCGGCAATTTTTCCGCGGAGCTTCGGGGCTTTATGAGAACGCAGTTTACCCCTCCCGCCCTGATTTTATAAGCCCTGACGTTATTCAAGGGTTTGGGGCACATTTTTAAAACCGCCGAACATGCCCTTAACATAAAGCGGGGCATGAACGGGATTTTTAGTTTGGCTAAAAGCTTGAAGGAAGGATGGATATTGTACTTCATATGCTCATTTTATAACCGCGCACAGAAATTGTCAACCGGCGCAGGCAAGCTAAAGCCTGAGACAAAACTTTCTTAAAAAAATTTCCACCCCGAAGGGTGGATTATTTTACATTAAATATTTTCTACAATTTGTTGCGCGGCGGCGACGATACCAAAACCTATGCCCATGCATATGAGGAAGGAAGCCGCGCACATGCCGAGGCTTATGAGAATTTTAAGCCAGATTTGCCTGACTTTTTTGATTATGAAAAGATTGCAGATAGCGAACAGCGCGGAGATTATGCCGCCGATCGCACCGCCGACAACGGGAAGAATTTCGCACAGCGTGACAGAATTTCCCCACACGAGAACGAGCACGAAACCGATTACCGACAGAACGATTTCGTACCACTTTACGGGCGGATAGAGCTGGGTTGTTCTGCCGTCTATAATGAGCTTTGCACCCTTTAAATAGTTGCCCTGGACGATGAAAGCTTTCTTCTCCTCCCCGTCAACATAGTTAAACTGGGTTTTTGCCACCTTTGCAAGGGGCGTGCCGTTGACAGAGAGCGATTTTTTGCCCGACCAGAAACTTTCTTCATATGTAATTTCGCCGTACTTTTCATCATTGATAACTATTTTCATATTCTTTTACCTCTCACTTACAATTATAATACTGCGGCGGACGGCTGTCAAGACCTGTTTTTATTCTTTCCCTGCCGCAATTAAAATTATATTCCCATTATACTGGGAAGTCAAGTAATTTTTCCAGTTTTATGGGAAAATATTAAATATGGAGACATTCGGCGACAGACTGAAGGAATTGCGGACTGAAAGAGGTTTGGGGCAGATACAGCTTGCAAAGGAGCTTGGCGTGGGCAAATCTGTAATCAGCCTTTGGGAGACGGGAAAGAGCGAACCGACCCTTGGAAACCTTGTGAAAATTGCCCTCTTTTTCGGGGTAAGCACCGACTATCTTGCAGGACTTTCATAATTCAATACACAAAAAAACGCATGGGGGACCATGCGTTTTTTTGTGGCTAAATGGGGATTTACCCCATAATATGCCGCGGTTACTGCTTATCTATACTTCTGCCGTAGAGGGCGGAGACGTTATTTGAATAGCGCTGCATGTTTTCGCAGGACTTTAATGGAACGGAGTCCTCGAAGTCGTTGAGCTTTTTGGTCTGCTCACGCGAAAGCCTGGTGGGAATGTCGATAAGCACGTCGACATAGAGGTTGCCGGTGCCGTTTACCGTGCGGACGCCCTTGCCGCGGATTGTAAAGCGGGTGCCCGAAGCCGTGCCGGCGGGGATTGTGAGCTCTATGGTGTCGTCTATGCCGGGCACCTGGATTTTGCCGCCGAGAACGGCAGTTTTATATGAGATGGGCACGTTGACGTACAAGTCCTTATCCTGACGCCTTAAGAGCTTGTGGGGCTCTATCTGGAAGTAAATGTAAAGATCGCCGGGTTCTCCCCCTGCGGGAGCTGCCTGACCGAAGCCGCGCTTTCTTAAAGAACTGTCCGAGTCTACGCCCGCGGGAATGTTTATGGTGAACCTCGTCTGCCCGCGCACATAGCCCCTGCCGCCGCAATCGGGGCACTTTTCCTTTATCTTTCTGCCGGTGCCGTTGCAGTCGGGACAGTTGCCCACCTGCATGACTCTGCCGAAGATCGTATCCTGACGGTATTTTATGGAGCCCGAACCGCCGCACTTTGCGCACTTTTCAAAGGCGGTACCCCCCTTCGCGCCCGTGCCCGAGCATACCTTGCAGGGCTCGTTGCGGAAATAGGATATCTCCTTGGTACAGCCCTTTATTGCGTCGAGGAAGGACAGCCTTACCGTCTGCTCTATGTTGGCGCCGCGCTGGGGCGCCCTGCGGACCGACCCGCTTTCGCCGAAGCCGCCGCCGAACATGGACGAGAATATGTCGCCTATGTCCGAGAAGCCCGAAAAGCCGCCCGAGAAGGGGTTGCCCCCTCCCATTCCGCCGCCCATGCCGGGGTGGTCGAGCTCGAAGTCGTACTGCTTGCGCTTCTGCTCGTCGGAGAGCGTGGCATTTGCCTCGTTAACCTCCTTGAACTTTTCGGCAATGGCAGCGTCGCCCGGGTGAAGGTCGGGGTGGTACTGCTTGGCAAGTTTGCGGTAAGCCGATTTAATTTCGTCCTGCGTGGCGTTTCGCGACACGCCGAGTATTTCGTAGTAATTCTTTTTCTGTTCAGGCATAGCTTATAGTCCGATTATCGATTGATTGGCGCATATTGCGGGGTCAATCACAAAATGTGCGCCGAAATTATTATTTACTTTAACCGTATTTAAGCAGCGCGCGGGCGCTGCTTAAATATATTTTTTTAAATTTATCAGTTATTGTGCTGGTTGAACTCGGTGTCGTCGCCGTTATCGGATGCCGCAGACCCCTGAGCCTGCTGATACATCTTGGCAATCACCGGCTGAACGTCTTTCATGAGCTGCTCGTACGCGTTCTTTATGCGGTCGTTGTCGCCCGATTCAAGCTCGCCCCTGGCGTGCGCTATAGCGTCCTCGACGGACTTTTTGTCCTCTTCGGAGAGTTTGTCGCCCGCGTCTTTCACCGTCTTTTCAAGCTGATCTATCATGCCCTCTAAGTTGTTCTTGTTGTCGACGGCTTCCTTGCGCTTTTTATCCTCTTCGGCATAGCGCTCGGCGTCCTTTACAGCCTTGTCGATTTCTTCCTCGGAAAGGTTTGTGGAAGCCGTGATGGTGATATTTGTCGACTTGCCCGTGCCGAGATCCTTTGCCGTTACGTTTACGATGCCGTTGGCGTCGACGTCGAAGGTGACTTCTATCTGAGGAACGCCTCTGGGTGCGGGGGGAATGTCGGTGAGCATGAATTTACCGAGGGACTTGTTGTCGCGCGCAAACTTTCTTTCGCCCTGGAGAACGTTGATTTCAACGCCGGGCTGGTTGTCTGCCGCCGTGGAGAACACCTGGCTCTTCTTTACGGGGATGGTCGTATTTCTCTCGATGAGGGGCGTGGATACGCCGCCGAGAGTTTCGATACCGAGGGTTAAGGGCATAACGTCGAGAAGGAGCACGTCCTTGACTTCGCCCGAAAGCACGCCGCCCTGAATTGCCGCGCCGATTGCGACGCATTCGTCGGGGTTGATGCCCTTGAAGGGTTCCTTGCCCGTTATCTGCTTTACCTTTTCATAGACAGCGGGAACACGGGTCGAACCGCCGACGAGGATGACCTTTTTGATGTCGGCATACGTTAAGCCTGCATCCGCCATAGCCTTCTTCATGGGCTCTACCGTGCGCTCGACGAGCTCTGCGGTGAGGTTGTCGAACTTCTGACGGGAGAGGTCGATATCGAGGTGCTGGGGCTGACCGTCAACCACCGTGATGAAGGGCAGGTTGATGTTGGTGTTGGTCATGCCGGAGAGCTCTATCTTTGCCTTTTCGGCGGCCTCCTTCAAACGCTGCATTGCAGCCCTGTCCTTTGAAAGGTCTACGCCCGTCTCCTTTTTGAATGTGTCTACGAGGTATTCAATTATCTTATTATCGAAGTCGTCGCCGCCGAGGTGGGTGTCGCCGTTGGTCGCGAGCACTTCGAACACGCCGTCGCCGATTTCAAGGATAGAGACATCGAACGTGCCGCCGCCGAGGTCGTAGATCATGACCTTCTGGCTGCCTTCCTGCTTGTCGAGACCGTAAGCAAGCGCCGCCGCGGTGGGTTCGTTTATTATACGAAGAACGTTGAGACCCGCGATTTTGCCCGCGTCCTTGGTTGCCTGGCGCTGGCTGTCGTTAAAGTATGCGGGGCAGGTTATTACGGCTTCAGTAACCTTAGTGCCGAGGTAGCTTTCGGCGTCCGCCTTGAGCTTTGAAAGGATCATCGCGGAAATTTCCTGGGGGGAATATCCCTTTTCGATGTTGACCTTGTAAGCTTCGCCCATATGGCGTTTGATTGAAATGACTGTTTTATCAGGCTGGGCGACTGCGAGACGCTTTGCCGCCTGACCGACTATTCTTGAGCCGTCCGCCTTGAAGGAGACGACCGAGGGAGTCGTTCTGTTGCCTTCGCTGTTGGGGATAACGACGGGTTCGCCGCCCTCCATTACAGCTACGCATGAGTTTGTTGTACCTAAGTCAATACCTATTACCTTTGACATATTCTTTATCTACTCCTGTTTAAAGGTTAATTTACTTAAATTATTCGGCGGTCACTATGACCTGCGCAAATCTTATTACTTTTTCGCCCTGCCTGTACCCTTTTTTGAGTACGCGGCTTACGGTGTTGGGTTTTTCGCCCTCGCCGCAGGGAGCGTTCATTATAGCTTCGGCAACCGACTCGTCAAAGGGGTCGCCGGCATTTATTGCAATCTCTTCAACGCCGAGGGAATTTATAATGGTGTTGAAGCTCTTGATTATTTTGTCGATGCCCTGCTTTGTCTTTTCGTCGGGGGCTGCGTCGTAGGCGTAGCCGAAGTTGTCTGAAACTGCTAAAAGCTTTAAAATCGCCTCCGCCTTGCCCTCTGCATACGCATTGGCTACAGCCGCCTGGTTGCGTTTTCTGAAGTTGTCGTACTCGGCTGAAACCGAATACCACTTTCTTTTATAATCTTCGGCGAGGGCGAGAGCCTTTTCAAGCTCGGAGGGTTCCTTCTTTTCGGGTTGCTCCTCCTTTTCTTCCTCCTCCACCCCTTCCGTCTTTTGCTCTTCGGGTGCGGGAGCTTCTAAAAGCTCTTCCTCGTCGCTGTGCTTGAGTTCGTCCTTTTTCTTTGACATTTTACTCTTCCTGTTTTTGGTTTACACCTTTAATATAACGCGCAAAAAGTGTGCTTAAACATTCAGACACAAATTTTTTTGGGCACTTTAAAATTAATATGGTCCGTCGGTATGCGAAATGTTCTTCTCCGCTATTGACTAATCGCCGGCGGTGTGCTAAAATGTGATATATGTATATAATTAAAAGGCTGCCGCTTAAAAAGCTTTTCAACACGCGCGACCTCGGAGGAATGCCTGCGGGCAACGGACTGATGATAAAGCGCGACAAGCTTTTGCGGAGCGGAAAACTTTATAAACTGCCCAAGAGCACGGTGGAAAAACTCCAAAAGAAGGGCGTAAACCTGATAATCGATCTGCGCATTTTTACCGAGCGCGAGGAGTACCCCGACACGGTTATAGACGGAGCGGAATACATTCACCTGCCCGTGCTGTGCACGGCGACGCCGGGGATTACGCGCGAAAAGAGCATGCTTAAGACCATGTGCATAGAGTCGAAGAGGATTAAAACGGAGTTCGGAACCGCCGACGACTACATGGTTGCAATGTATAAAATGGTGCTCTTTTCCGACGAGCCCGTTAAGCTTTTAAAGGACTGCATGCGGCTGATTATCGACAACGACGGCTGCGTTTTATGGCACTGCAGCGGCGGCAAGGACAGGGCGGGCATTGTCGCCATGCTGGTGGAGAGCCTTTTGGGCGTAGACGAAAAAATTATAGTGCAGGATTATGTTGCCTCGCACAGGTTCCAGCGGTTCAAATTTTTCTGGAACCGCATGGGGCTGTTCATAGCGCCCATCGTGCCGAGGCTGAAAAAGATATTATACGGAATGATGGCTGCCAAGCCGAGGTACCTTACCGAGACCATGAACGAGATAAAGGCGGAGTACGGCAGCATTATTAATTATTGTAAAGAGCGGCTTGAAATAACCGACAGCGACATTAAAAAAATGCGCGAAAAATATCTTGAGCCCGCAAAGAAAAATATGATTTTTATAGGATAAAAAACCGCCTCTGTGAGGCGGTTTTTTTGTGTTTAGTGGTTAGTGAGTAGCGTTTAGTAAAAGCAGTTTTTAGATTGCTCCACGCCACAATTATTCATTATTCGTTCCATTATGCTATGTCATAAAACCATCGCCCCGCGGCGCTTGCGCCGCGGGGCGGAGATAATTTTAAAGGAAAATTATTTATTGTAACCGTCGGGGTTTTGCGACTGCCACTTCCACTGAGAGGCGCACATATCCTCTAAGTTGTACTCAGCCTTCCAGCCGAGCTCTTTTTCGGCTTTTTCCGACGAGGCATAGCAAGAGGCAATGTCTCCCGCCCTTCTGCCGTCGATAACGTAGGGGAGTTTTTTGCCGCAGGCTTTTTCAAAGGCGTGAATCATGTCGAGCACGCTGTAGCCGATGCCCGTGCCGAGATTGTAGACGTGCACGCCGCTATTTTCGCACGCCTTTATGGCGGCGAGATGCCCGCGGGCGAGGTCGACTACGTGGATATAATCCCTCACGCCCGTGCCGTCGGGGGTGGGGTAGTCGTTGCCGAATACGTGAATGCACTTGAGTTTGCCCGTTGCGACCTGCGCGACATAGGGCATTAAATTGTTGGGAATGCCCTTGGGGTCCTCGCCGATAAGCCCGCTTTCGTGTGCGCCGACGGGATTGAAGTAGCGCAGAAGCACGACCGACCATTCGCTGTCCGCCTTCCAGATATCGGTGAGCATTATCTCCTGGAAGTACTTGCTCGTGCCGTATGGATTGGTGGTGCCGCCCGTGGCGCATTCTTCGTCGAGGGGCAGTCTTTCGGGCGTGCCGTAGACGGTTGCCGAGGAGGAGAAAACTATCTTTTTGCAACCGTGCTTTCTCATGACGTCGACGAGAACGAGGGTGCCGTTAAGATTGTTGTCGTAGTACTCGACGGGCATACGGCAGGATTCGCCCACCGCCTTTAACCCCGCAAAGTGGATTACCCAGTCGATTTTGTGTCCTTCAAAAATTTTATTAAGCAGAGCGCGGTCGCGGACGTCACCCTCGTAGAAGGTGACCTCCCTTCCCGTGATAATTTTTACCCTGTTCAAACTTTCGGCGCTCGAGTTGGAAAGATTGTCGATGACGACGACGTCATATCCGTCGTTTAAAAGTTCGACGACAGTGTGACTGCCGATAAAGCCCGCGCCGCCCGTGACTAAAACTGTCTGCATAGTCGGATGTCCTCCGGAATTTCGTTTCGACAATATTATAATTTAAGGGGGCGCAAATGTCAACAGATATCAATCTATTCGACCGTGACGCTCTTTGCGAGGTTGCGCGGTTTATCTGGGTTGTGCCCCGCGAACAATGCGGCGTGATAGGCGACGAGCTGGAGTGCGGTGGAAGAGAGAAAATGTGAAAGGTGCGAAGGCACTTCGGGAAGCAGCCACACCGCCTGCACTCTGCCGCTGAGCGCGGCATATATGGGGGGCAACGTCGTTACGACAGCCACCTTGCCGCCGCGGGAGAGTATCTGTTCGACGGCGTTTTTGCTCTTTTCGGCGAGGGCTCCGTCGCAGATTATGACTATGGAGAGCACACTTTCGTCGACGAGGGCGAGGGTGCCGTGCTTGAGTTCTCCCGCGGGGTACCCGTCCGAGAAGATATAGGAAACCTCTTTGAGCTTTAAGGAGGCTTCCGTGGCGACGTCGACGTCGTAGCCCCTGCCGAGGAAAAACACCGCCCTGCTTTGAACGCACAACTTGGCGATACCAGGGGCATATGTGTCGTCCAATGCAATCTCTTCGACCTTTTTTGAAATGTTCTCGAGGGCGCAGTCGCGCACGGACGGGGAGGTCCCCGCAGACAGGAGGTGAAAGCAGGCGAGCTGACCTATATAGCTCTTGGTGGCGGCTACGCAGATTTCCGCCCCAGCGCAGACAGGTAAAACGAAGTCGGCAATGCGCGTTATGGCGGAATATCCCACGTTGGTCATGGCAATGAGGTACGCCCCCGCCTCCCTTGCAATGCGGGCAGCCATAATGGTGTCAGCCGTCTCTCCGCTCTGGCTGACGGCAATGCACACCGAACGCCCCGTTACTCGGGGAGGGTTATACCTTGCCTCGCTGGCGATATGCGCGGAGACCGGACAGTCGTACGCGCCGCCTAAGAGCCGCACGCCCGCAAGCGCGGAGTTGTACGCCGTGCCGCATCCGATGAGCACAATTTTATCGGCGCACTTCAGGCGCGTGCGCACCGCGGAGAGGTCGAGGGAGGAAAAAGCGCGGCAGGTTGCCCTCATGGTGCGGGCGTTTTCACGTATTTCCTTGAGCATATAGTGGGGGCAATCGTCTGTGCCGACCTCTGAAAAATTGCTTTTTAGAATGTCAAACGGGCGCACGACCTCGTTTAAATGCTCGTCAAATATGGTAATTTTGTCGGGCGTGACGAGCGCGAAATCCCCCTCCTCCGGAATACTGTATTTCTCCGCCCGTCCCGAGAGGGCGTAGATATCGCTCGCGGCATAGTTGCCCTTCCCCCTGCCGAGAATGACGGGCGAACCCCTGCGCGTGACGATATACCCGTCGAATTCCGTACACAGCGCGGCGATTGCCCAGCACCCCTTAAGCCGCGCACAGGTCAGCCGCAGGGCATCGACGGGGTCGCCGTCGTAATAGACATCCAAAAGGTGCGCGATAACCTCGCTGTCGGTTTCGGAAGAGAACGCATGCCCCGCGGAAATGAGCTCGGAGCGGAGCTCGGAATAGTTTTCGATAATGCCGTTGTGCACTACGGAGAACCTGCCGTAAACGTGCGGGTGGGCGTTTGCCGCTGTCGCGGCGCCGTGGGTCGCCCAGCGGGTGTGACCTATACCCACCGTGCCGCAGAGATTGTTTAAATCGACGCGCAGCCCCTCCACCGTTCCCGCCCGTTTGGCGGTGTACAGCCTGCCCCTGTCGAGCGTGGTGATGCCTGCGGAGTCGTAGCCGCGGTACTCCAATTTTCTGAGCCCTTCAAACAGCTCGGGCGCGGCGGGGGCGTGCCCCGCATAAGCTATTATTCCGCACATGTTCCGCCTCCTTTGACGGCTTCGGCAAGAGCCGCGCACACATTTTTGCAGAGCAAACCGTCGGGGTGCTCGACCATTACCCGCACAACGCTTTCGGTGCCCGAGGGTCGTATCAGTATTCTACCCTCTCCGCACATATCGGCGGCGGCACGGCTGACGGCTCTTTCGACCTCTTCGCAGTCCGCCCGCTCCCCCGCGGCAGGGACGGATATGAGGCACTGGGGATAAATTTTCAAACCCTCCGTGAGCGCCGAAAGGGGAAGCCCTTCCTCCTGCATCGCCTGAAGAATCCAGAGCGCGGTGACCAGTCCGTCGCCCGTGTTTTCCACCTTTGATAAAATTATGTGTCCCGACTGCTCGCCGCCGAGAGCGCAGCCGCTTTTTTTCATGGTTTCGAACACAACGCGGTCGCCCACGCCGCAGATTTCGGTTTTAATCCCCTGCCCCGCGAGCGAGGCAACCAGCCCCGAATTTGACATTACGGTGGCAACTATGCCGCGGTCAACAGGCTCTCCCCGCCCCTTCAAAAGGCGGGCGAGAATATACAAAATGCCGTCGCCGTCCACCACCCTGCCGCGCTCGTCGACGGCTATGCAGCGGTCACCGTCGCCGTCGAATGCAAAGCCTGCGTCGAGCCCCCGCGACTTGACGAGGGCACAGAGGCGGGCGGGACGGGTCGAGCCGCAGCCGTCGTTTATGTTCAGCCCGTCGGGGCGGCAGCCGATCGCATGAACCTCGGCGCCGAGGGCGCGGAAGAGGCTTCTTGCAAGATTGTATGCCGCGCCGTTGGCACAGTCGAGCCCGATTTTATACCCCTCCATGGACCGCGGCATGAGCGAGACGAGGTGCGCGCAGTATTCAGACCGCCCTATCGAAAAATCGACGACGCTGCCCACCCCTCCGCCCGTGGCAAACGGCAGGGCGCGAGGGGCGGAAAGGTACTCTTCGATGAGGGATATCACGCCGTCTTCGAGCTTTTCTCCCCGACAATTGAGAATTTTTATACCGTTGTCGGAAAAGGGATTGTGGCTGGCGGAAATGACAATGCCACAGTCGAAAGAGCGCGTGCGGGCGGCGTAAGCGACGGACGGCGTGGAGGTGACGTGCATTAAATATGCGTCGGCACCCGAAGCAGTGAGCCCCGCCGCGAGGGCATATTCGAAGGTATACGAGGATTTTCGGGTGTCCTTGCCCAGAACGACGCGACATTTTACTCCCCGCCGCATGCCGAAGTACCACCCCAAAAACCTGCCGATTGCGTATGCGCTGTCCGTCGTTAAGGTTGCGCCCGCCTCGCCGCGGAAGCCGTCCGTTCCGAAAAAATCAGCCATGATACCTCCCCTTGCCCCCTTCGGGTTTTACAACAAGAGACGGGCGCGAGAGGGCGAAGGACTGCGCGGGAAGCTCGCCCGAAACTACCGTGCCAGCCGCAATGTACGCTCCGTCGCCTATCTGCGCGGGCGCGATAATAACCGAATTGCAGCCGATAAAAACGCCGTCGCCCACCTTTGTGTGCTTCTTTTCTTTGCCGTTGTAGTTGGCAAAAACCACGCCGCAACCCACGTTTACGCCCCGCCCAAGGGTGGCGTCGCCGATATATGAAAGGTGAGCCGCCTTTGCGCCCTCGCCGAGGGTACAGTTTTTGAGTTCGACAAAGTCGCCCACCCGGCAACCGCCAAGGAGCGTGCATCCGCCGCGCAGATTGCACCACGGACCGAGGGTGCAGTTTTTATAAATTTTGGAAGCGTTTATGTTGCAACCGGGCAGAAGAACACAGCCCCCCTCAACCACCGTTGCCCCCGTAATATAGCAGGGCGAATACAGGGTCGCTCCGCCGGCAATGCGGCAATCGGCGGTGACGAAAATTTCTTTCCCCACCACTTTTACGCCCATTTTTTTGAGCTCCCGCAAAGAATAACACCGCCGCTTTAAAATACTCACCTTATATAATATGCTGTTTTACACGCAAAAGTGCCGCCC
>CALVMP010000023.1 GCA_944346655.1 uncultured Clostridia bacterium
GTGACCCGTACGGGACTCGAACCCATGATACCACCGTGAAAGGGTGGTGTCTTAACCGCTTGACCAACGGGCCGTGTGGTGATTGCCTCGGGGATATCCTTTAGCCAATCTATGTTTTCGCCTTCGCGGCGGTATTGTTTTGTGGTAGCGACGGGTGGATTCGAACCGCCGACCTGCCGGGTATGAACCGGCCGCTATAGACCAACTAAGCTACGTCGCCAAAAATATTAAACGTGCGTAAACATAAGTGGTTGCGGGGGCGGGATTCGAACCGCGCGACCTTCGGGTTATGAGCCCGACGAGCTACCTGGCTGCTCCACCCCGCGATAAAGTGTTGCGCACGTTCAAGCTTTATTATCATATAGTAAACGGCGGTTTTTGTCAACTGTTTTTTAACTTATTTAATAAAAAAACATAATAATTATTTTTTTTATGGATTGCAAACAAAGCGCATAAGTGCTATAATCAATTCATGGAGCTCTCACTTTCGCGCTATAGCGGCAAAAGAGTCTGCGTTGCCTGTTCGGGCGGGCGCGATTCCATGGCGCTGTTACACTATTTATATAACCATGCCGAGCAGTACGGCATCATTCTTTCCGCCCTCAACTGCGACCACGGCATGCGTGGGGAGGAGTCGGAACGCGATTCGGCATTCGTTAAGGACTACTGCCTGAAGCTGGGCATTCCCCTACTGTTTTTCAGGGCCGGGAAAGATCTTTTGAATGAGTCCGACGCCCGCGCCTGGCGGGTGTTCAGGTGCTATGCGCTCGCACATAAAAACAGCGGGGAGTGGAGAGACGACTTCAACTATTCTGTGCTCAGGTTCAAGCCCGAAATAATTTCTTCCGACGGCAAATGGACGGGCAGCGACTGCGTTGCCACAGCCCACCATATGGACGACAACGCCGAAACGGTGCTCTTTAACCTCGCCAGGGGTTCGGGTCTTTCCGGCATGTGCGGCATACGCGACGACATGAACGGCGCGGAGTGGGCGACGGTTCATCCTTTTGTCTCCGTATCGCGCAGGGAAATCGACGAATACGTCGCGCAAAACAACATTCCATACGTCGACGACAGTACCAATTTTTCGGACGGATACACCCGCAACTATATCCGCCGCAACGTGTTGCCCGCCCTCGAAAAAGCCGTGCCAGGCGCGACCCGCTCAATCTACCGCTTTTCCCGTCTCGCCGCGGAGGACGAGGAGTATTTTTCCCGCAAGGTCAAGGAGCTCATAACTAAGCGCTATCCCTACGGTTATACCATAGCCCTCTGCGACGAGCCGGTAATTTTCAAACGCGCGGCAATATCCGTTGTCGAAAGGCACGGGCGCAAGGACTATACCTCCGAGCACGCGCTCGCGCTCTTCAACCTTCAGCATGCCGAAGTCGGTAAAAAGTTCGAGTTCCTCGGGCTTGTCGCTGTAAAGGAGGAGGGCGGCGTAACCATAGTTGACGAAGAGCTGTACGGCTACGAAAAAAAAGGCGTGCCGTGGTTCGAGATAGCCCGCGGCAACTGCGATAATTTCGGCGGCGAGTGTGTAGTCGTCACTCCCGAAGCGCTTTTAAATGAGGAGCTTGAAAGGGTTAAAGATATTATAACCGACACCGAAGGCGCCCCGCTGCCGTTAAAGGTTTTAAAGTTCGACTACGGCGCTATCCCCGAGGACGCCGTCGTGCGCACCATGAGGGAGGGGGATAAATTTACAAAGTTCGGCGGCGGCACAAAGAATCTCGGCGACTTCTATACGGACAGAAAAATTCCCGTGCGGCTGAGAAAAATTATTCCCGTCGTCGCCTCGGGCAGCAACGTTTTAATGGTGTGCGGCGTCGAAATATCCGACGGAATAAAGATTACGGAAGGGACGAAAAATGTGTTCTTTTCAATTTCGCCCGACTATAAAAAATTGTAATTCCCCCGCACATATGTTGCGGACAATAAACATAAAGGAGAAAAAATATGCCTTTTATCGATTGCAAAATAACAAAAAAGCTGACTGGCGAACAGAAGGAAAATTTAAAGAACGGGCTGGGCAGAGCCATAGTCAACCTGCACAAGACCGAAAGCTATTTAATGGTGGGGGTCTGCGACGGATACGATTTGTACTTCGCGGGCAAAAAACTTTCGGACGGCGCCTTTGTCGACGTCCGCGCCTTCGGTTCGGTCAATCCCGCCGACTGCGACAGAATGACCGCTGCCGTATGTTCCCTCTTAAGCGACGTCGCGGGCGTAAGCCCCTCCTCGACCTATATAACCTACGAGGGTTACTCTAACTGGGGCTGGAACGGCGGCAACTTTTGATTGACCGCGGCATGCGCTTAAGCCGGCTTCAAAATCAATTGCAAAGGAAAAACTATGCACAAGGATATCCAAAGAATTTTGTTCACAGAAGAGCAGATAAGAACGCGCGTTACCGAGGTTGCCAAACAGGTGGATTGCGACCTCGCCGGCAAAACGCCCCTCGCCGTCGGCATACTTAAGGGAGGCATCATCTTCTATGCCGACTTCATCCGACACCTGACCATGCCGCTCGAACTCGATTTCATGGCTGTGTCCTCATACGGTTCGGGCACGGCTTCGAGCGGCAATCTTAAAATCAGAAAGGATCTGGACGGAGGCGTGAAGGGCAGGGACGTACTCATTATCGAGGACATAATAGACAGCGGATTCACCCTCGCCTGCCTTAAAAAACTGCTTCTTGAGCGCGGGGCGGCTTCGGTCACTATCGTAACCCTCCTCGATAAGCGCGAGCGCCGCACCGAGGACATTCACTCCGATTACAACTGCTTCATAATTCCCGACGAATTTGTCGTGGGCTACGGGCTCGACTTCGACGAAAAATACCGTTCACTGCCGTATATAGGTATACTAAAGCCCTCCGTCTACCAAAAATAAGCCGTGCGCGTATAATTTTTCCCGCTTGGTCAAAAACTATTTTAAGGATATATCCTTAAAGGAGTTTTTATGGTAGTTGTAAATTTCATATCTTACATCCTTGTGCTGCTCGGCGCCGTAAACTGGGGTCTGTTCGGCATATGGGATTTCAACCTCGTCGGCTGGATCTTTCAGGGACCCCGCACGGTAGGTTCTATAATAACCTACATCATTATCGCCGTCGCGGCGCTCTGGCTTATAATCTCGCCCATAATCACGGGCAGGGGATTGTTGCTCTCCATGCACTCTCGCGACGAGCAGACCCAATCTTAAAAACCAATATGGCGCACTCTGCAAGAGTGCGCCATATAAATTTTAAATGTGTTGTGTTTGTGAAAATTTTTTTATTTTAGTTGAATATATTTCTCCGCCGTGTTAAAATGGTTGTAACAATCAACACGGGCTGTTTAACATATCTTTCACAACAGCGATATCTTTATTACACTTTCACATGGTAAAATGTGTAAAATAAATGGAGGTGCCCGCATGAGCTTTCTCACACTCAATAACGTAAGCAAAGAATATCACGTAGGCAGCATAACCGTAAACGCGTTAAAGGATGTATCCTTCGACCTCAACGACGGCGATTTTGCCGTGGTTCTGGGCAGTTCGGGCGCAGGAAAAACCACCCTTTTAAACCTTCTCGGCGGCATGGACTCGGCAACGGGAGGCAAAATAGTTCTCGACGGCAAGGACATAACCGCCCTCAACCGCAAAGGACTCACCGAATACCGCCGCAACGACGTCGGGTTTGTCTTTCAGTTCTACAATCTCATGCCCAATCTGACGGCGCTTGAAAACGTGGAAATTGCCGTGGAAATCTGCAAGGACCACTTGAAGCCCGCCGAAGTTTTATCCGAGGTGGGGCTCTCCGAGCGCCTCAACAACTTCCCCGCCCAGCTTTCGGGCGGCGAACAGCAGAGGGTGTCGATCGCCCGCGCGATTGCGAAAAATCCCAAACTGCTCCTCTGCGACGAGCCCACCGGCGCCCTCGACTACAACACGGGCAAAAAGATTTTAAAACTTTTATACGAAACTTCCAAAAAGCGCAACCGCCTTGTAATTGTCGTTACGCATAACTCCGCCTTGAAGGATATGGCTGATAAGGTAATTTACATAAAGAGCGGCGAAATTGAGCGCATGGAGTACAATTCCCGTCCCACCCCTGTAGATCTCATCGAGTGGTAAAGGAGGGGGTATGAAAACTTACTTAAAAACCCTTTGGCGCATGTTTTCAAAACACGTGGCAAGGTTTCTCTCCATAATCTTCATCGTGCTCATCGCCGTCGGTTTTGCCTCGGGCGTAGGTGCCTCCACCGATAAGATAAATATGTCGATTGACGAGTACTACCGCGCGGCAAACGTTTCCGACTTTATTTTAAAGAGTTCCTCGGACGGCGGCTTCTCGGACGGTGATCTCGAAAAGATAAGGGATATAGCGGGGGAGGACGCAACTGTCGAACGGGGAATGTCCGTCGACGTCAACCTCGAAATCAACGGTCAGACCTCGCTCACGCGCATATATTTTTTAAGCGGTTTCCCTGATTTTACAATAAACCTCCAGGACGAAATTTCCTCCGTTGAATACGACGGGCAGAACACCGTAGCCTATGCCCAGCAAGCCACAAAGTCCATGAGCGGCATAGGTCTCGGCACTACGGTAACTCTCGATTTCCTCGATATATTGGACCAGCTCTCCGTTCAGGACGGCGGCGAACCTCTCTCCGAAGTCGATAAATCCAATCTCGAAACGGTATTTTCCGACGGTCAGCTCAACGTTTCGCTCACCGTCACAAAGCAGGTTCAGTCTCCCCTTCTGATAGCTCTCGACGGCGAGCCGAGCTACGTCAACGGCGAGGATACCGAGCTCCCCGAAACGGGAGCGGGTCTGGGCGATTTGGTCACCGTCGACAACGTAATTTACACCACTGCCGACATACTCCCTTACAGGCACATAGAAATTCCCTTCCTCGGCATAGACGAGGAGGTTCAGCCCCTTTCGCTGGGCGATATATACGTGGCAATCGGCGACAGGGATATGTTCAACTGCTACTCGGGCGCCTATGAAAACTACGTTGAGGAAATCACCGCGGAGTTTGAAAGCGCCTTTACTGAAGAGGTTCAGGTCATAACGCTGTACGATAATTTTTCCCTCTATTCCCTCTACAGCTATTCCGAAAAGGTTGAAGTAATCGGCTGGGTTCTCGTCGTGGCGTTCCTGTTCGTAACCGCCCTTGTCGTCTATTCCAATATCTCCCGACTCGTCGAGGAGGAGAGGGGACAGATAGCCTGCATGCGCACGCTCGGCTATTCGGCTCCGAAAATAATATTCAAATACGTGCTGTTCGCTTCAATAGCCGCGGGCATAGGCGGTTTCGGCGCATACTTCGTCGGCGAAGGGCTGGCGTTCCTCATATATTATATATTCAACTTCTCCTACGTAATGCCCGGCATGTCGGCATATTTCTCGGTGGGATTCTTCCTCGTAGTATTTATCATAATCGCCGTCACCATAATTTTTGCGGCGCTCTCTTCGGGCATGAGAATGACCTCGCAGATGCCCGCGACTCTTCTTCGGCCCAAGCCTCCCAAGGCGGGCAAAAAGGTAATTTTAGAGCGCATGCCGTGGCTGTGGAACCTGCTCTCGTTCAAGTATAAATCGACGGTGCGCAACGTCTTAAGGTACATGTCGAGGTTTCTGATGACGGTCGTCGCCGTAGCCATCTCCATGGCTCTCGTCACGGCGGGGCTTGCGCTTCTCGATTTGTGTCTCTTCGGCAATCTCAACTCGGCAGCCATCATAGCCATCTCGGTCATAATTATCATATTCGCGGGGCTTTTAACCGCCGTGGTAATCTACACGCTCACCAACATTAACATCTCGGAGCGCAACCGCGAGCTTGCCACGCTGATGGTCCTCGGCTATCACGACAAGGAAGTCTCGGGCTACATCTTCCGCGAAATTTATATCGACACGGTAATAGGCATTCTCTTCGGCTATCCCCTGGCGGCGCTCCTCATAGGGGTAGTGTTCAATATGATAGGTCTGGGCACGCTTGGCGGCGTAAGCTGGTTCATGTGGCTCATAGCGCCCTTTGTAATTCTGCTTTTCACCTTCCTCGTAACCATTCTCCTGTCGCGCAAGATAGTAAAAATCGATATGAACGAAAGTCTAAAGGCTGTAGAATAAATCTTGCTTTAAACTTAAGCAGCACTTAAAAACGCAATTTGCCAAATCGACAAATTGCGTTTTTATTTTTTATAAAAAGTCAAATTCATCTGCGCATATGCCGCTATTATTAGGTATGCAACCAAAAACCAAGGAGGAATTTTCAATGCAGGTTCTTACCCGTAAAACGGGCGGCGTGCTGCAAATAAAGCTTGTGGGCGAAATGGACGAATATTCCGCGCCCTCCGCCCGCGCCGAATGCGACAGGTTCATCCTATCAAATACAGCCGCAAAAAAAGTCGTGATAGATCTGTCCGAAGTGGCTTTCATGGACTCCACTGGCATAGGTTTTTTAATCGGCCGCTACAAAAAGGCAACGGCAAACGGCATGTCTATCTCCGTCGCCCGCCCCAATTTCACGGCGGACAAGGTTCTCTCCGTCGCAGGAATATATTCACTCATTCCCAAGGAATAACGCAATGACAAAAAACTATTTAAAACTGCAATTCTATTCTCTCCCCTGCAACCAGGCGTTCGCCCGCGACGCCGTGGCTGCCTTCTGCGTTCCGCTCAACCCCAGCCTTTCAGAGCTCTCCGACATAAAAACCGCCGTGTCCGAGGCGGTCACCAACTGTACCGTCCACGCGTACAGGGGGAATCTCGGCATCATCACCATAGAGTGCGAAAGCGACGAGCGCTCCCTACATATCAAGGTCATCGACACTGGCAGGGGCATCGAGGACATAAACAAAGCCGTCCAGCCCTTTTTCACCACTCTCCCCGGCGACGAGCGCTCGGGCATGGGCTTCACCATCATGCAGACCTTTATGGACGACTTTAAGGTCAATTCCATAAAGGGTGAGGGCACCGTCGTGTATATGACCAAAAATCTCAAAGTGGAAACAGAGAATGCTTGATGAAAAGGAAACTTTAGCCTGCATTGAAAGTGCCAAGGCGGGCGACTCCGCCGCAAAAGAAAAGCTTTTAAGGGAAAACGACAACTTAATTAAGTCTATAGTAAAAAGATATCTCGGCAAGGGGGTGGAGTACGACGACCTGTACCAGCTTGCCGGTATGGGGCTGTTAAAGGCAATAAACGGCTTCGACAAAACATACGGCGTGCGCTTTTCAACCTACGCCGTGCCCATGATTGCGGGAGAGATCAAGCGCTTCATGCGCGACGACGGCTCCATAAAGGTCAGCCGCACCTTAAAGGCGGCGGCAAAGCGCATAAACCAGTTTGTCGGGGAATACGTCTCCGAGCACGGCGTACAGCCCTCGGTAAAGGACATATCCGAAAAATTCGGCATGCCGCCTTCCGAGGTCGTGTTCACCATGGGTTCTTCGCGCATGCCGCTGTCCCTTTTCGCACAGTCCGACTATAAGGACGAAAACTCGCGCCTCCTTTTAGATAAGCTCTCCTCCTCGGACAATCAGGAGGATATGATAGAGAGCATGGAGCTCCGCACCGCCATTTCCTCCCTGCCCGAAAGGGAAAAAAAGGTGGTTATGCTCCGCTACTTCCGCGACATGACCCAGTCGGAAGTCGCAGCCCGCCTCGGCGTGTCGCAGGTTCAGGTCTCCCGCATAGAAAATAAAATAATCGAGGAGTTCCGCAAAAAACTCACCTCTTAACCCCCGCAAACGAGCGGGGGTTACTTTACATGTAAAAAATTTGGGTGTATAATATAAGATGAAAAAATATTCGGAGAAAGCATATGATAAACCAAAAATCTGTACAGCTCGGCTCGGTCCGCTCGGTAATCCGCGAACTGTTCGAGTACGGCAAAAAGCGCAAGGCTGAAATAGGGGAGGAAAACGTATTCGACTTCTCCCTCGGCAACCCCTCCGTGCCCGCCCCCCGAAGCGTGCAAAACGAACTTATAAAAATTCTCACCGAGGGCGACCCCGTGCTTGTCCACGGTTACACCTCCGCTCAGGGCGACTTTTCCGTCCGCAAAGCAGTCGCAGACTACATTAACGAAAATTTTTCGTTGAACCTCTCTGCGGACAACATCTACATGACCTGCGGCGCGGCGGCTTCTCTGACGATTACTTTGAACGCCCTTTTAAACAGCGGCGACGAGGTTATAACAATCGCGCCCTATTTCCCCGAATACAAAGTTTTTACCGAGCACGCGGGCGGAAAACTTATCGCCGTGCAGGGAATGGCGGGTACCTTCCAGCCCGATATCGCGGCAATTAAGGCTGCAATCACCCCCCGCACAAAGGCGGTGCTCATAAACTCTCCCAATAATCCCTCGGGCGTGGTGTATACAAAGCAGGCGGTAGAGGGGCTTTGTAAGGTTTTACGCGAATGTAAGGAAAGGGGGCAAACAATCTATCTCATCTCCGACGAGCCCTACCGCGAGCTTGTGTTCGGCGGGGTAGAGGTGCCCTATATCATGAACTATTACGAAGATTCCATAGTCTGCTATTCGTTTTCAAAATCGCTCTCCCTCCCCGGCGAAAGAATAGGTTACATCGCCGTAAATCCCGCCATGCAAAACGCCGCCGAAGTTTACGCGGCAGTTTGCGGAGCCGGCAGGGCACTCGGCTATGTGTGCGCGCCTTCGCTCTTCCAAAAGCTCATTGCAAGGGTGCTCGGCACCGCAAGCGATATATCCGTATACAGTACCAACCGCGACATTCTCGTCTCCGCGCTTCAAAGTTACGGCTACGAGGTGGTTAAGCCCGACGGTGCGTTCTACCTGTTTGTAAAGAGTCTCGAACCCGACTCCGACGCCTTCGCCGAACGCGCAAAAAACTATGAACTGCTGTTGGTCTCCGCAAAATCTTTCGGGGTGGAGGGGTATGTACGCGTCTCCTACTGTGTGTCTACCGACATGATAAAGCGCTCCCTTCCCGCATTCAAAGCCCTCGCCGATTCATATAAAGCTTTATGACAACGTTTCAGTATAATCACATAAAATGTTATTCTGATTATACATTCTGGGCTTGCGAAGAATCTCTTCCGCACCATTGATAATGAGGGGCTGTTGCGGTCCATTCAAATCCCTTCAATATATAAAAAGCAATCATAAAAAACATCCGCCCTGGCGGATGTTTTATTATATAAAAAAACATGGATGCGGTAAATCGCATCCATGTAAAAATATTTCTATTTTTATCATGTGGTTTAGTGTATGGAAGTTAGTAAACCATTATCTGGCATGAGAAAGTTTTTCCGCCGTAAGTGAAAGAATATACGTCCATTGTCATGCCATACATTTCTTCCTGCGTATAGCTGATTGTTAAGGGGTCGCTTTGAACACTTACTACTAAATCCTCAACATACTCGCCGCCGGTGCCGGTATCTTCACTGGGTGAAAGTACAAGACCGTTCTCTGTGTATTCCCATGTAAAACATGTATTGTAGAAGATATAGTTCGCGTCGTAATAGTTAAATTCACCGGTACCGTCTGAGTTGAATTTAGCTTCATACCAGTCAGTTGTGGACCAAATATTGTTGGAGTCTGTAAGAATGCCAATCATTTCAGCCGAGGGGTCGTCTTCTTCGCCGCCGGTGGAAGGGGTGTAGACGGGAACTTCATCTGTGGTCGGAACAACAGTGCTGTATGCTGTGCTGAAACCGCTGCCCATGCTGCCGCTTGCGCTGAAGACAATTTCATAGTTGGAATCGAACGACAGGCTGAATGAGCTGAAGTTGCCCGAAGTCGTGGTTACATTGGTTATATCTATGGTTTCGGTTTCTGCATTGTAAGCATAATCAAATGTACCAGCCACCAAATCATACCAATACGTAGGCATATAGAATGTGAATACGCCGCTCGTCGCGCCTTCGCTTGCAGGGGTAAATCCGAAGTATGCGTCACCGTCGAAGTTGCCAGAGGTATCTGTTTCGCTGTCTATCATGTAGTTGCCTACAAGCAAACTGGAAATTTCGGGAGGAGTGTTGACCGTAACCGTGACTTCAGCCGTAGCTTGGTTATTTGCTACAGAAGTAAACTTAACAACGTAGGTGCCTGCCTTTGCAGCTGTGAATGTATAGTAGCCGTTATATGTGTCATATGTAGCGGTCGCCGTGGTTGCATCGCCGTCGGTCGTGGTGATATCAATCGTCATTTCGGGATTGCAGCCTGTGCCGGGGTTGACGGTGATTGTGGTTGAAACGCCTTCGTAAATAGTCGCCGTGGCTACGCTTGCCGATATCTCGGTGGTGGGATTATATACAACTTCAAAGTCGTACGTCTTTGAAACGAGCGTCGTCGAAACGGTAATCTTATATTTGCCCGCTACTGTGCCCGCGCTGACGTTGAATGAATATGTTCCGTCGTTGGAGTTATAATATGCGCCAATCTGCAACGCTTCCCCGGAGAAGCTGTTTAAGTCTTCCTCTTCGTATTCTTCGGTTGCGTTGTTATATTTCTCAACAGTATATTTCAAGCTATCATAGCCGAAATCGCCTGTTTCGGGTGTAGCAACCGAAATCGTGCCGATTACCATATTCCTGTTCCAAGAGGCGGCGGAGGGAGCGACGGAAGGCAGCTTGTTGTCTGTAACGGGCGTGTCGTTTACGCTCAAGGTAAAGTCTGTAACAAGCACCTTGTCGGTATCTACAGGCATGGTAACCGCCTCTTCGCCCTCTTCGACGGTTATTTCGTCAAACTGCTTAAGGGAGAATACGCTAGCTTCGATAACCTCCGTCTGGTAGCTTGGTTTCAAATTACCCTGCTCGTCAAGGCTCTCTAAGCTGTAGGCAACGATGGAAATTTCCGCACTGTCTACGTATCCCTCTTCGGCGACGGTAAACGATACGTCTATATCGAAGTAGTAGGGCGACGTGCCCGATTCGGAGTTGCTATAGTTAAAGCTGTAGCCCATATTCGTTCCGAGCACGGCTGCGCTCGTGCCGTTTGCCTCCGTTTCTACCTTGCCGACCCACGTTTCGACTATTTCAAGATCTTCGTCGAACGAAGCGTAATCATACATGCCGGCTATAAACTGTTCAAGTCCGTAATACGTTTCCGAAGGGTTCAACGGGTTAACGAATGTATAGCCCGCGATGTTTTCGACGGAGTATGCATCGGTGTTTATAACAGGCTCATCGTAATAGGTGCCGCCCATAAGGGAATAGCAGATATCCTTATCTTCGCCGACCAGCTTATACCAGTATTCTTCGGTAAAGTTTGCACCTTCGCTCTTGGTGTATGTAAAGTCGTCGTGCATTTCAGCCGTCACGTTGTAAACGCTCGTGGAAAGCGATCTCGCGGGAACGGTGTATTCGTATGTGCCCGTCATCTGCTTGGCTTTGTCTGCGTTCTCTGCAATGTTTTCCAGTGCGTCGTTCAGGTCTACGTCGACAGCCACTCCGCACACTGTGCAAACGCCGTTTTCAAGAGTGTGCGCCGCCTGGTCCGCCACTACGTCGTGATCGCAGAGAGCTGCGTGCCAGTGATTTGTCGCGTCGCTGCTCCAGACGTCGGCATATGTGTGGCCGTGGTTTGCCGTCGTGCCTAAGCCGCATACGTCGCACAGTCCGTCGCCGTTCTCGTCGCTGTGATTCGCTGCGTCGCCCTTAGTGTCGTCGCCGCAGGTGGCAGGATGCCAGTGTTGCGTTGCGTTTCCTACCCAGGCTGTCTCGTCGTAGCTGTGGGTGTGTTCTTCGGTATCGCATGCAGCCGCGCCCAAACCGAGGCTCATAGCGCACGCGCCGCCGAGAACTGTGGCAACAAGTACTTTTTTCCAATTGCGCATAAAGATTCTCCTTTAATCCTTTTATCACAGTTTGTCTTTCCGCCCTTATCTAAGGTATCAGGCAAGCTGCGCTTTATTTTACGGTTGCAATTTGCTCTCTCACAAATTGTTTCCATATAAATATTATTTCACCATTTTTTCATTTTGTCAATAAGTTTATTCAAAATTATTCATAATTTTTGATTAAACTATGTATAAAATTCAATTAAAATGTTACGTAAAACTTTCAGGTGAAAACTCTATGAATTCAAACAAGCCTTAACTTTTTCCCCATTTTCGGCAATGGTTGCGCCCCATGTATCCGATTGCCCGTCTTTTTTAAAGTAAGGAATTCCTTAATAAAAACTCCCCTTCCCGAGCGGGAAGGGGAGGGGTGGAGAAAAATATTTATTTGGCAACTTTTTTAAGGAGCGCGTCAACTGCGGTCTTAAGCTTTGCAAGCGCCGCCTCGGCGTCCTCTTTGTTGTTTGCCTTGACCGAGTAGTAAATCTTCAGCTTGGGTTCGGTGCCGCTGGGGCGCACGCACACAAAGCTGCCCGTTTTAAGTTCATAGTAAACGCAGTTTGTCTTGGGCGAACCTATGGGGGTCACTTCGCCCGTGGCAAGGTCGGTCTTTTGGTCCTTTGAGTAGTCGCGCACGGAGGCAATTTCGTAAATGTCGAACTTGTCGACCTTCGCGCTCTTGAGTCCGTCGACTACGGCGTTCATCTCCTTCATTGCGTTGAGTCCCTTATACTGAATGGAGACGTTGCAGTCGAGCACGTAGCCGTATTTTTTGTAAATTTCGTTCAGCCTGTCGAAAACCGTCGTGCCTTTGTAAGTGTAGTAGCAAACCATTTCGGCGCACAGCATGCTTGCAACGACGGCGTCTTTGTCCCTCGCGTGGGTGCCGCGAAGGTATCCGCAGCTCTCTTCAAAGCCGAACACAAAGGTGTGGCTGCCGTCCTTTTCCCATTGCTTTATCTTTTCGCCTATGAACTTGAACCCGACGGGCACTTCAAACAGCTCAACGCCGAAGTTCGCGCAGATGGGCTTAGCCATGCCTGTGGTGACGAACGATTTGACCACAGCCGCGTTTGCGGGCAGTTTTCCCTCTTCTTTGAGGCGGGTTAAAATATAATCCAAAAGGAGAATCCCCACCTGGTTTCCCGAAAGCGCCTCAAATTCGCCTTCGGAATTTTTAACGGCAACGCCCAGCCTGTCGCTGTCGGGGTCGGTGCCGAACACGACTGTCGCGCCTATCTTGTTTGCAAGCGCTATGCCCATGGAAAGGGTCTCTTTAAATTCGGGGTTGGGCACCTGAACGGTGGAAAATTCGGGGTCCTTTTTGGTCTGTTCCTCAACCACCGTGGCGTTTATGCCCAGTTTTTTAAGAATGGTCGTTACAGGTATATAACCCGAACCGTGCACGGGGGTGTATACAAGCTTCAATTTCTTGCCGCACGCCTTTACCGCTTTTTTGGAAAGGGTCAGCTTTGTGAGCGCCTTGTAGTATTTTTTGTCCACTTTGGCGGGCACGGGCTTTATGTACTTTTTAACCTGCTCCGCGGTGGGTGCGGGGCTGCCGAGGTAATCGGTTATCTTTTCTATGGAGTCAACCACCACCTTGGTGTCCTCGGGGCTCATCTGCGCTCCGTCCTCGCCGTAAACTTTGTAGCCGTTGTACTGCTTGGGGTTGTGCGAAGCAGTAACCATTATGCCCGCAATGGTTTTAAGTTCCCTCACCGCAAAGGAGAGCATGGGCACGGGATGCACGTCGGAGAACAGGTAAGCTTTAATGTTGTTGGCTGCAAGCACTTCTGCCGCCGCCCTTGCAAACTCGTCGCTCTTTAATCTCGTGTCGTAGGAAATTACTACGCCCCTCTCCATGGCCTGGGGACCGAGCCCCTTTATGAATGCCGAAAGCCCTTCGGTCGCGCGGCTTACCGTGTAAACGTTCATCTTGTTGGTGCCGTAGCCTATAATTCCGCGCATGCCCGCGGTGCCGAATTCGAGCTCGGCGCCGAAGGAATATTCTATCTCTTCGTTGTTGTCCTTAATCGCTTCAAGCTGCGCTTTGCCCTCGGCGTTCAGCCTCGCGTCGTTAAGCCAGCTCTCGTACACAGTTTTGTAATCCATAATATCAATCCCCCACAATAATGTATTCAATTCAGGGCATGCAAAAAATATGCACATTCCCGTATGCTATTTCATTATACAAAAAAATCCCCCCGTTGTAAAGGGGGAAAAAGAAAATTTTTTACATATATATTCATTATTTTTTCAAATTAACTTAATCTTCGCCCCTGAAGAACCTCTCCCTGGTCATCACGGGCTCGCGCTCGGGCTTTACTACTGTGTTCTTGTCTATAAAGTATTTGACTTCGTTGTTGTCGCAGTAGTTGGTGAACTCAAAGCAGATGAGTATCACATAGCTTGCGGGCAGGGTCAGAAACAGTCCCGCGCCGAAGGTTAAAAACACCGCCGCAACGTTCATTGCCACTATAATGAGTATCAGCACGATAAAGTTGGAAAGCACCGCCGCAAAGTTCTTGTTCTTCGCCGTGTAGTCAAAGGAATAGGCTATCGCCTGCCTGTTGTTTTTCTTTCCGTAAACGAGCGAGGGCAGCCAGTCGCAGGTGAACGACATCTTTATCACCATAAGGAATATGAGCGCCGTCGCCGCAAGGAATATGAGCAGCAGCAGGGGGGTATCCATAACGCCCAGTCCGTAAACGACGCCGCCCACCGCAACGACTATAATCACGTCGTACAGTGTGGAAAGGGGCACGTATATGGCGTTGTAAAGGGACGCCTTGCCGAGGTTTTTGATCAGCGTGCCGATAAAGGGAGAGTGAGCCCTCATTGCCATTCTGTCGTTTATAACGGCTCCCGCCGTGTAGTTGCCTAGTCCCAGCAAAAATCTCTGCACGAGGTAGACGAGCACTACAATGACAACCGTCAGCACTACGGAGCCGACCATGTTCCCGAGCATCTCGAAAAGTTCGGCAAATGCAGAGCGTATCGATGACCAGCTCGACTGCATGGTCTCAAATTCAAGATTGGCAAACGCCCTTCCGAATTCGGCAAACGCCTCCGAAAGCGCCGCAACCTGCGTCGTGTCGCTTATTCTCGACATAAACGGGAAAATCACGGCGGTGTACAGGCAGGCGCACAGTAAAAGTATAACCAGTCTGTACAGCAACACCTTGTATGTAACCGCAAAGTTGTCAATAAAAACGTTAAATGAATGCTTGAATTTCATACGCGTTCCCCGTAATCAGTATTTTCTTAAATCTTCCCTTTCAATGTTTTCCACGTCGGCGTAAGCCATGTAGCTTGCGACAACGATGAGCATATACGAACATCCGAAGCACACCGCGCCCGAAATTATGGCTGCAACCGTGCCGAGGAACGCCCCGAACAGCGAAACTATGACGACCGACAGCGCAAGCGGCAGGGCAATTGCAACGGTGTTTGTCCAGCGCACTGTCCTCGCCTGTGCATAGGAACAGTACAGCGCTTCGCTCATTTTGTAACCCGTAATCTCCGCGCAGGGCAGCCACAAAAAGAAGTGTGCGCCTATAAAGATGAACAGCGCGGCAAGCACGGCGCATATCACGGCTCCTATTATAAAAATATAGGCGCCCGGCATGGCGAATGTTTTCATAACCACGGCAAGCAGCAGAGCCATTACAAGGCAGGCGGCGGCAATAACAAGCATGATTATAAATCCGTACACAAAATTTATCGTAAAGCTCGACATCACCGAACGGAAGGACTTGGACCCGAACCGCACGTGTTTGTCAACCATCGAATGTACGAACGCGACGTTCAGAACGAGCAGCACGTACGCCGCTATGCTTAAAAGAATGGTAATCCAGCTTTTCGAGTTGAAAGGTATGAACAGTTTGAACCAGTCGGTAAAACTGTCGGTTATATAGCCCGCGCCGTAGGAGTCTATAACCGTCTCGGCTGCCGTGTAATCGACGATCACGGCAAAGCACATAACGGCTATCGCCAGCGAAGGCAAAAGTAAAAGATTGCTCTTTAAGTATTTTATTGTCTGAATCAAGTATTTCATATTTCTACGATTTTACCCGTAAATTTTCCGTCGTATATGGCAAGGAACAGGTAACTCTTTTCAGCCGCATAGCGCGAAAGAGCCCCGGGGTTGAACAGCGTAACTCTTCCTTCCCTTTCCTCGCAAGCCCTGTGGGTGTGTCCGTAAAGGGCAATGTCGGCGCCCAGCTCTTCAGCCTTTGCGGCAAGCCTTTCATGTCCCCGCTTGACGCCGTACTTGTCGCCGTGGCATGCAAAAATTTTAACGCCCTCAACCTCGAGCTGTAGTTCGTCCTCGCCCAGCCTCGGTATATCGCAGTTGCCGTTTAAAAGCTTTACCTTGCCGGGGAAAGCCGAAGATATTCTGGCTCCGTCCGAGGAGGTGTCGCCGAGATGAATTATCATGTCGCACTCTGCAAACTTGGGGTAAAGGCTTTCAACAGCCCCGCGGTTGCCGTGCGTGTCCGAAATTACGATTATGCTCTTCAAAGCAGTTTCCTCAGTTCCTCAAGCGCGCGGAAGCGGTGCGAAACGCAATTTTTTTCTTCCTCCGTCGCTTCGCCGAAAGATTTTTTCAAATCGTCCGAAAAGAACAGGCAGTCGTATCCGAAGCCGCCGTTGCCGCGCTCTTCTTCAAGTATATGTCCGTACGTTCTGCCCGTGGCGAACAGCGTTTTGCCGCCGGGGCTGTACAGGCACACCGCACATTCGAAGTGCGCCCTTCTGTCCTCGAACCCCTCAAGCTGCTTTAAAAGAAGTTTCCGGTTGCCTTCATCCCCCTCGCCCGAAAAGCGGGAGGAGTATATCCCGGGCGCTCCGCCCAGCGTGTCAACGCACAGTCCGGAGTCATCCGCCAGCGCGGTAACCCCCAGCGCCTCGGCAACGGTCTTAGCCTTAATCAGGGCGTTCTCCTTAAAGCTTGAGCCGTTTTCCTCTATTTCGCCGTCAAATCCGGCGTCCTTCATGGAGATAAATTCATATCCCTTCATAATGTCGCCAATCTCGGCAATCTTGTGAGCGTTGGAGCTTGCAACGACAATTTTCTTCTTTTCCATAATTTTATTATACAATATAAAAATTCAAAAGTAAAGAGCAGAATAAAAATTTATCGGGAACTGCCCTTGCCAAAAAAGCCCTGTCAGTCCTCCCATTTCAGGTTGTGCAGCTCGCCCTTTAAGTTCATGCCCTCAAAACCCGTCTGCCTCAGACCCTCGTAAATTGCTATCGCCGCCGAGTTGGAAAGATTCAGACTCCTCAGATTTCCCATCATCGGAATTCTCACGCAGCTTTCGGGGTGGGCTTTCAAAAGTTCCTCGGGCAGCCCTTTTGTCTCCTTGCCGAACACTAAAAAATCGCCCTCGCAGTACTTCGCGTCCGTGTAGCACTTTTTAGCCTTTGTGGTAAAAAAATAGTAATTGCCCCCGGGATATGCCTCAACCAATTCGTCAAAGCTCTTCCACATTTTAACGTCCACAAACTGCCAGTAGTCCAGTCCCGCACGCTTCAAATATTTGTCGCTCAATTCAAAGCCCAGTTTTCCCGCAAGGTGGAGGCGGCACCCCGTCGCCGCGCAGGTGCGGGCGATGTTTCCCGTGTTCTGGGGTATCTCCGGCTCCACAAGCACTATATTGAACATAATTTCCTCCGCAAAAAAGCCGCCGCGGGCTGTTCAGAATATTATTTATGTCGTATATTATATATTAATGTAACAAAACTTGCAAGCGAAGTGTGCGGCGGTGAGAAATTATTATGCATTTAATTGACAAAGAGGTTACAAAATTGGTACAATTATATTACAAAATTTACTATGGAGAGAAAATTTAAATGAGTATTGACGGCGTTCTTCAGATTGTCTACGCGCTATTCTATCTTCTCGGCGGAATTACAGTATTCATGATAGGTATGGATATTTTGGGTTCCAATCTTGAAAAAGCCGCGGGCAGCAAAATGCGCACGCTCATCGGCAAGGCTACCAAAAACAAATTTGTCGGCATCGGAACGGGTACAGTAATCACGGCAATCATCCAAAGTTCGTCGGCAACCACCGTCATGGTAGTGGGCTTTGTAAACATCGGGCTCATGACTTTGACGCAGGCGACTTCCATAATTATGGGCGCCAACATCGGCACTACAATTACGGCTTTCATCTCTGCCCTTTCCATGGGCAATTTTGAACTTGATATCACCGCTGTTTTTGCGCTTATCGCGTTTATCGGTCTCATGCTCACACTCTTTGCCAAGGAGGAGAAAAGCAAGCGCATCGGCTATATTCTTGCCGGACTCGGCATGATTTTTGTCGGGTTGTACACAATGTCGTTTTCGGTCAGCAATCTCACGGAAACGCCGGGGGAAGTCCGTGATGCAATAGTAAACATGTTTGCCTCCATAGGAAACAATAAATCCACTCTCACATGGGAAATTCTGGTACTGTTCCTCCTGGGGCTTGTTTTAACGGGCATAATGCAGTCCTCTTCGGCAGTTACGGCAATAGTCATAACGTTGGCAAGCGAGGGGCTCATTTCTCTGCACATGGCAATCTTTATTGTGCTCGGCACTAATATAGGCACCTGCTTTACTGCGGTAATATCCTCCATCGGCACAAATACGAATGCGCGCCGTGCAGCAGTAATTCATCTATGCTTTAACGTCATAGGTTGTGTAATTTTTGCTATCCCTACAATAATCTGGGGAAGAGAAATTTCGGAGTTTCTCGAGTATATCATGCCGAACAATGTAACATGGCAGATAGCTTTATTTCATCTCTTTTTCAACTTTACCACAACGCTCATACTTATGTGGTTCATTCCCCAGCTCGTCAAACTCTCGGGCATACTTGTCCGCGATAAGAAAAAGACCCCCACGGACGAAGTCGTCGAAACGGACGAAATGCTCGACAAGCGTCTTTTAAAAACTCCCGCAATAGCCGTCGGTCAGGCGCGCAAGGAGATTGTAAAGATGGGTCAGAAGGCGTTCGGCAACTATAAGCTCGCCATCGAAATGCTCCTTTCGGGCAACACCGATAAAAAGTCCGAGTTTGCAGAAAACGAAGCCCACATAAACGAGCTGGATAAATATATAACCCAGTTCCTCGTAAAACTCTCCTCCGAAGATATCTCGGGGCTCGACGAAACAAAGGTATCCTCCTTCTATCACGTCACCTCCGACATAGAGAGGGTGGGCGACTATGCCGAAAATATAGTCGAATACGCCGAGGAAATGATAAACGCAAAAGCAACCTTCTCCGAGCATGCTGTCGAAGAGATAAAGGAGATGGACGGTTACATCTCCGAACTGTACAAAAACGTCGAAATGACTTTCGCCAACCACAATTTAAGCTATAGTCAGAACGTGGACATGGCAGAAAACTCCATCGATGAAATGTGCGAAAAGATGAAGGAAGCCCACATCCGCCGCACCAACGAGGGGCGTTGCTCGCCCGAGGCGGGTTCGGTTTACCTTCAGCTTGCCGTCTGCCTGGAGCGCATAGGCGACCACCTCAACAACATTGCCGAGTCCGTCAAAACCTATGTGAACTCCGACCAATAAAAACCTCATTATAAAATCAAAACAGCGCCGCGCGGCGCTGTTTTTTTAGTTTGTCATTGCTGCATGATATCGCACAGTTCCTTAAAGAACGCTTCGGCGGCGGGGGTAAAGGAGGAGTGCCTCTTCCATGCAATGTCTATGCGCGACCTCAGTTCGGGCTCGAGCGGAACAAAAACAAGATCGGTTCCCTTGCAGTTTATCAGCCCTTCAAGGCTTACCGCGCAGCCCATGCCGTCCTCCACCAAAAGGGTGGCGTTGTACAAAAGGTTGTACCTTGCCGCAATGTTCAGCTCCTCGCCGCTGCAGCCGAACCAGTCGTATATTATGTTCCCGCCGGCGGACTGCCGCGAAAGTATCAGCTTTTCCCCCTTCAGCTCTGCCGGCGTCAGTCTGTCTCTTTGTGCGAGCGGGCTGTCGTTTCTCACTATTGCTCCCCACCTGTCCGAAAGGGGAAGGGGCATGCTGTCGTAGGCGCTCAAATCGAAGGGCTCTATAAACACCCCGAAGTCCGTAAGCCCCTTGTCCAGCCTCTCGGCAACGGTGCCGCTGTCGCCGCTGAATATGTTTATCTTTACCTTGGGATGCTTTTTGAGCATGTTTGTCGCAGCCCGTGCAATCAGACTCATGGCTCTGCTCTCGCCGCCGCCTATACGCACTTCCCCTTCAATCCCGCCTGCGGGCGCCTTTACCTCGTCCATAGTCCTGTCATACAGTTCGCAAATCTCTTCGGCGCGCTTTTTCAAAAGCCTGCCCGCCTCGGTCAGCGTTATTTTTCTGCTGCCGCGCACAAACAGCGGTCTGCCGATCTCGCCCTCAATCTTTTTCATCTGCCGCGAAAGATTGGGCTGCGTCACAAACAGCGCCTCCGCCGCCCGCGTTATGCTTCCCTCTTCGGCGACCGCCAAAAAGTACTTAAGTTCCCTCAGCTCCATGGCTTGCCTCCTTTTTTATTAAGGATATCACATATAATTCATGCCTGTCAATTATATGTTCCCATAAATTATAAGCAATTGACATGCTGCCGCCGCGGCATTATAATGTAGCCATGGAACGAGAGGAATATTTGAACGCGATAAAAAAAGACGCCTTCATAAAGGCGGGTTCGCCCATGCATCTTCACATGCACGCGGTGGCTCAGAGGGCGAGGGAGTACACCTGCAAACTCAATTATCTGCCGCATACTGCCGCACAAATCGCGCAGATCATGTCCGAACTGACGTGCGGCGGGGTGGGGGAGGGCTTCGGCATGTTCCCGCCCTTTTACACCGACTACGGCATGAATATCCACATAGGCAAAAACGTTTTCCTCAACGAGGGCTGTTCGTTTCAGGACCACGGCGGCATATTCATCGGCGACGGCTCCCTCATAGGTCACCGGTGTATAATCGCCACAATCAATCACGATCTCAACCCGGATAACCGCGGCGATATGACGGTAGCGCCCGTGCACATAGGCAAAAACGTGTGGATAGGGGCAAGGGTTACAATCCTTCCCGGCGTAAATATAGGCGACGGCGCAGTCGTAGCGGCAGGCGCGGTGGTCAACAGGGACGTGCCCCCTAACACCATCGTTGCAGGCGTGCCCGCAAGGGAGGTCAAAAAGATAACATGAAGCTTTTAATTTCGCTCATAATTTCTCTTGCCGCCCTTCTCTTTGCCTGTTCGGCGTGTGCTTCCGAAGCGCTTTCCCCGTCCGGAGAGCAGGAGGATGGTTCGTCAATTCCAGAAGGCGATATCGGCGGCGGACAGACGGAAATCGGAGAATATTCCTATATGTATATCTATATAAACGGCAACAAACTCACCGCCGAAATCGGGGACAACTCCTCCGCGGAGGCGCTCGTAAAACTTTTAAAGGAGGGCGACATAACCTACGCCGCCGACGACTATGGAAACTTCGAAAAAGTCGGTTCGCTCGGGCATACTCTGCCTCGAAACGACGAAAGGATAACCGCCCGCCCCGGCGACGTAATTTTATACCTCGGCTCGAATATCTGCCTCTATTACGGCGTGAACACCTACAATTTCACCCGTCTCGGCTCAATCGTCGGGCACTCCGAAGGGGAGATGCGCACGCTTCTTTCTGCGGGCTCGGGCGAAATCAGTATAACCCTGTCCTTAACCTGAATTGCACCCCGCCATGTTACAGCTCCTTAACGGGCGGTATATTTTTTTATATTCTTTTAATAAAGTTGATTTTATCAACCATTTTAGTTGACAAATCAACTATATTATTATAAAATAGACGCACAAAAGAAGGTGATTATATGGACGATTTATTCGAAAGATTTACAATCTCTATTTTAAAACTCAACAAGCTCGTGCAAAAGATAAAGGTATACGAAATGAAAAAATTCGGCTTAAAGTCCGTGCATGTAATGTGCCTTTATTATCTCAACCTTAATTCGGAAGGGCTCACCGCGTCCGATCTTGTAAAACTCACTCTCGAGGACAAAGCCGCAATCTCCCGCGCGCTTGCCACCATGCGCGAGGGCGGTTATTGCGAGTACGACCCCGCCTCGCACAACGCCGCCGTCCGCCTTACCGAAAGCGGCAAACGGCTTGCGGGATTGGTTGTCGACCGTGCGGCGGCGGCTGTACACGCGGGCAGCGCGGAGTTTACCGCAGAACAGCGCGAGTTCTTTTATAAAAGCCTTATAACCATCTCAGACAACCTCGAAAAATATTATGCCGGGTTGTCGCAAAATTGAAAAGGAAGTATTTATGGTAAAAATTTTAATCGATTCCGGTTGCGACGTGGAGGAGGCTCAGGCAAAAGAAATGGGCGTCACCGTCCTTCCTATTTCAGTGCGCTTCGGAAATGAGGAGTACCTCGACGGCTTCACGCTCTCCCACGAACAGTTCTTCGAAAAACTCATAGAAAGTTCCGACCTGCCCCAGACCAGCCAGATAAACCAGTTCGCTTTTGAAGAAAAATTCAGCGAGCTCACCGCGGACGGCAGCGAAGTCGTGTGCATAACCCTCTCGTCCAGGCTCTCGGGCACTCATGCAAACGCCGTAAAGGCGGCAAAAAAATTTGCGGGCAAGGTCTTTGTCGTCGACAGTTTAAACGCCTGCATAGGCGAAAGGGTATTGCTCGAATACGCTGTAAGACTTGTGAGAAAGGGAGAGCTTACCGCCGCACAGGTCGCGGAAGAGCTCGATGCAAAAAAGGGCAAAATCCAGCTTTTAGCCGTGCTCGACACCTTAAAGTATTTAAGAAAGGGCGGAAGAATTTCCTCCGTCGCGGCTGTTGCGGGGGAGGTGCTCTCCATAAAACCCGTCATTTCCGTCGTCGGCGGCGAGGTAAAACTCGTGGGCAAAGCCTTGGGTTCAAAAAAGAGCAACAACCTCTTAAACCAGCTCGTTCAAAAGTGCGGCGGCATAAACTTCGGTATGCCCTATTTGCTTGGATATTCGGGGCTGTCCGACGCCTTCCTCAAAAAGTATGTAGCCGACAGCGAATCCCTCTGGAAGGGTAAAATTGAAAACATACCCTATTATCTCATAGGCAGCACGATAGGCACCCACGTAGGTCCCGGCGCAATCGCCGTCGCATTCTTTGCAAATTGATGCAGCGCTTTAACTAACCGAAAATAAAATCAAGGTAAGGAAAACCTTAAAAAATGCCGCGGCGCTTCAGCGCTGAAGTGAACCCCAAAGTTTGGACAAAATTTAATTAAATTGTTTGGTAATGAGTTCGGTATTGCACCGGGCTCATT
>CALVMP010000024.1 GCA_944346655.1 uncultured Clostridia bacterium
AAAATTAAAATCTTTATCATATAAAAGCGCTCTCTTCGCGATGCCTGTAAGTTTGCAGTAATAGTCAAATGACATACTCGAAAGGACCTTTTCGTCCGTTACATGCGTTGAGGCACACACCGCAATGCCGCAGTCCCTGGCATAGTCAATAGCCGCGATATCCCTTTCGCCGTACAGCTCGTCCGTCACGATAACCTGAGGCTTCATAGCCCTTATCGCGTTACCGAAACCGGTCAGCTTGTCCCCGCCGCGTATTATATCGCACCTCTCCCCCAAATCAAACCCCATGCCGTCTCCGCCCGTTGCCGAAATTTCGTTGCGTTCGTCAAAAACGAGCACGTTATTTTTTCTTCCGAGCAGACGGGCGATATCGCGAAGCATTGTCGTTTTGCCGTATCCGGGCGGTGAAAATATCAGAATGCTGTTTAGGCGTGAGGTCTGCGTTTTATTACAGAGCCAAATGGCACAGCCTTTAACGTCGTGCGGGAGGCGGATATTCATGGAAGTTATTCCGCGAACGGAGGTTATTGTTCCCTTTTCCGTTACATACTGCCCCGCAACGCCTATCCTGACGCCGCCGTCCAAGGTTACGAAGCCGTTTTTGAGCTGTTCGGTATAGGCATACACCCCGTCCGCCAGCGCACGGTTAAATATCTTATCTACGTCTCCCGCAACAATTGCTCCCGCAGAATTGACTGTTGCGCCGCAGTTATTTATATATACATATTCGCCGCGGTACTCGATTATTACAGGTTGTCCCCTTCTTATTCTGATTTCGGACAGATAATTTGCATTGAGGCAGTCAATCGCACTTTTGAGTTCAGACGGCAGAAAATATAAATTCACACTCTAAAATATTAAAAATTATATAAAAAAATACCGCCTTTCGGCGGTATTTTAAAATAAGTTTTATTTTACATATTCATTTAAGAGGGTGAGATTTTCGCCAACGAACTTATCCAATTCCTCAGGCGAAAGCTTTTTGTATGAGAGCAGAGCCAAAGAGTATATGTACCCGGCTATAAATTTCTGCTTTTCCTCACCGAGGCCCTTTATCTTTGCCACGACGGGGTTGGCAGTGTTTACAATCATTGTCTTTGAAACATCACCCTCGCTCATGCCGTAGAAGGAACCCATTTCGGAGTACCTTCTCATATACTCGTCAACGTTTATGACGGCGGGGACGTCGGGATTTTTTAAAGCCTGAGTTTTAATAGTAAGTTTCTCGTCGCCTATTGCGTTTTTGAAGATATCGACAAGCACGCTGTCCTCGGCAGCGTCCTCACCCTTCAATGCGCCCGCAATGTCGGCGTCTATGCGCATAAACTTGAGCTTGTCAGGCATCTTATACTCAAGGTAGCTTATAAAGTGGGGATCGATAAAGTTATCGCAACAGATAGCGTTGAGCCCTGCGTCCTTGAACATTTTAACGTACTGAGCCTGCTGCTGTTCGTCGGAAACATAATAAATAGTTGAAGGCTTAGCTTCCTCTTTCTTATCTTCCTTACCTTCTTCTCCTTCAGACTTTTCTTCACCCTCTGCGGGAAGCCCGAGGAATTCGTTTATGTTCTTATAGGCGCCGTTGATATCCTTGTAGATTATAATATCCTTTACGCGCTGATAAAAATCGTCGTCCTTGATGCAGCCGAACTTGATGAAGTTGGCAAGGTCGGACCAATATTCCTCAAACTCAGCTCTGTCGGTTTTGAAGAGAGATACGAGCTTGTCGGCAACTTTTCTCGTTATATACTTGGAAATTCTCTGCACCTGTTTATCGTTCTGAAGGAATGAACGGGAAACGTTGAGCGGAATGTCGGGGCAGTCGATAACGCCGTTTAAAAGCATGAGGAATTCGGGAATGACTTCCTTTATGTTATCCGCAATAAATACCTGATTGCAGTATAGCTTTACTTTGCCGCGCTCGATTTCGAGTTTGTTTTTTACCTTGGGGAAATAGAGTATACCCTTCAGCTTAAAGGGGTAGTCCATATCGAGGTGAACCCAGAAAATTGGCGGGGTAAAATCAAAAAATGTATCGGTATAGAATTCCTTGTACTCTTCCTCGGTGCAGTCCTTTACGGGCTTTGCATACAGGGGAGTGGTCGTGTTGAGGGGTTTATCCTTGCCGTCACCCTTAAAGTCAACATAGATGTTGTAAGGCATGAACGAACAATACTTTTTGACGAGTTCCTTTATTTTGCTCTCCTCGAGGAACTCCTTCTCCTCGTCGAGAATGTGCATTACAATCTTTGTGCCGCGGTCGGCTTTGTCGCACTCCTCTATGGAATATTTCTTGTCGCCGTCGGACATCCAATGCACGGCAGGGCTGCCGTCGTACGACTTTGTAAATATCTCAACGTTGCCCGAGACCATGTAAGCCGAGTAAAAGCCCAGCCCGAAGTGACCTATAATGCCGTCTCCTCCAGCCTTTTCATACTTTGAAAGGAAGTCCGAAGCTCCCGAAAAGGCAATCTGGGTAATGTACTTTTCTACCTCTTCCTCCGTCATGCCTATGCCGTTATCCTCAACGGTAAGAGTTTTGTTGTCCTTGTCGACCGAAATCTTTATGCAGTACTCTTCGCCTTCGGTCTCGGCAGCCGTGCCCATGGTTATGAGTTTTTTATACTTTGTGATAGCATCGACGCCGTTTGCAACAATCTCGCGAAGGAAAATATCCTTGTCGGAGTAAAGCCACTTTTTAATAATCGGCATCATGTTTTCGCTGGAAATTTTAATATTGCCCTCTTTCATTTTAAACCTCCGTGATTTTACATTATTAAATATAACCGCCGCGCACGGCGATTAAACCGACATGTTGCAGCATTATTACCTCTAAGACACATTTTTTCATAAAAAAAACAACCCCGTCCGGGGTTGTTTTGAAAATTTTGTTACTTGTTATCCTTCTGGGCGTCGGCAAGAATATCGCCAATTGAAGTTCCGATAGAAATGGAACCTTCGCTCCAGTCCGAATACTCGTCATCGGAGGACCTTCTGGGAGCGCGGGATTTTCTGGATGCTCCCTCTTCGCCCGACCTTTCAGCGCGGGGCTTTCTCTCGGGTTCGGGCAGAACTGCCTTTATGGAGAGATTCATCTTCTTTGCGGCGGGATCGAGAGAAATGATCTTCGCGTCGACCTCGTCGCCGACGTTGAGAACGCTTGCAGGCGTTTCGATTCTCTCATAGCTTATCTGTGATACGTGTACGAGACCGTCGATACCCTTTTCGACCTCTACAAACGCGCCGAAGGGAACAATGCGTACAACCTTGCCGTGAATGACTTCGCCAACAGCATACTTTTCTGCGGCAAGATCCCAAGGCTGGGGCTGAAGCTGCTTGTAGCCGATAGAGACCTTTTTATTCTCCTGATCAACTTTGAGTACCTTAAACTGATAGGTCTTGCCGATCTCAAGAACATCGGTAACAGCCTTTGCACCCGTCCACGAGAGATCGGAGATATGTGCAAGACAGTCAAACCCGTTCACAGAAACAAATGCGCCGAAAGTAGTTACCCTTTCAACCTTGCCTTCAACGATGTCGCCAACGGCGATATTCGCAAAGAACTCTGCCTCTTTAGCAGCCTTTGCCGCCTCTTTTGCGTCCTTCTCTTCCTGAAGGATTACGCGCTGGGAGGCTATAATCTCCTTCTTCCTTCCCTCCTTTTTAACTTCGAGGGCGCGGAGACGAAGCGTTTTGCCTACGTATTTGGTTAAATCTTTAACGAAGCTGGGACGGATTTCCTTTGCGGGAACAAACACGGAATAGGTGCCGAGCGTCGATGTAAGTCCGCCCTTGTTGTAGCCCGTGCATTCAACCTGAAACTCCTTGCCCGCCTCGATATCGGCAAGCAAAGCTTCTTCCTGCGCAAGAGCTTTAATCATCTTCTGCGAGAGCTTCAAAGAGGGCTTAAGCTCGACGACAAGTAAATCGATAGTCTCGCCCACCTTTCCTGCATATTCGGCGGCGTTGTATTCTTCGCAGTCAAGTTCGTCCTTGCTCAAAGCAATTTCCTTCTTCGAGAAGGGCAAAAGAATCATAAGACCGTCGTCGGTAGCTTCCGAAATCGTGGCCGTTACAATCTGACCCTTTTTGAACTTCGATTCGCTGTCAATCTTTGCAACCACATCCGCCATAGAGCTGGTTGCATTTACTTCTGTGCTTTTTTCTTCCATCTTTAAGAGAACCTCCCGGTTTTGCGCCATCGGGGTTGACGCCCCTGAAACAATACCTACACTTTTAAAATTTTTAATTTTATCGAAATCCAGATCCTCGGGACCTGAAAGCCGGAACACATTTGAACAATGAGCGGCGCAGACGTCGTACAGCTTGTTGGTGTTGCTGCTGTTGAGTCCGCCTATAACGAGAATTGCATCACACTTTTTGGAAAGACGCTCTGCCTCAAGTTGCCGATCATAAGTAGTATAACAAATAGTTTTGAAAACAGCAACTGTTTTTTCACACAGATTTTTAATATTTTCGATTATTTTCTCAAATTTTTCCACTGAAAAGGTAGTTTGAGCAACTATGCACACCTCTTTATCCATCAGCGGAGAAAAATCATAGCCGGGGTCGTTGACGACAAGCGCGGAGCCTCCGCACCAACCCTGAAGCCCCACCACCTCGGGGTGGGTCGCCTCGCCGACTATTACGATATATTTTCCCTTCTCCGACTGCTCCCTTACAATCTTCTGCGTATTGCGCACAAAACCGCAGGTACAGTCGATAACTTTTATATTTCTTTTTGCGCACAGCTCATAATAACTGAGCGGCACGCCGTGCGAACGAAAAATTACTGTGGCACCGTCAGGTATATCGCCGAGGTTGTCCACGGTCGTTATCCCGCGCGACTTTATTCCCTCGACTACGTGGGAGTTGTGGATTATTTCACCGAGTACATAGGTATTTTCCGGTGGTATGCTCATGGCGGTATCGACTGCATGCTGAACGCCGCGGCAAAACCCGCTGTTTTTTGCAATAATTACCTGCATGTATTATTTTTTCTTATCCTTTTTCTTCTTTAAAGGTTTCAGCTTGGGATGATGTCTGTCGATAAACGCCTGCCTCATGTTCATCATAACGCCTCTGAGCCATTCGTCTATCTCCTCAAGATCTTCGGGCTTCATCTTTTTGTCCTTTTTAGCCCTCAGATAGATGGGGTCGCCATAGATGACGTCCACCTTGTGCAAAAACCTCATTCTCTCCACCTGAACGACGGGAACTATCGGAGCCCCGGTCTTTATGGCAAGCGCGGCTGCGCCTCCTTTGAACGGAAGAAAGCTTTCATAGGAGTGGTTGCGCGTTCCCTCGGGGTAGATATTTATCACCTCCCCGTTTCTGAGATATCTCAGGCTGGTTTTAATAGCCTGAACGTCGCTGCCGTCCCTCTTTACGGGAATGCATTGAAGCCAGTTGAGCGCACGTTCTCCTATGTTGACGCCGAAAAGCCTGACTTTGGAGAGTTCGTTTTTAGCCATGAAGTGTATCGCCCTGTCCGTGGTCATGGCAGCGGGAATTACGTCCCATATGCTGTAGTGATTGCCTATTATAATTAAAGGACCTTCGTTGTAACGGGTTAAATTGCCGTGCCTTTTATAGGGAAAGAGCGGTCTAAAAATGATCTTTTCCGCAACCCTGAGTTTATCAAATGTTTTGCGCAATTTTTTTATGCGCTGTTCGTCTGACTTGTTTATCATATTTTCTCCTGTATTTTTCCGCATATCAGGGAGGCGACCTCTTCTGCCGTCATCTCGGACGTATCTATCACTACTGCGTCCTGCGCACACTTCAAAGGAGCCACGGCGCGGTTTCTGTCCTGTTCGTCCCTCTCGTTTATGTCTTTTAATATTTGCTCATAGCTTTGTGCAGAGCCCTTAAGCCTGTCCTCGGAAAACCTGCGCATGGCACGAATCTCGGGCGCGGCGGTAAGGAAAAATTTAAAAGGGCAGTCGGGCAGAACGTTTGTGCCTATGTCCCTGCCGTCGAGTACGCAGGACATACTCTTTGCTATCTCTCTCTGAAGACTGACCATTTTGGTGCGCACCGAGGGATACGCGGAGACGTAGGAAGCAAGCATGGAGACCTGAGCCGTCCTTATTTCGCCCGAGACGTCCTCGCCGTCCAGAAGGGTGAGTTGTCTGCCGTCCTTATATCCGACCCGCAGATCGATATTTTCGATAATGCGCTCCACCTGACTCTTTTCCGCGTAGTCGACGCCCTCCCTTATACATTTGAGGGCGACCGCACGATACATTGCACCGGTGTCAAGGCTGAGGATATCGAGCTTTTTCGCAATCAGTTTGGACACCGTGCTCTTGCCGCTCCCGGCTGGTCCGTCGAGCGCGATGTTGATGACGCGGCTTAAATCCTTTCTCAGAGCTGCGGCACCGTGAAGATATATATGTTTCGGAGAATTGCAGGTTTCGGCAAGAACCATGACGCGGATGCACAGAGGCAGCGCCCCCTCCATATCGGGCTCAAGCGACGAGTACAGCGCACAACCCGAATAGCCTGCCTCTCTCGCCGCTTTGGCTGGATAGAGCGAACGGATGTCACCCGTCGACGACAGCATAATGCAAATAAAGCTGTCTGCGGTGAGCTTGTTTGCCGCAGCGATCCGGTCAAGCAATTCTTTTACCTTTTCTCTTATTTCCTGCGGGGAATCGCAGTTTACCGTGGTTGCACCCCTTATAGCTTTCATAATTTTATGTATCCTTTATAGAATTTCCGGCAGCAAAGCCCGTGGCAAAGGCTATCTGTAGATTGAAGCCCCCCGTCACGGCGTCCACGTCGAGCACCTCTCCGCAAAAATAGAGTCCTTTGCACAGCTTGCTCTCCATGGTTTTAGGGTTGATTTCCTTTACGCATACTCCGCCTGAAGTTATAATCGACTCGTCAAACGAGCGCAAAGACGTTACAATCATACCAAAATCTTTCAGAGTTGTCAACAGAGCGAGCCTCTCGGCTTTGGTAATTGAGTTAACTTTCTTCTCATGCGGTATGCCCGAACGCCTCAAAACCTCCCCGATCAGAGAGATCGGCAGAAGATTTTTGAGACAGTTGAAGGCGCTTTTGTTGGAAAACTCCACAAAATCGCGCAGAAGGCGTCTGTCCAACATCTCATCATCGAGGGCGGGTTTCAAATCGAGGGAAAGCTTTATTTTATCCAACGGCAGCCGGTTTATGCGGCTCGACAGCGAGAGTACCAAGGGACCCGATATGCCGAAGTGGGTGAAGAGCATTTCCCCCGTTTCGCTGAAGATTGTTTTGCCGTTGAACGACGCGCTGAGCTGAACGTTTTTAAGGGTTAGCCCCTGCAATTCCCTGTAAAAACTCCCCTTCAGGTTGAGCCCGCAGAGAGCCTGCCTCGGTTCGATTATAGTGTGTCCCGCTTTTTTCGCAAATTTATACCCGTCGCCCGTCGACCCGGTCGAAGGATAGCTTAGTCCCCCCGTGCAAACTATAAGCCTGTCCGCAGGATATCTCCCCTTTTCTGTTATTATGTCTGACACAGTACTGTTTAAAATAGTAAAATCTGTAACATTTTCATTCAGTTTAATTGTAACGCCCGCATTCACGCAATATTTTTCAAGACATTTTGTAACGTCGCTCGCTTTATCCGATACAGGAAAAGCACGGTTTCCCCTCTCCACCTTAACCGGCATTCCGCCGTCCTCAAAAAATTGCATGCATCTTTCGGGAGAAAAGCCGTATACCGCACCCGTAAGAAATTTTTGGTTGTTGACAACATTGGGCAAAAAATCTTCAGGCGATACAGCATTCGTAAAATTGCACCTGCCCTTGCCCGTTATGTAAATCTTTTTGCCGAGTTTTTCATTTTTTTCAAACAGCGTAACCTGATTGCCGTTTTTTGCCGCGGCGTAAGCCGCCATCAATCCTGCCGCTCCGCCGCCCGTTACCGCTACCTTCATACTACACCTGCAAATTTATACCCGCAGAGTTGTTCTGCGGGCGGAAATTATTGACTGCTTTTATTTTTTTCTTTTTTGTTTTTGCCTGCCGCGCCGCGGGTGCCGCGGGTATTTTTCTGCATAAATTTGAATCTGCTTTTAATAAACACGTCTATTTTATCCGAATACTTGCATACAAGATAGAACGCAAGCACGACGAGCGCCACAATTATTATCCACGTGAGTATTCCCCACCATGTATTAAACGGTATAAGGTCGAGGGAGAGCGAAACCGTAAAGCAGGAAATCAGCCTTGTTATTACAATCATTACAAGGAAGTATACCCACGTCATTGAGGACAGTCCCGAAATAAAGCAAAGAATATCGTCAGGGAACATTGGCAAAAGGAACATCAGCGAAAGTATCAGATAATCCTTGCCCCTTATCTTTTTCAGCCATTTGTCCAGGTCGTCCTTTCCCACTATCCAGCAAACCGCCTTGTAACCGACAAGCCTGCCTATCGCAAAAGCCGTAATTGAACCGAGAAGAATACCGATGAAACTGTATAGGGCGCTCTCCAGCCAGCCGAAGAGCACAACGCCCGCTGCGACCGTCGCCGAACCGGGCACGGGCAGAATGACGACCTGAAGATAGGAAAAGAGAATATAAATTATGACTGCCCACGCCCCGAAACCGTCGATATACTCCTGCAGAGCCTCAACGCTTGTAATCTTATTTATAAAACCCGTTGCGCAGATTGCATAAAAAATTGCTGCAAATATGAGAGCGCACACGAGTCCGCAGAATATAAGTCTGTGCCACGCCTGTTTTTTCAATAAAAACAGAACGATATATAAAATAAGCACGACGAGTATTAAAGCGCTGAGCGACCAGACGAGCACTTCGTAGTACTCCGCAATAAACTGAAGATTCTTGTAGCCAAGACCAAGTACGCCGAACAACAGCGTCAGCGCACCTAAAAGAATGGCGAACAATATGGAGATTACGTCCTTTAAAAGGGCGATTACGGATTCCCTGTCCCTTTTCATTTACTATATTATTATATCAATAAATATCCCCGTTTATAATTTTACGGCGTGAAATTTTTAACGGCGTCCGTTGCAAGTTTGTCGCAGATATTGTTGTACTCGTTATCGGCATGCCCCTTGACTTTAATAAATTTAACCTTGTGCATGCGCGTAAGGGCAAGCAACTCCTTCCACAGATCTTCATTCAGAACGGGCTTATTGTCTGCTTTTTTCCACCCCGACTTCTCCCATGCGTACACCCAGCCGTTATTGAAGGCGTTTACGGTATACGCCGAGTCGCTGTAAATGTCCACCTCACAGGGCTCCTTTAAACATTTAAGCCCTGTAATAACGGCATACACTTCCATGCGGTTGTTTGTGGTCTGCGCAAACGCGCCCGAGAGCTGCTTTTCGTGCCCCTTATACAAAAGCACGCAACCGTATCCCCCGATTCCGGGGTTGCCCGAGCATGCGCCGTCGGTATACAGAGTTACCTTTTTCATTTACTTTGAAAGCTCTTTCGAACGGCTAACGCACGCCTGAACGGCTTCGTCAACTATGCCGCGGAAATTATTTTCTTCAAGCACTTTTACTGCCTCGATGGTAGTTCCGCCCTTGCTGCACACGCTTTTTATTAGTTCGGGTATGCTCTTTTCGCTCTCTGCCGCCATTTCGGCAGAGCCTATCACCGTCTGAAAAGCGAGGGTTTGAGCCTCGTCCTTCGTCAGGCCCTGCTTTATTCCAGCATCGACGAGACTGTCGATGAACATAAACACATATGCCGGACCGCTGCCGCTTATGCCCGTGACAGCGTCAAGCTTTTCCTCGGGCAGGCTGAGCACCGTGCCGAGACAGCTGAACAGCATTGTTATGAACTGCGTATCGTCAGGATTGCCGTTGAAATCGGACATATCGACGCCCATAGCGCCGCTGCCTATCGAACAAGGAAGGTTGGGCATGCAGCGGGCAACCTTAATCAGGCTGACGCCGAGAGTGTTTTTGATTGTACTTTTCTTCACTCCCGCCATTATCGAAATGACTTTCTCGACTTTGACGCTCGAAATTGACTGCGCCGCCTCTGCGAACGACTGCGGCTTTACCGCAAAGAGCAAAAATTCACATTCGTTTGCAACCTCACGGTTGTCGGTTGTTGTAATCACCCCGAGCTCGCCGGACACCTCCTCGAGCTTGTCACCGCTCGGGTCGCTGACGATTATCTTTCTCGGGTTGAGAAAATCGGACAGAACCACGCCCTTTAATATGGCTTTAGCCATAAATCCACAGCCGATTACGCCCAATTTATATCTTTTTTTCATAATAAACTCCGAAAAAACAGTTGACTAAAATTATTTGATATTATATACTTATTAAGCTAACTTTTTAGGGGAATAGCTCAACGGTAGAGTCGCGGTCTCCAAAACCGTCGGTTGCATGTTCGAATCGTGTTTCCCCTGCCAGACGCTCAGAATTTTCTGGGCGTTTTTATTTTTCAGGGAACCCCTCAAACTCAACGGCGAGCCACGTTTCACGCACCCCCTTCGGTTGAACGTCAAAACATGTGCTCTCGTTCCGTATGCCTGCTTCAAAGCGGGCATTTTATTTTTTTATCCCAGCCGTATTCAATCAGAGGAACGCCGTTTATGAAAGCATCGAGCGCCTCCCTTCTGTCCGGAAGGAGATTTTCGGGTAGGCAATCTAAGGGAAACCACCTGAGTTCCGAGCACTTTACAGGCTCTTTTATATCCGGCGTGCCGCAAAATTTTTTAAGCTCGAAATATGGATTGAGGTAGGTGAGTTCTCCGTCCCTCTTATAGATTATGGTAAAGAGGTTCAAATCCTCCTGACGACAGACAATGCCGAGCTCTTCCCTGCATTCGCGGACACAAGCCGAGGTGAGGCTCTCGCCCTCCTCGACGTGACCCGAGCAGGCAAAATCCCACATGCCGTCGCCAAAACCCGTATTTTGTCTTCTCTGGAGGAGCACCTCACGCCTGCCGTCATCTTCCATTATAATGAGCACAACGACGGCGACGGGTACGGAAAATCTCCCCATCAGACCTTGACTTCGCCCTTAACCCCGAGGCAATCGGCATTGGAGGAAAGTATAGGGTCTATTTCGTTTGAAATAAACTCCTCGACCTGCGTCGGAGCGCGGCCTATAAACTTTTTGGCGTCGAGAATTTCGTCAAGCTTGTCATGCACGGGAGCGAACATGTCGTCCGCCTTTATGAGGTCTATCAGGTTATTTTCAAGCCCTCTCTCCTTTACGTTTCTGCCTGCCTCCATCGAGAGAACGCGTATGCGCTCGTGCAGTTCCTGGCGATTGCCTCCCGCCTTTACGCATTCCATCATTATGTTTTCTGTAGCCATGAAGGGCAGTTCCGCTGCGATATGTTTTGCAATTACCTTATCGTACACGACGAGGTTTTCGCTCACATTGAGATAGATGTTAAGAATGCCGTCAAGAGCAAGGAACGCCTGGGCGTTTGTTATCCTCCTGTTGGCAGAGTCGTCGAGCGTACGTTCAAACCACTGAGTTGAAGCCGTTATAGCCGAGTTCATGGGCAGAGAAATGACAAAGCGTGCGAGCGAGCCCATTCTCTCGCTGCGCATGGGGTTGCGCTTGTAAGCCATTGCCGAAGAGCCTATCTGAGACTTTTCGAAGGGCTCCTCTATCTCCTTCATGTTCTGAAGAATTCTTATATCGTTGGAGAATTTATACGCACTCTGAGCAATCTGCGAAAGCACGCATAACACGTTATAGTCAAATTTTCTGGGATAGGTCTGTCCGGTCACGCCGTAAACACGGTCACAGCCCATCTTTTTGACGACCTTTCTTTCGAGCTCCTTGACCTTTTCGCCGTCGCCGTTAAAGAGATCTAAAAAGCTTGCCTGCGTGCCCGTCGTGCCCTTTACTCCGCGGAGTTTGAAGGACCTTTCAAGGTTTACAAGATTGTCGTAGTCCATCATAAGATCCTGAAGCCAGAGCGTTGCCCTCTTCCCTACGGTTGTAAGCTGTGCGGGCTGAAGATGGGTAAAACCGAGCGTGTGTATATCCTTATCTTTCAAGGCAAACTTCTTGAGCTTATCCATCACGTTGATAAGCTTGACCTTAATAATCTTGAGTGCATCGCGCATTATGATAAGCTCGGAATTGCAGTCGACAAAACAGCTTGTAGCTCCCAGGTGGATTATGGGCATTGCAGACTTCGCCTGTTCGCCGAACGCCTTGACGTGCGCCATAACGTCGTGGCGCACCTCTCTTTCATACCTTTCGGAGGCGTCGTAGTTGATGTCGTCCTGATAACTCTTCATTTCGGCGACCTGTTCGGGCGTTATGTTGAGTCCGAGCTCCATTTCGGACTCGGCAAGGGCTATCCACAGCCTGCGCCATAACTTAAAGCGCTTGTCGTCAGAGAAAGCCTCAGCCATCTCTCTGCTTGCGTATCTCGTTATCAGGGGATTTGCGTAAACCGAATTGTCTGTCATATTTTACTCCGTTTGATTGTTTTTGTCTTTGTTTGAAACGCGCCTTATAATTATCGAAGCGAGCAGGGAAATAAACGATATTACTACGCCCGAGCTGCCCACAATGAGCATTATAAATCCCAAAAACATCTTGCGTGCGCGGTCGTTTACGAGCTCCGTATAATCGGGAGCACTGCTCAAAGGCATGTTGAGACAGGCGGGAAGATATATGCACAGTCCTGCAATTACACATATAAGCGCGGCACAGGCAGCTCCTGCCAGTATCAAGGTGAGAGTCTTTCCCGCGGTCATCAGAATTTTACAGGCTCAGGATAGCTCTCGCCGCGGGTATCCACGACCATGCGCTTTATTACCTGCGGAGTCTTGGGCTTATCCATATAGTCGGTGGCAACTGAAGCTATTTTGTCGACGACGTCCATACCCTTTATAACCCTGCCGAATGCCGCGTACTGTCCGTCGAGGTAGGAGGCGTTGGCGTGCATGATGAAAAACTGTGAACCGGCGCTGTTAGGAGACATTGCTCGCGCCATGGAAATGACACCGCGGGCATGTTTTATATTGTTACTCTTGAACCCGTTCAAAGAAAACTCGCCCTTAATAGTGTATCCGGGACCGCCCGTGCCCGTACCGTTGGGGTCGCCGCCCTGAATCATGAATCCGCTTATTACGCGGTGAAAGGTTAGCCCGTCGTAGAACCCCGAGGAGGCGAGACTAAGAAAATTATTCACGGTGTTGGGAGCCTTGTCGGGGTAGAGTTCGAGAACAATCTCCCCGCCGTCCTCCATTATTATTTTAACTTCAGGATTGACCATAACATTTCCTCCCTTTTACTATTCGAGGTCGCTGTATTTTTGTATGAGGACGTTTGCCTCTTTAAAGAGCTGCATGGAAAACTTATCGGGATAGCCCTCCTTGTACACAACTCTCGAAATGCCCGAGTTGATTATAATTTTCGCGCATATCACGCAGGGCTGGTGCGTGCAGTAGAGAGTACACCCCTCAACGCTGCTGCCCACCCTTGCCGCCTGGATTATAGCGTTCTGCTCGGCATGAACCGCGTAACAGATCTCCTGCATGGTGCCGCTGGGAATACCGAGCTTCTGCCTTAAACATTCGCCTTTATCGACGCAGCTCTTTATTCCCTGGGGAGCGCCGTTATAGCCCGTTGCGATAATCCTCTTGTTTCTGACGATTATTGCACCGACGTGGCGGTCCTCCTTATAGCAACTCGACCACGAGCCTATATGCTCGGTCATGTCCATAAAACGCTTGTCCCATTTATCCATAACAGGCTCCGAAAAACATATTCTACTAAAATATTACCATAACTTTTGGCAAAAAGCAATTTTATATTTGAAGATACTACCTTAATTTGCAATATTTTTTATTTTTAATTTTAAAAATATGTGTTTGACGCGTTTGGGGCATGTTTATAAATAATCGTGAAAAACAATAAAACTTTTTCGGAGGAAACAAGTAAATGAATATAAAACCTTTATTCGACAGAGTTGTTGTCGAAGGTCTTAAAGCCGAAGAAAAGACAAAGAGCGGTCTGTATTTAACCGCGGCTTCGCAGGAAAAACCCGCAACGTGCATAGTCGTTGCAGTAGGTCCCGGCGGAGTTGTCGACGGCAAGGAAGTTACCATGCAGGTAAAGGTCGGTGATAAGGTACTGCTTTCAAAGTACAGCGGCACCGAAGTAAAGGTTGACGGCAAGGAATACACAATCATCCGCCAGAGCGACATTCTGGCAATCGTTGAACAATAAAGGAGATCTATAAATTATGGCTAAACAGATTAAATACGGCGACGATGCCAGAAAGGCACTTGAAGCGGGCGTTAACGTGCTCGCCGACACAGTAAAAATTACCCTCGGACCAAAGGGCAGAAACGTAGTTCTCGACAAAAAATTCGGCGCTCCCCTCATCACCAACGACGGTGTTACCATTGCAAAGGAAATAGAGCTTGAAAATCCCTTTGAAAATATGGGCGCGCAGCTTGTGAAGGAAGTTTCCACAAAGACCAACGACGTAGCCGGCGACGGCACCACCACCGCGGTTGTGCTTGCACAGGCAATAATCCGCGAGGGTCTTAAGAACCTCGCCGCAGGCGCAAACCCCATTATCCTCAAAAAGGGTATCTCCGCCGCAGTCGATACGGCTGTCGATAAGATAAAGTCCATATCCAAGCCCGTTGAAAACAAGCTTGCAATTTCGCAGGTTGCCTCCATTTCCGCGGGCGACGAGACAATAGGCAACCTCATTGCCGACGCCATGGAAATTGTCGGCAAGGACGGCGTTATCACCGTTGAAGAGGGCAAGACCATGAACACCGAACTCACGACCGTCGAGGGCATGCAGTTCGACAGAGGTTACGCTTCCGCTTACATGGTTACCAACACTGAGAAGATGGAAGCCGTTCTTGACAATCCCTACATTCTCATAACCGATAAAAAGATCTCCTCCCTCCAGGAAATCCTTCCCATAATCGAACCCATCGCTCAGCAGGGCGCAAGACTTTTAATTATCGCCGAGGACGTAGAAGGCGACGCTCTCGCCTCCCTTATCGTCAACAAGCTCAAGGGCGTTTTAAACTGCGTTGCGGTTAAAGCTCCCGGCTTCGGCGACAGAAGAAAGGCAATGCTTGAAGATATAGCCATCCTTACAGGCGGCACAGTTGTTTCCTCCGACCTCGGCTATGAGTTCAAGGACGTAACGCCCGACATGCTTGGCAGAGCCGCACAGGTTAAAGTCGACAAAGAAAACACGACAATCATCAACGGCGCGGGCGCAGCCGAGGATATCAAAGCAAGAGTAAACTCCATAAAAGCTCAGATTGCAGAGACGACCTCCGAATACGACAAGGAAAAGCTTCAGGAACGCCTTGCAAAGCTCGCAGGCGGCGTAGCCGTAATCAACGTCGGCGCTGCTACCGAAGTTGAAATGAAGGAAAAGAAACTCCGCATAGAGGACGCGCTTGCAGCAACCCGCGCGGCTGTCGAAGAGGGCATCGTTCCCGGCGGCGGCGTTGCACTCCTCTCCACTATCCCCGAGCTCACAAAGCTTGTCAAGAGCCTTTCGGGCGACGAAAAGACGGGCGCAAGCATCGTGCTCAAGGCGGTTGAAGAACCCCTTCGCCAGATTGCAAAGAACGCAGGTCTCGACGGATCGGTTATCGTAAACAACATAATCAATTCCAAGAAGCCCAACTACGGCTATGACGCGCTCAAGAACGAGTATACCGACATGGTCAAGAGCGGCATAATCGACCCCACGAAGGTTGCCCGCTCGGTACTTCAGAATGCGGCTTCGGTTGCGGCAACCCTGCTTACCACCGAAAGCATCGTAACCGATATTCCCGCTCCCGCACCCGCAGGCAACCCCATGGCAGGCGGACCCGACATGGGCGGAATGTACTAAAAAAATAACAAAATAATTTAAAAAATCTCTCTGCGCACGCAGAGAGATTTTTTATTGTTAGCGGTATAAAAAATTTAATTTATAGCGGATTTTGTTTTACAGTTTATTTTTAAATTCGGCAAGGGAGAGATAGAATGAGGTCTGAATTTTAGACTGTATATCCCCCTCCACTCCGAAATCGGCGCACTCGAAAAACACGGCAAAGTTCTCCCCGTTTATCTCTTCCGGGTCGGCATTGCGGACGGCGTTTAAAAACTGCCCGTCTACTTCAAGCACGAGTTCCCCCTCTCCGTAAGGTCTGCCGTGCGATTTAGAGAAAGTTTCTTCAAATATATCTTCGCGGAACGACATTATATAATCCTCGCCCAAAACATAGCCGCAGGCGCAGGTGTTCTCACCGGTAATGTCGACATACCCCGAATACCACTCGTGAGTCAAATCCAGCTGAACAGAGAGCAGAATAAACACGTTTTCCTCTCCGGGCAGGTAGGTGTTTTCACCGCAACTTAAGGAGAGCGCATAGTCAACGCCCGTAAAAGTTATGCTGTTGCCGTATTTATCGATGGCGCTTTCACCGATAGGAATTACAGCCGCCTGTGCGGAATCAGAACCCGTGTTGCCGGTCATCTCGTCGTTGGGCGCGGCGTTGCCTGCGGGCAGCATTGCAATAACTACGGGGATGACGGCAATGCTTAAAACACCTACGCAAGCTGCCGAGAGAGCCGCACGGACAGCAACCCTTCCCGCGCTCTTTCTGTGCATGTTGGCGAGGATATCGCTACCCTTTCCGCCTCTGTCCGCCTCTTCCAGCATAGCGCCAAGCAGTTTATTTTTAAAATCACCGTCAAGGGTGAGGCTGTCCATACAAGATTTATATTCGCACATAATATTATTCGCCCTCCGTAAAATAATTCTTTAATTTTTCCCTCGCCCTCGAAAGGCGCTTATGTACGGCGTTTTCGCCCGAACCTATAAAGTGCGCAATCTCCTTTGCGGTGTAGCCCTCGTAGTAGTGCAGATAGATTATCTCCCTGTCCTCTGCGGGAAGCCTGTTAAGCTCTTCATACAGTGCCGAAAAGTTTTCGCCCTCCGGCTGCGGGGCAATGTATATCGGGCTCGTCCTGCGGCGGGCGTTGTATTTTACAAAATTGATGCTTTTGTTTATCGCAACGCGTATGAGCCATGCCTTCATATGCTCGTCATCGTTAAAGCTGTCAAGGCGAAGCCTTTTTACCAGCGCCAAAAAGACCTCCTGAACAATGTCCTCACAGTCCTGCCTGTTCCCGAGATACTGGTATGCAACGCGGAATATGCAGTCTGCGTAACATTCGACTGCGCGGCGCATTATGCTCTTTTGCGTATCTTCATTTTCCACAACCCCATTTCTCCTGAATTATTTAAATATAAATCAAGCGAGCGCCCAAAAACCTGACAAAAAAAATTTAAATTTTTAATGGCGGCTCTTTTGCCGCCATTTTATTTCCTATTTCTTAAGTTTTGAAAGTATGCGCGAGAGCGCATATTTGCCGTGTTCATATGTCAGCCCGCCCTGAAAATATGCGATATAGGGAGGCTTGACGGGACCGTCGGCGGAGAGCTCTATAGAGGCTCCCGAAACAAAAGTGCCCGCCGCCATGATTATATCATCGTCATAGCCCGGCATGTCCCACGGCTCGCAGGTGACAAAGCTGTCGACTGGCGAAGCGTACTGGACCTCCCTTATGAAGTTTATCATGGCGTCCCTGTCGCCGAACTCTATGCAGCGCGTTATGTCGCAGGGCATTTTTTCTATGGAGGGATAATTTTTATATCCGAGGTCGGTCATGGCAAGACCGATAAGAAGGGAACATTTCAAAGCCTGAGCCACGGTGTGCGGAGCCATGAAGAGCCCCTGATAGAAATATCTGTAACCCTGCTCGTACGAGCCGACTTCAAGACCAATCGAGGGGGCTGTAAGTCTTCTGCCTATCATTTCGATATACTTTTGCCTTCCGCAGATATAGCCGCCCGTCGGGGCGATACCTCCGCCCGCATTTTTAATGAGGGAACCGACTATTATGTCGGCTCCGCGGTCGGTGGGCTCGGCCTCCTCCACAAATTCGCCGTAGCAGTTGTCGACGAAAATACAACCCTTAAAACCGCAACTGCGCACAAACGAGCAGGCTTTGCCTATTTGTTCGCACGAAAACGCGTCGCGCAATTCGTATCCGCGCGAACGCTGAATATACACGACCTTAACTGAAGAATCGCTGAGCGCCTCTTTGATTTTTTTTAAGTCAAACGCACCGTCTTTTAAATCTACGCAGGAAAAATTTATATTATAATCCTTTAACGAACCTATTCCTTCACCCGATATAACCGGACGGATTGTATCGTACGGCATGCCACTTATGCAAAGCACGCTGTCTCCCGGAAAAAGCAGACCAAACAGGGCTACGGTAAGCGCATGTGTGCCCGAGAGCAAATGAGGCGAAACAATGCCCGCATCGGCGCCGAACGCGTCGGCGTAAACTTTACCGAGCACATCCCTTCCCTCGTCGCCGTAGCCATAGCCGGAGGTTCCTGTAAAGTGCCGAAGAGCTATATTGTTTTTTTGAAAAGCCCTTAAAACCTTGCACTGGTTTGCATAGGCAATTCTGTCTACTTCATTGAATTTATCGCCGAGACGAATTTCGCAGTCGTTAATATATTCTGTATAATCAGTCATTTAAAAGCTCCACTATTTTCTTTGCGTCAGTATCCTTGCCGACCCATGTAAGATTGGGCAATTTTTTAAAGAACGTAAGCTGCCTCTTTGCATAATGCCGCGTATTTTTAGTAATTATGTCACGCATAGTACTATCTGAATAACCGTTTATAAGCCCGTCTATGACTTCCTTATAACCAATCGCCTGCATGCTTTGGCAGGATGAGTCAACTCCGTTAGCCAATAGGGAACGAACCTCCTCTTTAAGCCCGTTTTCAAACATGAGCTCCACCCGCCTTTGGATGCGTGCGTAAAGTTCATCCCTCGGGTAATCTATGGCAACGGCAACATAGTTAAATTTAGGTTTGTTATCGTCGCGCTGGTCAGATTTCTTCCTGCCGCTCACTTCAAATATTTCAAGCGCCCTTATTACGCGCTTTGTATCGTTGGGATGAATTGTCCTTGATGAAGGCTCGTCCACTTCTTTTAAAAGGTCAAAAAGGTATTCGCTACCCTTTTCTTCGAGGATTTTTTGGTACTTATCCCTTATTTTTTTATCGCCCTGCGCACCGCCGTAGGAAAAGTCAAAGAGAAGCGAATTAATGTAAAACCCAGTCCCCCCGCAGATTACAGGAACCTTGCCTTTATTCAGCAAACCTTCAACGGTCGGGAGGGCGCGTTCACGGTAATCCGAAACAGAAAAAGTTTCTTTCGGGTCAACAATGTCTATCATATGGTGCACGACGCCGCCCATTTCAGCCGCCGTGGGCTTTGCCGTACCGATATTAAGCCCCCTGTAAATGAGTTGGGAGTCGGCGGAAATGACCTCGCTTTGCAAGAGCTTTGCACATTCTACGGCGAGAGCCGTCTTGCCTGTGGCTGTGGCACCGCAGATAACGAGAACATCCCTCACCTTAAACAATCCTCTTGAACATCTTTTCTATCTGCGATTTTGTAAGTTTTACGCAGACCGGTCTGCCGTGGGGGCACTTGAGCCCTACGTCCCCTTTAAGCATCTCAATGAGCTTTTGCTGTTCGGCGTCGGTGAGTTGCATGCCGCCCTTTATGGCATGCTTGCAGGCGGTCATGGCAATTTTATCGCGAAGCATATCTTCAAGTTTGATTGATTTCAAGCGGTTAAGATCAGACAAAAGGTCGCCGAAGAACGCCTTTAAATCTATGTTCTGCAGGTCGAGAGGAACCTCGTTAACCCTGTAGGAGATGCCGCCGAACGGTTCGATATCAAAGCCCATTGAACGAATGAGCATTAAATTATCGCCGATAAACGCCGATTCCTCGGCATTCAGGTCGAGAATATATGGCACGAGCATTCCCTGGCGGGGTATGGCTGTACGGTTTTTTACCTTTTCCATGAGCCTGTCGAATATCAGTCTTTCATGCGCGGCGTGCTGGTCGATGAGATAGACATCGTCGCCCGTCTCATATATGAGGTAGGTATTGAACAGGTTACCCTTATATTTCCAGCTCTCGTAAACTATCTTCTCCTGTTCAGCCTTCTTTTTTTTCTCCTCCCATACGCGGGCGGGCAGAGGCTTGATTCCGCCGCACACATACATTTTATTTTCCCCTTTCAGGGGCGGATAGAGCTTGTGCGGCGGCAGTTCGCTGGCTGATTTCGGCTCGACATTTCTCGCATCCATGCGCTCATACATAGAATAGTCCTTGGCGACTTCAGGCTTTTGCTCGGCTTCGCCGCTCTTTTTAATCTTACCGTCAGAGGTAAAGAGCGGCATCTGAACGTCGTCGAAATTCTTGTCGTATACCTTTCCGGTCTGGGAATAGTCGGCGGCATATACGGCGTTTTTGGAGCCGCTCCCGGCAAAGGTCGACTTTATTTCGGGAACAACTTTACTTTCCACAACAAAGTCCGCCGCTTTAGCAGTTCCGTCGAGCACGGAGGAGATAACCTTGTAAACGGTGCCGAATAGGAGCTGGTTGTCTACAAAGCGCACGTCCGCCTTGTTGGGGTGAACGTTTACATCCACCATCTCGTGCGGAACGTCGATAAAGAGCGTATAGACGGGGTAGTTTCTCTTCATGGCGTATGGCGCATACGCCTGTGCAATCGCCGTCGAAATGACGTTATTTGAGATGCACCTGCCGTTTAAGAAGACATTCTGATATGACTTGTTAGGTTTGAAAAAGTTCTGGTTGCCGATAAAACCGTAGATTTTAATGTCGTTCCTGTCGGCGTTTATCTTGAAGGACTGCGGCAGGTAGTTCGAACCGTAAACCTGGGCAATCGCCTCCTCGAGCCCCCCGCCGTACGATTGCAGCGTCAGCTTGCCGTCGACAAAATATTTAAAAGCTATGCGCGGATTGCACAAAATATAGCGTGTGACAAAGGAAGTGATATCCGTCTCCTCCTTCTTGTCCGTCTTTAAAAATTTTCGTCTGACCGGAGTATTGAAAAAAATATTGCGCACGGTTATCTGCGTGCCGCGGTCTAAGGCGGCGGGCTGAACCTTTCCGATATACTCGCCGTCGCACTCAACTTTCCATGCGTCATTGCCTTCCGTCACGCTTATGAGCTCAACCTGTGCGATTGCCGCTATTGTGGCAAGCGCTTCGCCGCGGAACCCGAGAGTATTTATGTTGTCTATGTCCTCGAGAGTGGAAATTTTGCTCGTCGCATGCGAAAAGAACGCGGCGCGCATATCGTCCCTTTCAATGCCGCAGCCGTTATCGGTTATGCGTATCAGGTCCTTTCCTCCGCGCTCAATGTATACCTCAATTTCTGTAGCACCCGCGTCTATGCTGTTTTCAATCATCTCCTTCACCGCGGAATAAGGTCTGTCAATTACCTCGCCCGCGGCTATGCGGTTGCACACAACATCTGATAAAATATTTATCTTTGCCATTTACTTCACCTTTTCAACGAGATCGCCGAGTACCATAAACGCCTGCATGGGGGAGAGAGAGTTCATGTCGAGCTCCTTTAAAATTTTTTCGACTTCACTCTCATCAGATGTTTCCTCCGGAGCCTCGTCAACCTTTGCAGTGGGACCTTTGCCCTTTTCGATAGCCTTCAAAATAACCTTTGCTCTATCTGTAACGCTCTCCGGAACACCGGCAAGAGATGCAACCTCAATGCCGAACGAACGGTTGGCGCCGCCGCGCATTATCTTTCTTAAAAAAACCACTCCGCCGTTTATCTCCCTTACGGCAATTTTATAATTTTTAACGCCTTCAAGCTTGTCCTCAAGCTCTGTAAGTTCGTGGTAGTGAGTGGCAAAAAGCGTTTTTGCTCCTATATTTTTGGTTATCTCTTCAACGACCGCCCATGCTATCGAAAGTCCGTCGTAGGTGCTCGTGCCTCTCCCCACCTCGTCTAAAATTATAAGACTGTTCTTTGTCGCGTTGCGTAAGATTGACGCAACTTCAATCATTTCAACCATGAAGGTACTCTGGTCGGAGATAAGATTGTCGCTCGCACCCACTCTCGTGAATATACGGTCTATCACGGGAATTTCGGCACTCTTTGCGGGGACAAAACTGCCTATGTGAGCCATGAGCGCTATTATGGCGGTCTGGCGCATATAGGTACTCTTGCCTGCCATGTTCGGACCGGTTATTATTAAAGTGCGGTTTTCCCCTTCGTCGAGGAGAGTATCGTTAGCAACAAATTTTTCCTTTGAAATGCGCTCGACTACGGGGTGCCTGCCTTCGCGGATAACCATGGCGCCGTTGCTCGCAACGATTGCGGGACGGCAATATTTGTTTGCCTTTGCAACCTCCGCAAGCGATGTCAGAACGTCGAGCCGGGCGACGGCTGACGCAATCTTTTTAAAGGCGGCAATATTCTGGGTGAGCACGCTCTTGAGATTTTCGTAAATAGAAGCTTCAAGCTTTAATGACAGCTCTTCGCTGTTTAAAATTTTCTCCTCTAATTCCTTTAATTCCTCGGTTATAAACCTCTCGGCATTGGCAAGAGTCTGGCGGCGGTTGTACTCGGCGGGAACCTTGTCTTTAAAGGACTTGCTTACCTCTATATAGTAACCGAAAACGCGGTTGAAGCCGATCTTCAGAGTGCGGATACCCGTTCTGTCCCTCTCCCTCGCCTCCATTTCGGCAAGAATATTTTTGCCGTTCTTTTTTACCGCACGTAGCTCGTCGAGTTCTTTGTCAAAACCCTCTTTTATATACCCTCCGTCCTTGAGCGTTGCCGGGGGCTTATCTGAAATAACTGAAAGAATGTGCTGAGCAAGCTCCGTCATATCGAGAAGGTCGTCCGAAATATCATTTAAAGCCCTGCTCGAAAATCCCGTGAGCTGAAACCTTAAATTGGGTACGGCTAAAAGCGAGGTAGCAAGCAACAGACAGTCCGCGGGCATAACGTTTCCGTTGGCTATTTTGCCCGCAAGTCTCTCGACATCCTTTACCTGCCTGAGCATGTCACCTATGCCCACTCTTATCACCGTCGAATCGAAGAGCTCCTCTACGCCGTCGAGGCGGTAGTTGATCTCTTCCGCTGAACCGAGTGGCGATAAAAGAATGCTGCCTAAAAGGCGTGCCCCCATAGC
>CALVMP010000025.1 GCA_944346655.1 uncultured Clostridia bacterium
CGAATAGTGGGCGTAGGCAGTTACGAGGGCGAAAGGGAGTACGACATGACGGGTCTTTTCGTTCTCCCCGGCTTTATCGACGGGCACGTGCATATCGAAAGTTCAATGCTCACCCCCGAACCCTTTTCAGAGCTCGTCGTTCCCCGCGGCACCACGACCATAATCGCCGACCCCCACGAAATTACCAACGTGTGCGGCATGGAGGGGTTTAAGTACATGGTAAAGGCGGCTGAGGGAACCCCTCTCGAGGTGCACTTTCAATTGCCCTCCTGCGTGCCGGCAACCCCCTTCGAACACAGCGGCGCCGTGCTTGCGGGAAAGGATATTGAGGCGCACATATGCGCGGGTGAGGTGTTCGGGCTGGGCGAATTTATGAACTTCCCCGGGGTGATAAATTGCGACCCTGACGTCGTAAAAAAACTTGACGCCGCGCACGCCTCGGGCAAGATAATCGATGGTCACGCCCCCGCCGTTTCGGGCGATAATCTCAACGCCTACCTCTGCGGCGGCATAGTCACCGACCACGAGTGCGCCACCCCCGAGGAGATGGAGCAAAAGGCAGACCGCGGCATGTACGTTCAGCTCAGGCACAGTTCGTCCATTCGCGACATAGCGCAAAACTGCCGTGCCGTCAACGCGGGCAACATGCGGCGCTTTATAATGTGCACCGACGACCGCCACGCCGCCGATTTAAAGAATAAGGGGCACATAGACGACGCCCTCCGCACCGTTGTCGGGGCGGGGCTCGATCCCGTCCGGGCGGTCACAATCGCCACCCTCAACGCCGCCGAGTGCTACAATTTAAAGTGGCACGGCGCCATAGCTCCCTATTGGTTTGCGGATATTGCCGTCGTCGATAACTTAAAGGACTTCAACGTTAAGTATGTGTTCAAAAAGGGTACTCTCGCGGCTAAGGACGGCAAGCCCCTCTTCAACGGCGGACACACCCGTTATGTGCCCCAAGGAGTGCTTTCAACCGTGCATATCCCCGCACTTACGGCTGACGACTTCAAATTAAAACTCAGGGGCGAAAGCGCAAAGGCAATGTACGTTCTTCCCCATACCCTCTTAACCGAAGGGGTGGAAGTCAAGGTCAAAAATACGGGCGACGACATAGCGCTTCCGGACGACCTTTTAAAGCTCTGCGTCATCGAGCGCCACTGCGGCAGCGGCAACATAGGCAGGGGTCTTTTAAAGGGGTACGGTTTTAAGGGCGGAGCCATGGGCATAACGATTGCTCACGATTCGCACAACGCAATAATTCTCGGCGACGACAATTCCTCCATGGCAAGGGCGGCAAACACGTTAAAGGATATCGGCGGTGGAATGGTGCTCGTCGACAGTTTGACGGGGAATGTCGACTCCTTCACGCTCGACGTGGGCGGGCTCATGTCCTCAAAGGACGCCGACTATGTGATAAGGGAGACCGACCGCCTGTACAAAAAGGCGTACAAAAAGGGAGTAAAGGATTGCTACGCCGCCTTCATGACGCTTGCGTTTCTCTCCCTTGCCGTCATTCCCCACATAAAATTGCTCGATACCGGGCTGTTCGACGTCGATAAATTTGACTTCACGGATATAAACGCATAAATTTAACATTACCGCGGCGGGACCTCCCGCCGCATTATGTTTGTCTGTCGAGGCTGTGGCAGAGATTCCCCCACCCTTGTGTAGGGGGGCGGTCGACCGCACTTCTTTGGTCTGTCATGTTGCGCGAGCGAAGCGCTGCTTTTGCAGCATGGTATAGCGTGATTGAAAAGACGATAGCAACCCGCAAAAACGTAGCCGAAACATCTCATTGTATCACTGTGGTCGATTAAAAATAATTCTAATCACAATGCACGCTTGCGTGCAATTCATCTAATCCATAATCACTAACCGCTAATCACTAAAATCATTTTTTTCCTGTTTTTACAAAAAAAGTAAACGAAACGCGTTTACAAGCGGGGCAAAATATAGTACAATAGTTAATGGATTAAAATAAACGCAGCTACGCCCCACGGACGGGGAGAGCGTTTTCACCTAAACATAAGGGAGTAATTTTTTATAAAATGGGACTTTTCAAATACATCGCCAATGCCGACAGTCGCAGGGCAATAAAAAAGCTCGACAGGCGCGCAAAAGAAATTGAGGCGCTCGAACCCAAATACGCCGCCATGACGGACGAGCAGTTAAAGGGTCAGACCGCCGTTTTGAAGGAGCGCCTTGCAAAGGGCGAAACGCTCGACGATATACTCAACGACGCCTTTGCCGCCCTCCGCGAGGCAAGCTGGCGCGTACTCAAAATGAAGCACTTCCACGTGCAGATAATCGGCGGCATCTGCCTTCACCAGGGGCGAATCGCCGAAATGAAGACTGGCGAAGGCAAAACGCTCGTTTCCACCCTGCCCGCATACCTGAACGCGCTCACGGGCAAGGGCGTACACATCGTCACCGTAAACGACTACCTTGCCAAGCGCGACGCCGAGTGGATGGGCAAGGTGCACAAGTTCATGGGTCTCACCGTCGGCGTAATCGTGCCCGGCATGGACGACAAAGCCAAAAAGGAGGCTTACGCCTGCGACATAATCTATGCCACCAACAACGAACTGGGCTTCGATTACCTGCGCGACAATTTAAAAACCTCCATTCCCGCAATGGTCCAGCGCGAACTCAACTACTGCATAATCGACGAGATAGACTCCATTTTAATCGACGAAGCCCGCACCCCCCTTATAATTTCGGGCAAGGGCGGCGAAAGTTCGGAGCTGTATGTCAAGGTCGACAGGTTCGTACGCCAGTTGCACGGCGGCTTTGACGACGATAAAAAGGAGGCGGAAAACCGCATTCCCGCCAGAAAGAAAAAGGGGCAGAATCTCTCCGAAGAGGAGCTCAAGGTCAACGAACAGCTCGAAGCCATCCTCAAGGACATGGAGAACTGGGACTATATCATCGACCGCAAGGATAAGTCGGTAACCATAACCGAAAAGGGCGCCGAAAAGGCTGAAAAGTTCTTCGGCATCAAAAACCTCGGCGATATTGAAAACGCCGACTTAAACCACCATATCCAGCAGGCATTGAAGGCGCACGAACTCTTCGCCCGCGACGAAAACTACATTGTCACCGACGACGGCGAAATTATGATTGTCGACGAGTTCACCGGTCGTCTCATGGTGGGCAGAAGGTATTCCGACGGTCTCCACCAGGCGATAGAGGCAAAGGAACACGTCAAGGTGCGCGAGGAGAACAAAACGCACGCCACCGTCACCTTCCAGAACTACTTCAGGCTGTACAACAAGCTCTCGGGCATGACGGGTACCGCCAAGACGGAGGAAGCGGAGTTCAGAACGATATACTCCCTCGACGTCGTAACCATACCCACCAACAAGCCCGTTCAGCGCATCGATATGCCCGATAAAATTTTTGCCACGGTAGAGAGCAAAAAGAAGGCAATCGTGCAGGAGGTCATCGACCGCCACGCCAACGGACAGCCCATACTCATTGGTACCGTCACGGTAGAAAAGTCTGAGGAGATTTCCCGCCTTCTCCGCCGCAACGGCATAAAGCACAATATACTCAACGCCAAAAACCACGCAAGGGAGGCTGAAATAGTCGCGCAGGCGGGCAGGTTCAACGCCGTAACCATCGCCACCAACATGGCTGGGCGCGGCACCGATATTCTCCTCGGCGGCAACCCCGAGTACCTCGCCAAAAAGCGCATGCGCGAGGAGGGGTACGACCACGACATGATAGAGGTTGCAATTTCCTATGCCGACCGCCCCTTCACCGAACAGGAGCAGGAAGCCCGCCGCCGCTACGCAGATTTGTACGAACTCTACAAAAAGGAGACCGACGCCGAAAAGGAAAAGGTATTGGAGGCAGGGGGACTGTGCATAATCGGCACCGAGCGCCACGAATCGCGCCGCATAGATAATCAGCTCCGCGGTCGTTCGGGCCGTCAGGGCGACCCCGGCGTTTCGGTGTTCTTCATCTCGCTTGAAGACGACCTTGCCAAGCGCTTCGGCGGCGAAAGGCTAAAGTCGCTCTACTCCACGCTCATGGACGAGGACGACTGCCTCGAAAGCAAAATGCTCTCGCGCTCCATAGAAAACGCGCAGATGGCAATCGAGGGCAGAAACTTTTCAGCCCGCAAACACACCCTCCAGTACGACGAGGTCATGAACGAACAGCGCAAACTCATCTACGCCCAGAGGCTCAACGTCCTCCGCGGCGGCGACGTTCACGACCAGATGCTAAAGTTTATACCCGACTACGTCGAAAAGATTTTAAGGGAGACCGTCAACACCGAGGCAATGCCCGAACAGTGGGACGAGGAGGAGCTCAACGCCGCCCTCGAACAGAAGGTCTACCCCGAGGAGTGCACATTTAAAATTACCCGCGACATGCTTGAAAAGTGGGACTACGAGTACGCCGTGGAAAAAATTTCCAAGGAAGTAATCAAGGCGTATGAGCAGAAGATAGAGGACGTCTCGAGGGATACCCGCGGTCAGGTCGACTATCACGACGTCGAAAGAAGCGAACTTCTCCGCGCCGTCGACAGGAACTGGATAGACCACATCGACGCCATGGACCAGCTCAGAAAGGGCATAGGTCTCCGCGGCTACGCCCAGCAGGACCCCGTAATCGCCTACAAGCAGGAAGGGCACGACATGTTCGACGAGATGATCGAGCGCATTCAGACGACTACCATCTCCCGCCTTTTAAAGGGCAGAATAGTCCGCGTGCCCGTAGCTCCTCCCCAGGCAAACGGTCAGCCCCGCCGCATGGTGCGCACGGCAGACGGCTTCGTCCGTCCCGCAGCGCAGGCGTCAAAACCTTCACAGCCTTCGGCTCCCGCACAGCCGTCGCAGGCGGCACCCAGGGCACCCGCAAACGACGTTCAGTCCGCGGCAGACATTCCCGCCGTGCCTCCCCTGCCCACAGACGAAAAGGGCAACTTCGTCCCCGAGGGCGTAAACATACACAGACCCAAAAAGGATTGATATATTAATGTTTAAAGCAGACGACTACAGGCTCAGGCTCAAATCGCTGTCCGACACTCTTGCCGAGGCAAAGTACGCCCTCGACATAGACAATCTGGGACCAAAGCTTGAAGAGCTCAAAGCCGAACAGGAAAAGCCCGAAGTATGGGGCGACCTTGAAAAGTCCAAAAAGATCGGCAGGGAGATATCCTCGATCGAAGGCAAAATCTCCTCCTACGAAAAGGGCGAAAAGGCGATAGAGGAGGCGCTCACCTTCGTCGACCTCATCGAGGAGGCTGACGACGAAAGCCTCATTCCCGAGCTCGAGGGCATGATAAAGACGGCTGAGGACGACATTGAAAACATGCGCATACGCGCCCTGTTAAAGGGCAAGTACGACGCCAACAACGCCATACTCAACCTTCACGCGGGCGCGGGCGGCACGGAGGCGTGCGACTGGACGCAGATGCTCTACCGCATGTACACCCGCTACTGCGAAAAGCAGGGCTTCAAAGTCACCGAACTCGACCTTGAAAACGGCGACGAGGCGGGCATAAAATCGGTCTCGTTCAAAGTGGAAGGCGAAAACGCCTACGGCTTTTTAAAGGCTGAAAAGGGCGTGCACAGGCTGGTAAGAATTTCCCCCTTCGACTCCAACAAGCGCCGCCACACCTCGTTTGCCTCCCTCGAGGTAATGCCCGAGGTTGACGACGACGCCGAAGTAGTCATCCGCGACGAGGATATAAGAATAGACGTCTACCGCTCTTCGGGCGCGGGCGGGCAGAAGGTAAACAAGACCGAAACGGCTATACGCATCACCCACTTCCCCACCGGCATAGTCGTCACCTGCCAGAACGAAAGGAGCCAGCTCCAGAACAAGGAAATGGCTTTCCAGTACCTTCGGGCAAAGCTTTTGGAGCGTCAGATAGCCGAGCGCGAAGCCGCCGACGCCGAGCTCAAGGGCGAAATAAAAAAGATAGAGTGGGGCAGCCAGATCCGCTCGTACGTGTTCTGTCCGTACACGCTCGTCAAGGACCACAGAACGGGTTACGAAAATACAAACATTCAGGCGGTTATGGACGGCGACATTCAGGGCTTTATAATTGACTATCTCAAAAAGACGGTTTGAAAAAAATAGGATAAGGAGAGACATCATGGCAAAGAAAGAACAGCGTGTAAGCGAAACATTGAATATGTCCGAAGCGGGCGAAGAGCTCATGAAAAAGCTCGTAGTTCTCTACGACAGCCAGATCTTTGTGCGCGAGGGCAAGAATCTCCGCGAAGAGCTCATGCTCAGCGGCGTCGAGGCGGGCGCGGCGCTTGCCAGCGTCGACCTCATTGCCGACCGCAGGGCAAAGGTGGACGCGGCAAACAGGGCTGTAATGCAGGTAAACAAGCTTGTGTACATCGCAAACGCCATGCTCATGCTGGGGCTCTACTCCTTAAAGCAGGTGCAGTCCCTCCTCGATTACTGCAACAGCCTCTTAAGGGCGCTCAAAAATCTTCTCCACAGCGTTCCCCAAACCCGCAAGGTCATCAGGCTCAGGCATGCCGAGCCCGTTCCTTCCACGCTCGGGAGCGGGTTTGAAGAATATGTACCCGAAGACGAAGTCATCGAGCCGAGCGGCTTTGAAGATTACGAGGGCGACGCCGAAGGCTTCGACGACCCCGTCTGAGCCATCTTTTAAAAAGTATTTTAAACCCTTCTCCGCGGCAGGGCGCGGCTTTGCATGCGTACTTTTATGCCGCTCAGTTTTAAAAAAATTTACCGTGCAACCGAAAGGTTGCATTTAATTTATATAAAATGTACGATTTATCAGGCTATAAAATAAAGCCCGAGCCCGTTATTTTAGGGTTCGAGTCGAGCTGCGACGAAACCGCCGCCGCCGTAATAAGGGGCAGGAAGCTTTTATCCGACTGCATAATCTCCTCGGCAACCGAGCAGGCGAAGTACGGCGGAGTTGTACCGGAAATCGCCTCCCGCGCCCACACCGAGGCGGTGGACGAAGTAGTCAATCTCGCCCTCGAAAAGGCGGGCGTGACCGTGCGCGACCTCGACGCCGTCGCCGTCACCTACGGGGCAGGGCTTTTAGGTGCGCTGCTCGTCGGGCTGTCCTTTGCAAAGGGGCTGGCGTACTCTTTAAACATTCCCTTAATCGCCGTCAATCACATCCGCGGGCACCTTGCCGCGGCGTATCTCGACGACCCCTCTTTAAAGCCGCCATTTGTAACCCTGCTTGCAAGCGGCGGGCACACGGCAATTCTGCACACCATATCGGAGAGGAAATTTACCGTGCTTGCAAAAACGCTCGACGACGCCGCCGGCGAAGCCTTCGATAAATGCGCCCGCGTGCTGGGGCTTCCATATCCCGGCGGTCCCAACATTCAGCGCGCGGCAGAGGGAGGAAAGGCAAACATTCCCTTCCCGTCGGCGCTCGTCAGGCACTCCGAAAGCCCCGTCTTTTCGTACAGCGGCTTAAAGACGGCTGTAATCAACTACTGCCACACGAAAACTCAGAGGGGAGAAAGCTTTTCCGTGCCGGACATAGCGGCTTCCTTTCAGAGGGCTGCTATAGATCCCCTCGTCGAAAATACGGTAAAATCTGCCTGCGGACTGGGCGTTCCTGCCGTCACGGCGGGAGGGGGTGTGGCTGCAAACGCATACCTCAGAAGAACCCTCGGTGAAAAATGCAGGAGTGCCGGGCTCAGGCTCGTCCTTCCGGAAATTAAGCACTGCACCGACAACGCCGCCATGATAGCGGCAGAGGGCTTGAACAAATACCTTTCGGGCGACTTTGCACCCCTTTCGGTGAACGCCGCCGCGCAGATACCGCTTGAAGGTTAATTTCTTCTGCGGCGGCTTGAATTTTAACCGCACATAACGCGCAACGGAGAGAATATGATAGAATTTACCTTTTCTGACGGAGAGGAGATGGGCGTCTGCGAGGACGGCAGAGTGACCACCTTTTCAAGTTCCTTTATAAATACCTACAAGCAGAACGCCCACAGCATAGCGCGGGCAAAGTCGTGGAAGACCTCGGGCGACGGAGCACGCTTCCGTGAAGCCTACGGCACCGACCCCATGGCTCTCACCTTCGAAAGCAGTATCACGGGCGTGTATCCGACCGATGACGGGGTGGTGTACTCCTTTAACATAAACGAGATGTCGGGCATATACAAAAAGAGCTTAGCGGAGGAAAAGACCCCCGAAGCGCACGTTATAAACTCGGTCGACCTCTCGTTCGGCGCAGGCTCCTACAATCCGGCAAACGGAACTTTGGCAGTTTCCCTTTCAAAAAGTTATTACAACTCCGACATCGCCCTCTTCAACGTTTCGACGGGCGACTACAAAACGCTCACCGAGGGCGACACCGCCGACGAGGATCCCTACATATCCCCCGACGAGCCCCACATAATCTATTACGCCTCCCGCGGGGTGGGCAGAACGGCAGGCGGCGACTTTGCGCAGTTTTCCCCCTCGGCAATCTATAAGCTCAACACCTCCACGCTCGAGCTTGAAGAAATTGCCTCCGACCCCAAATTCAGCTATTTCAAACCCGTGGTCCGCGGCGGAGAGGTATACGCCATAAAGGCTCCTTCAAAGGTTAAGCGTACAAATCCCCTTTTGGAAATAATATTGATCCCGTACAGAATTTTGCAGGGCATAGTCGGCTTTGTCAATCTCTTCGTCAATGTGTTTGCGGGCAAGTCCTTAACTTCGGGCGGCAGCAATCCCGCCAAGGGCAGGGACTACGACTCGCGCAAAATCGCCATGCACGGCAATTTAATCGACGTCGAAAAGGAGGCGAAAAAGAACGCAAAGAGTAAGGACTCCGACTACGGTATTGTGCCGAAGGACTGGAAAATCATAAATCTTACTACGGGCGAAGAGCTCGCCTCGGGCGCCGCCGCATTCGACATCTCCGACGACGGAACCATATACTACACCAACGGCAGGCGCATATTTTCTATAAAAGAAGGCAAAAGGAAAAAGCTTGCAAACACCTCGCTCTGTCTTTCAATCTCCTGCCCGCACAGCTGCAAAAAGGACGAAGATCTCTTCAATTTCTAATATAATTAATACAGTTTTTTACAATACAGTCAATACACTTAATCCAGTTAATACAATTCATTTTTTGCAAACGCCCGCAAAATGCTTTACATTTTTCGGGCAGTTTACTATAATAAATACAACAATTTAATTTTAAAGGCGTCTACAAAGGACAACGCCGCAGTTTACACCCCGCACAGAGAGTACCGCGTTTTGGTGAAAGCGGACGGGAAGGAAGATTGCGGTTATCACCTTTCAGCCTGCGCCCCGAAAAAGTTTTTATTAAGGGCGCACGGTCTCGCAATCCGTCATCGTTGCGGCAAATGTCAGTTTGTTTTGGTGGTTTACAAGCACTTTTTTAAGTGTCCGAACGGCGCTTAAAAGGGTGCTTTTTTATTTACCGTTACATAATACGCAATTTTTGTGAGGAAAAATTTATGTATAAAAAGGTCGATACTTCCCTTAACTTTGTCGAAAGAGAAAAGGAGATCATAAAGTTCTGGGAAGACAATAAAATTTTCGAACAGTCTGTTTCAAAGAACGAAGGGAGAGAGGAGTTCTCCTTCTACGACGGTCCCCCCACAGCCAACGGCAAGCCACACATAGGTCACATTTTAACGAGGGTCATGAAGGACATAATCCCCCGCTACCAGACCATGAAGGGCAAACACGTCTTAAGAAAGGCGGGCTGGGACACCCACGGCCTGCCCGTCGAGCTCGAGGTCGAAAAATCGCTCGGCATAGACGGCAAACAGCAGATTGAAAGCTACGGCATAGAGCCTTTCATAAAGCAGTGCAAGCAGTCTGTGTGGAAGTACAAGTCGGAGTGGGAAAAAATGTCCTCCCGCGTCGGCTACTGGGTAGACATGGAACACCCCTACGTCACCTACGACGACAACTATATCGAGTCGGAGTGGTGGGCTTTAAAGGAGATGCACAAAAAGGGGCTTTTATATAAAGGTCATAAAATCGTTCCTTACTGCCCCCGCTGCGGCACGGCGCTCTCCTCGCACGAGGTGGCGCAAGGTTACAAGCTCGTAAAGGAAAATTCAGTCGTCGCCCGTTTCAAGGTTAAGGAAAGTAAGGAAAACCTGTATATTCTTGCGTGGACAACCACCCCCTGGACGCTTCCTTCAAACGTCGCGCTCTGCATGAACCCCGACGAACCGTATGTAAAGATTGAGTGCGGCGGGGAGAGGTATATTCTTGCCAAGGCGCTTGTTTCCAACTTTTTCGAAGAGTACAAAATTCTCGAAGAAAAGCCCGGCAGAGAGTGGGAGGGGTTGGAGTATGAACCTCTCTTTGCCGAAACCACAAAAGAGATTGCCCGCATTTCTCCTTCTTCGGCTCCTTTAAAGGCGCACTATGTCGTTTGCGACGCATATGTCACCATGGGCGACGGCACGGGCGTCGTCCACATCGCGCCCGCGTTCGGCGAGGACGACTACAAGGTGGGCAAAAGATATTCCCTGCCCGTCGTTCAGCTCGTCAACGAACAGGGGTGCTTTGATAAGCGCTTCCCTTCCCTCGACGGAATTTTCGCCAAAAAGGCGGATAAGCTCATAATCGAACGGCTCGAAAAGGAGGGAAAGCTTTTCAAAGTAATTCCCTTCGAGCACGACTATCCCCACTGCTGGCGGTGCGACACGCCCCTTTTGTATTACGCACGCTCGTCGTGGTTCATTCAGGTCACAAAGGTAAAGGATCAGATTATCGCCGCCAACCGCTCGGTAAACTGGATGCCCGAAACGATAAAAGAGGGCAGAATGGGCAACTTTTTGGAGAACGTAATCGACTGGGGGCTTTCCCGCGACAGGTACTGGGGCACCCCGCTCCCTGTCTGGGTCTGCCCCGACTGCGGAGAGATTGAAGTCATCGGCTCCAAGGCGGAACTTAAGGAAAAGTGCGGCATTCCCGAAGATACAAATATCGAACTTCACCGTCCCTACCTCGATAATTTAACCTGCACCTGCCCCGGGTGCGGCGGCAAAATGAAGCGCACGCCCGAGGTCATCGACTGCTGGTTCGATTCGGGTTCCATGCCCTTTGCCCAGTATCACTACCCCTTTGAAAACAAGGACCTCTTCGACGAGACCTTCCCCGCCGACTTCATCTCCGAAGCCGTCGACCAGACCCGCGGCTGGTTCTATACCCTGCTCGTCATAAACACCATTCTCTTCGGCAGGGCGCCCTTCAAAAACTGCATAGTTTTAGGGCATGTCAACGATAAAAACGGCATAAAAATGTCCAAGCACAAGGGCAACGTCGTCGACCCCTGGTCTGTACTCGACAAGCAGGGCGCCGACGCGGTAAGGTGGTACTTCTACACCTCGTCCGCACCCTGGCTGCCCTCGAGGTTCTACGAAGAAGCCGTCTCCGAGGTGCAGAGGAAGTACATCGGCACCCTCTGGAACACGTACGCTTTCTTCACCCTCTACGCCGAAATCGACAAGTACGACCCTTCGAAGTACTCGTTAAAGGATTGCAAGCTGTCTTTGATGGATAAGTGGATTCTCTCAAAGCTCAACTCGCTTGTAAAGCTTGTCGACGGAGACCTTGCCCGCTACGAGATAACCGAATCTTCAAGGGCGCTTCAGGACTTTGTCGACGTCCTTTCAAACTGGTACGTAAGAAGGGGCAGGGAGAGGTACTGGGGCTCCGAAATGACGGACGACAAGGCGGCGGCGTACACCACGCTCTACACCGTGCTCGTAACGCTTTCAAAGCTCACGGCGCCCTACACGCCCTTTATTGCGGAGATGATGTATTTAAACCTCGTCCCCGAATTCTTCAAGGGCGAGCCAACCTCCGTGCACCTCTGTTCCTTCCCCGTCTCCGACGAAAGCATGATAGATGAAGAGCTCGAACGCGGCATGGACGGCGTACTGGATATAGTAGTCCTCGGCAGGGCGGCAAGGAACGCGGGCAACCTGAAGAACCGCCAGCCGCTTGCAAACATGATAGTGGTCACCGCCCGCGACTTCTCTCTGACGGCAGACGAACAGCGCATAGTGCTCGACGAACTCAACGTCAAAAACTTCTCGGTTGCCGACGACGCAACAAAGTATATCACCTACAAATTAAAGCCCCAGCTCAAAACGCTCGGTCCTAAATACGGCAAAAAGCTGGGCGCAATCTCCTCCTTCCTCGCCTCGTGCAACGCTGGCGAAGTCGTGCAGGCGGTAAAGGACGGCGGCGTGTATGAAATTAACGACCTCAGCGTCACCTTAACCCAGGACGATTTACAAATCTTCACCGAGAGCGCAAAGGGCTACGTCGCCGCCGCCGACAAGGGCATAACCGTCGCGCTCGACGCGAGCCTTTCGGAGGAGCTCATCGAAGAGGGCGTCGCCCGCGAACTCGTATCCAGAATTCAGAACATGAGAAAGGAGGCTGGTTTCGAGGTCACCGACCGCATCAACGTGTGGTTCACGGCGGAAGGCAGGGCTGCAAAGGTGCTTAAGTCCGGCGCGATTGCCTCAGACGTGCTCGCCAATTCCATATCGGAGGGAACTTCCGAAGGCTTTACCAGGGAACAGTCCATAAACGGCGAAAAGGTCACCTTAACCGTCGCAAAGGCTTAAAATATCATAACTCAACAAAAACACTCATAGGATAAACTATGAGTGTTTTTAATTTAAAGGTGGGGGAGAGCGCAAAAATCTCAAAAATTTCGGTCACGGGCGCGGCTCGGGACAGGCTGACCGCCCTCGGCATAACCTGCGGCGCGAAGGTCACCTGCCTCGGCTTTTCGCTATTTAATTCAAGCATACTCCTGGGCGTAAACGCCGTAAGGGTGGCTTTAAGGAAGGGCGTCGCCTCGGCGATAGAGGTGGCATGAACATAGTTTTGGCGGGCAACCCCAACGCGGGCAAAACCACCCTCTTCAACGCGCTCACAAAAAGCCGTTTAAAGACGGGCAACTTCCACGGCGTAACCACTACCGCTCACACAAAAAAGGTAGGGGATGTCTCCTTTACCGACAGCCCCGGGCTGTACTCCTTTAACTCCTACACGATGGAGGAGGACGAGGCGGCAAGCGCCATAAGGCAAGCCGACGCCATAATCAACGTCGTCGATTCAACAACCCTGCAAAACTCGCTCAATCTCACAAAAAAACTCATATCTCTCAACAAAAATACCGTCGTCTACCTGACAAAACTCAGGGAGCTGAAGGTGCGCGGAGGCTGGGTAAACGAAGGCGGGCTTGAAAAATTTCTTGGCGTACCCGTCTATTCCTGTTCGCCGCGCGCCCTGAAAAAGCTTGCGCTCGGTGGCGCTCTCTGCCGCTCCGTAAAAAGGGAGAATATCGGGTTGAACGCGGCATATTATGGGGGCAATCACGCCATACGCAGGTATGAAAAGCCCTTCTATTCAAAGTTTTTCGCGCCCTTAATCTTTGTCGCCGTCATAAGTTTAACCTTTCTTTTGACCTTTCACCCCGCCATGCCCGGGGCAATCGCCAAGGATTTTTTGGAAGAGCTCATCTGCGTAAAGCTTGCCGGCTTCCTCTCGGCGCACATACAAAGCCCAGTGTTCGCCTCATTCTTCTGCGAAGGCGTTTTGGGCGGCGTGGGCGGCGTGCTCTCCTTCATTCCCCAGCTCGCCCTTTTGTGGCTCGCCCTCATTCTCCTCGACGAAAGCGGCGCCATGAGCGCCCTCTGTTTTGCGACCGACGGGCTGTTTGCGGGCGCTAAGCTTTCGGGCAGGGTGGCGTTTTCCTTAATCTCGGGTCTGGGCTGTACCGCCGCCGCAATAACCACCACGCGCGGCTTTTCAAAAATGTCCTCGCGCGTCCGCACAATAGCAATCCTTCCGTACGTGCCCTGCGGCGCAAAGCTGCCCGTCTTTTTAACCTTTCTCTCACCCGTATTCAAAAATCCCTTCCCCGCCGTGCTCATTCTCTATTTTTTAGGCGTGGCAACTTCAATTGCCCTGTCCCTTATCATAAAGGGGGAAGGGGAGGGGCTCATCTCCGAAATCACCCCCATAACGGCTCCCCGTTTTTCTGCCGTCAAAAACAAGTTGTGTTTTGAACTCAAAAGCTTTATAATAAAGGTGACGGGCGTCGTCGCCACATTCTGCATGGCTCTTTGGCTGTGCTCGCATCTTACGTTTTCGTTCACGTTCTGCCAGCCGCAAAACTCAATTGCCTGCCACATATGCCGCGCCCTTTTGCCCCTCTTTGCCCCCATGGGCGTAAGCGACTGGCGGCTTATATACGCCTTTTTGTCGGGCTTTGCCGCCAAGGAAAACATTGCGGCGACAATCTCCATGCTGTCGGGCTCCGCTAACCTGCCTGCCGCCGCGGCGCTCTCCTGCTGCGTGTTCGTGCTCGCCTGTCCCGCCTGCATATCGGCTTTCGCCTCGTCGGTGAGGGAGGTCGGCTTTGCAAAATCCTTAAAGTTCGCCGCAGTTCAGCTCGCGTTCGCCTTTGCCGCGGCGTATATCACACATTTTTTATTCTCGTTCGCATGAAAAAATTTACCGTAAAAACTCCATCCCTCTTGCGCGACTTCACCGACGCCGTCTACCCCCAGGGCAGCTTTTACTATTCAGCCCTCCTAAAGAGCGGCGATATCCGCGTAAACGGGATAAAGGTCCGCTCAAACATTCCCTTAAAGCCGGGCGACGAAGTCGTCTACTACACCACGCCCAAAATGGAGCAAAAGCCCAGTCACTCGCTCATATACGGGGGGCAATCCTTTGTCGTGTGCGATAAATTCAGCGGCGTCTCCACCGAAGCCCTCGCCTCGGAGCTAAATCTTTCGCCCGTGCACAGGCTTGACAGGAACACGACGGGGCTTATAATCTTTGCTAAGACCAAAGAGGCGGAGGGGGAGTTTCTGCGCCTCTTCAAAGAGCATAAAATCACCAAAAATTATATCGCCGTCTGCGAAAACAACTTCAAATCCCCTGCGGCAGACATGACGGCGTACCTTTATAAGGACGAAAAGAAAGGACAGGTCACAATCTCCGCCCTGCCCGCAAAGGGGTATGTTCCCATCCGCACCGGATACCGCGTGCTTGAAAGCAGGGGCGAACTTGCAATGGTCCGTATAACGTTGCACACGGGCAAAACCCACCAGATACGCGCCCACATGGCTTATATCGGCTGCCCCGTTCTGGGCGACGAAAAGTACGGCGACGCGGAACTCAACAAAAAGTACTCGGCAAGGCGCCAGCAGCTCAATTCAAACGAGCTCGCCTTTTCCTTTGACGGGCGGGACTATCGCTTTAAAAGTTCGTTGACCCCGTCATATCCCCCCGAAAAATAGCCTGTTTTACCTTTTAGCCAAAAAATTAACCGCGCAGATACATCTGCGCGGTTGTGTTTTATCTTTGGTCGAGCGGCACATATTCCCGCCTGTCGCGCACACACTGGTACGCCGGGCGGATAATCTTGTTGCCGTTTACAAGCTCTTCTATGCGGTGTGCCGACCAGCCCGCAATCCTCGCAATTGCAAACAGCGGAGTATACAGCGCGTCGGGAATGTTGAGCATGGAGTATACAAATCCCGAGTAAAAGTCCACGTTGGGGTTGACGGGTTTGTCGATCTTTTTCTGTTCCTGAATGAGCTCCGAAGCCGTCTTTGCAACCGTGTTGTACAGTTCGAACTCGTCCTCTCTGCCCTTCTCAACTGCAAGTTTGCCGGCATACAGCTTCAAAACTTCGGCTCTCGGGTCGGATATGGTGTACACGGCGTGCCCCATTCCGTAAACCAGTCCGCTGCGGTCAAAAGCCTGCCTGGATAGTATTTTGTTTATGTAGTCCTTTATAGTGCTCTCCTTCCAGTCGGGCACGTTCTCCTTGATGTTGTTGAACATCTGCTTTACCTTTATGTTCGCGCCGCCGTGCTTGGGGCCTTTAAGCGAGCCGAGCGAAGCGACGGTGGAGGAGTAGGTGTCCGTTCCGGAGGAGGTTACGACGTGCGTCGTAAAGGTCGAGTTGTTGCCGCCGCCGTGGTCGGCGTGCAGGGTAAGGCATATATCCAGAACCTTCGCCTCGAGGTCGGTAAACCTGTTGTCCTTCCTTAGAATGTGCAAAAGGTTCTGCGCCATGGAATATTCGGTGAGCGGCTTGTGGATTATTAAAGAGGCGTCGCTCACGTCGTAATACTTATATGCGCGGAAGGAGTAAGCCGCCAGCATGGGAAACTGCGCTATAAGCTGCAAACTCTGGCGCAGTACGTTGGAAATCATAATGTTGTCGGGGTCGGGGTCGTAGCTGTATAGCTGCAGCACGCACCGCGCCAGCATGTTCATTATGTCGGAAGAGGGGTTCTTCATAATGACGTCTCGCACAAAGTTTCTGGGCAACACCATAAATTCCGCCAGCATGTCGGAAAAATCGGAAAGCTCCGTTTTATTGGGCAGCGAGCCGAACAAAAGCAGGTATATCGTCTCCTCAAAGCCGAACCTGTTTTCGCGCACGCAGTTTGAAACAAGGTCTTTTACGTTGTATCCCCTGTAGCACAGAATGCCGGGGATGGGGGTCTTTACTCCGTCTTTTACGTCCCAGCTCGTAACCTCCGAAATTTCGGTAAGTCCGCATAATACGCCCTTGCCGTTCTTGTCTCTCAAGCCTCTCTTGACGTCGTATTTGTCGTACAGTTCGGGTACAATTTTGTCCGCCTGCTCGATTTTGGCAAGCTCGGATATTTTGTGTGAGTATTTTACAATTAAATTCGCTGCATTAAAATCCAAATTCTTTTACTTCCATAATGTCGTAATTTTCAATATTATACCACATTTGGCTTACACTGTCAAATGAATTATTTGTGAATAAACTTCGGGCGCTCAGCCCGCACATATGCATAAATAAACATTATTGTGAATAAAACCATAAATGAGTAAATTTTTTGTTGAACGGGAACAAAAGTTGTGCTAAAATGGTTTAGCAAAAGCCTTTTAAAGTTTATATATAAAGTAGTAAAAAAGGGAGTTCAAAATGCTAAATCCTGTAACAAACATAACCTCATCCCAAAACACCATAACGGTTTCGCTCTCGGGCGAGCTCGACGCCGCCCAGTACGACCTGTTCTGCGGCGCGGTAACCGAGGCGTACAACCGCAATCCCGCCGACGTGGTGCTCGACTTCAAGGATGTAATGTTTATCGACAGCACAATCATGGGCGGCGTGATAAAGCTCTACAAACTGCTCTCATCGGACGGCAGAAAGCTTAAAATAATCAACGCCAGTCCACGCATCAAAAAGATGTTCGAAATCTGCAACATCACCACAATATTGGAGATAGAATGATGAAGGACTTTAAAATAAGCTTTTGTCTGTCCGACAGCCAGTATTTCACCGCGCTCCGCCTTGCGGTAGGGGGAGTCTGCGCCGCCGCGGACATCGACGTCGACGCCGCGGAGGACTTCAAGGTGTGCGTAACCGAAAGCTGTCTCATACTCAAAAACTGCGGTTTCAGCGGCGCGGACGTAACTCTCCGCACCGACGAAGGGCTCGTCGCCGAAGTGGAAGGCAGGAGCGCCGACAGACTTTCGGAGGGAGAAAACGAGCTTTCGCTTTCGCTCATTTCGGCTCTCGTCTCCTCCTGCAAAATCACAAAGCAGGGCAACGCAATAAGCAAAGTAGTTTTAAAATTATGATGTCTAACGAACAGGCGGCAGAGCTCTTTCGCGAATACCGTAAAACGGGCGATATAAAGATACGCAACCAACTTGTCGAAAATTACATGTACGTTGCGGAAATCCTCGCAAAAAAGTTTGCGGGCAGGGGGGTGGAGTACGACGACCTTTTGCAGGTTGCGGCAGAAGCCCTCATTTCGGGAGTCGAAAAATTCGACCCCGATTTAGGCAACCAGTTCACCACCTACATAACGCCCACGATAACGGGCATAATCCGCAACTACTTCCGCGACTACTCCCGCTCGGTAAGGCTGCCCAGGAAGCTCTACGCCCTCTCCGCAAAAGTCAAAGCCGCCGTCAACGACTTCTATACCAAAAACGGCGTAAAACCCACGGTAAAACAGCTCTCCGAAATTTTGGGCGAGGACGAGGAGAGCATAATCGAGGCGATGGAGAGCAAAACGCCCGTCTCGCTCGACGCCCCCGTCAAGGGCACCGACGGCGAGGCTCCCATGTATGAGGTCATCGCCGACGACGCCTCGTCTTTCGAAAATTTCGAGGATGCCGACGCCCTCAGAACAGAGATAAAAAAGCTTGACGAAAACGAACAGCGCGTAATCAATCTGCGCTTCGTTCAGGGCAAATCGCAGGCGGAAGTGGGCAAAATTCTCGGCGTAAGTCAGATGTTCGTCTCCCGTGCCGAGCGAAAGATAATCGCCAAGCTCAAGGAAGCACTCTTAAAATGATTAAATTTGCAGTCGACAACTTAACCGACATGCACGCAGCCCTCCAGAATTTTGCAAGCAGACTGCGGGTTTTGGGGCTCAACGAGGACGACGTGTTCTTCTCGCGGCTGGTCGGGTGCGAACTTCTTACCAACGTCATCCGCCACTGCGGCACGCTCGCCTCCTTTACGGGCGAAATAGAGGGCGACATGATAGTTATCAGCGTCTCTTCGGAGGAAAGCCGTTCTTTGCCGCCCTGCCCCGAACTGCCCGACGTTCTCTCCGAAAGCGGAAGGGGGCTGTACATCGTAAACGCCGTCTGCTCCGGCAACGTCACATATAAAGGCAACACGGTCATCGCAAAAATCGCCATAAAAACTCCTGCGGAATAAAGCGCTATTCCTATAAATATCAAAAAAACGAAGATTTTTGAAAATCTTCGTTTTTTTTATTGTATAACGAAAACCACACGCTCAGCGTGTGGTTTTCGTTATACAATAAAACCGCGGCTGCCTTCAGGCAGCCGCGGTTATTTAATTGAAAATTACTTTGTATTGAGGTATTTGTAAATCTTGCGGAGCAGACCGCTTGAAAGCAGAGCGCGGAATCTGCCGAGATTTATAAATATTGCGGGGAAGAAATCTGCGTTGTCGCCGCCGATCTGATACTCGGGCATCTTCTTGGGCAGCGTTCCCTTCGTCTTGTCTATGAATACCTTGCAGAATTCAATCTTCTCCTCGGTGGAAAGGCTGTCGAGGAACTCGTCCGTAGGTCCGTTATAGATAACGGGTGCGGGTGTATATACGTAAGGTTCGGGACGGGGTTCTTCCTCTTCGGGCTTAGCCTCTTCGGGAACCTCGGTAATTTCAAGCTGCTCGTCAAATGCCGTAACGGGCTCTTCAACAACCTCTGCGGGTGCGGGTTCGGCAGGCGCTTCCTCTGCATATACGGGGTAGGGAGCAACTGCGGGCTCTTCGTCGGTTACGAAGTCGGAAGTCTCTTCGCTGTCCTCTGCAACGTCGCTTACGAGCGTTATGTCCTTGCTCTGCGAGTTCTTTGCCTCGATCTTCTTGTTGTAGGCAAGCCTGCTGATTGCAAGTATCAGGCTAATGAGCGCGAACAGCGTGGCTGCATAGGTGCAGATGCCAACGACTCCGATATTCTCTTCAACAAAGCAGAGGACTATTATGGCAATTAACAGAACGAGCGCGAGGGCGTATCTTACGATTCCGAAGATCTTGCCGCCCTTGTGCTTGAGGAGGGCGCCGTTTTCGCCGCGCTGGTTGTTTGCCATCATGCCGTAAAGGTCTATGATGAGGTTGACGAGTGCGACGATTGCAAACGCAAGTACGCAGATATAGAGTATGCTGGCTGTAATCGGCGTGCCTTCCGCAAAGATCATTTTGGGATTATATACAAGGGCTACGGTATAGTCGAGACCGCCGCTGCCGATGAGACCGCTCGTCGCCATTATGGTGTCGAGGAAATCGTACCAGGTATCGCCGAGGGCGTTCTGGATAAATATGTCGATTGCAAACATGGCGAAAATAAACGTTGCAAGCGATAACAGGAAGAGCACTACTTTAACTGCGCCGTAAGCCTTCTTTTCTGCTATGCTCTGAATGAACACGATTACGAGAACGGCTGCAAATACGGCGAGGACGTTCATAAATCCGTCGACGATTACGGGCATATTTTCGGAGCTGCCGCCGGTGATTCCGCAAGCCGCGCTCCAGCAGGCGGAAAGGAAGGTAAGACCGAGAGCGGCAAGGGCTGCGCCTTCGACCGCATAAGCCGTTTTAAGGCAAACTTTATCCTTTTTGCTCACGAGCACGGGGATAAGGCAGATTATGGCGGCGACGGTAATAACGAGGTAGATGAGAACCATGAGGGCAGTGAGGTCAAACTCTGTGCCGGGGACGATTTCGGCGGTAAATTTTGCGTAGTCGCCGAGATTATGCCGGCTTACGATGTCGCCCTCGATGAGGTTGCCGCCCGTGAAGGGGAAGAGGAAGGCATTGATGAATGCGGGAACATACCAGAACATCATCTTGTCTACAATTTCCAGATCAGCGTTGGCGGAGTCGAAGATGGGTACGAACCAACCCGCAACCAGCAAAACGGTTGCGATGATGTAGGTTACTACTACCAGTGTCTTGATTGAAGAAGTTGTTTTGGTTTCACTTGACATAGTAATTCTCCGTAACAGTTTTTTACAGTAAGCGCCTTCCGCGTGTTCGCCCCACGCCGCGGCGCAAGCCTACAAAAGTTGTAAGTCAGAAATTTTTTTAAAACTTCTACTTCATTTATTTTAATACAATTTTCGCTATATGTCAAGGTCAATACCAAAATTTTGTTGATATTACATACATTTTTTTGTAATAAATTTTCATCATCGCGCAAGCGGCAGGTCACGAAAAAGTCGTGCCGCATAAGCGTTTGGTGACATTTGTCTGACAAATCGGCAAAAATCATTGAAAATTAATTTGCATTGTAGTATAATATTATTGTCTGCGGGAGGGAAATTATCACCCGAAGGCGCACAAATTTCTATTCGCGGACCAAAAAAGTCAGGTGATCAGAATGCCGGAAAACAAACAAGGCGGTCTCACGCCCGAAAAGGTGGTCGAATCCCTCGGCAAACCCGAAAGGGAGGGGCTCCTCGAAGGCTACGACTTAAAAAATTTCGTCAAGGTTTTCGAGGACGGCGAGCTCATGAAAACGCTCTCCGCTCTCTTTGAAAACAATCTCAACGTCTCGCAAACGGCGCGTTCGCTCTTCATGCACCGCAACACGCTCATCTACCGCCTCGGCAAAATCCGCGCCGTCACCGGCGTCGACCCGTGCTCTTTCAGCGGCGCCGTCACCCTCAGTTTTTTAATAGCTCTCTACAGGGCTAAATAAAGGTAAAACATGAAAAATCTCTCTCTGCGCGCACGCCTTAAAATGTCCGCCGCGGCCCTCTTTGCTTTCGCGGCGGCGCTGTGCGTCTTTCTTTCATCCTGCGGCTATGCCTCCACTCTCGACTGGGCTGTAGACTTTATCCAAAGATATTACTATCTCGACGTCTCCGAAGAAGCCGTCCGCGAGGCGGGGCTGGAAAATTTAAGCGGCAACGTGCTCGACATATATTCCGGCTACTACACGGCTGAGGAAAGCGAGGCTGTCGACGCCTCCAACGCAGGTCGCCGCAGCGGAATAGGTGTGAGTTACCAGTTCGTTCCCGAGGGCGCCTTCAGCGGAGGAAGCGGCGTTTATATTGTCTCCGTGCTCGGCAATTCGCCCGCATGGCACGCGGGGCTGCGCGGCGGCACGTTCGTAGAGGAAGCTGTAACCTCCGACGGCACCGTCTTTAAAATTGAAAGCAATGAAGATTTTTCCTCATTTATAGAGGACAGGGCGGACGGCGAAAACTTCACTCTCGTCACCGACCGCGGCTCCTACGAAATGTCCCGCGCACAGTACACCATGTCCTACTGCTACATGGCTACAGCGCAGACCGAATGGTCGATAGATTATTCCTCCTCGGGCGGACTGACGGTTGCCGAACGCGCCTCTTCGGACTATTCCTTCCTGCCCGAAGGCGCAGCCTACATTTCCCTTTCCCAATTCTACGGCAACGCCGTGGAGGAAACGGAAGAGCTCATGAAGGTATTCAACCAAAACGGCTTCACCTCGCTCATTCTCGACCTGCGCAACAACGGAGGCGGCTATGTCGACGTAATGCGCGGGCTCACCTACATCTTTACGGCAAACTCCCCCGGTTACAGCTCCGTAGCCATGTATGCGGAGTACAAGGACGGCAGCCGCTACAACTTCGCCGTCGATACAGGATCTCCAAAAGAAAGCCTTCTGCCGGAAGGAGTAGAAATGACGTTGCTTGCCAACAACGGCACGGCTTCCGCCTCCGAAGCTTTGATAGGCGCTCTCCTCTCGGCGGGGACCGTAAGCTTTTCCGATGTATTCGTCTCTGACTTTTCACAGAGCTATCTCAACTTTTCGGGCACGGCTCAGAAGAACGCCCGCACCTACGGCAAGGGCATAATGCAGTCCACCTTCACCTACAAGACGGGCGAGTCGTTAAAGCTCACCGTCGCCCGCATATTCTGGCCCGACGGCACCTGCATTCACGACGTCGGCATAGGAGTTGCGCAGGGCGCGACGGCGGTCGGGGCTGAGTGGTCCAAAACCTATCCCGACGCCGAACTTGAAAGAGCCGTGCAGCTGGCTTATGCTTCAGCCGCGGCGTAAACACAG
>CALVMP010000026.1 GCA_944346655.1 uncultured Clostridia bacterium
GCGGGCGCGGGTTATTTTGGCTTTGGCGCTGTTGAGTTCGGCAATCTTTTTATCGGCGTTTGCTTCCGCCTTTTTCAGAGCGGCGACTATTTTATCAAAATCGTTGTACGATAAAATTTCCTTTATTTCCGACAGGAACAAGTCCATGCAGCGCAAACTTTTTATTGTATTCAGGATAACTATTTCCTGCATGGAATAGTAGCGGTAACCCGTCCATTCGTCCACTTTGCACGGTTTGACCAGATTTATCCTGTCGTAGTGCCGCAAAGTTTCCGCAGTAACTTCGGCTATTTTAGCCGTTTGACTGATTGAAAAAAATTTTTCCATTATCCGCAATTTTCCATTGACATTTGTGTTACACAAAAGTTTATCATTATTTTAGCAACAAAAAGATATAGTGTCAAGAAAAATTTAAGGAGGCTTTAAACGATGAAAAAAGCAATAAAGAAAATGACTGTATTTTTGTGCGCAATACTGGGAGCGGCGCTGTTTGTTTTGGCGGGCTGTTCGGAAGAGCAAACGTTCGTTGAAAAAACATACGACTCCGGCGACAGCGCGATAGAGAGCGTCGAAATAGACGTGACGGACAGGGAGTTGCAGATAGAGCAATCGGAGGACGGCGAAGTGCACATATATTACCACGACAGCCAAAAAGAGTATCTGGAAATCGGGGTTTCGGACGACAAAAAACTGAGCGTGAAGCTGACCATGGACAAGGACTGGACAGACTTTATAGGCGTTAAGCCCTCGGCGGAGTACCGCAAAATACGAATATGCATTCCGCAGGGCGTTGTGCTCAGCCTTTCGGCTACCACCACCAATGAAGCCATAAAGGCGACGGGTCTGTCGGTTGCCGGGAGTCTGAGTTTGAATTCCAACGGCGGAAGCGTAATTTGCGAAAGAATAGATGCGGGGAATTCGATTGCTCTGACGGCGAAAAACGGCGACATTACCGGCAGCATACTCGGCGGCTGGGACGATTATACCATTTCATGCGTCATAAAGAAGGGCGATAGCAACTTACCCGAAAACAAAGAGGGCGGCGAAAAGAAGCTTTTTGCAGACTGCAACAACGGAAACATAAATATTGAGTTTGTAAGCTGACGCATCAAACTTTTCAAAACCCAACACCGTAAAACTTCAGGGAGGCAACATACAACTGCCTCCCTGTTATTTTAAAATAATATTCATTTCTGCCAGTAAAGCTTAGGGTAGCCGTCGCCGAATACCCACACGGAATTTTCGTCTGTTCCGCCGGAATACTCTTCAAGCCCTTCCGCGCCCGATTGCAGCTGCGCTGTTGTCAAGCCTGAATTTGAGTAGATTTCCTCTCCCGTCACATTTTCAGCCTGCCCTGCGTTTTCTTCGCCATACCAATATGTGTAGGCAATGTAGCCCTCGGGAGCGGACGAAGGAGCATGAACGGATGAATCGAAATAATTATATCGCATGGCATTTTCGCTTTGCATATTGTACCCGACTACGCCGCCCGTAAGATAATTCGCCGCTGCGCTGATGGGATTATCTGCAAGACAGATATTCACTTCGCCAACATTGTAGCATCTTTCAAGCGTTATAACAAGATTTTCTATCTTTCCACTGTAATACTCATGGCTTTGAAGAACGCCGAGAACGCCACCAGCTATGATAGAACTTTTTGATTCGACGGTTATATCTCCTATGTGATAGCTGTTTTTTAAGACGCCCGTGATACCTCCTGCCACGCCGCCCACATAGTGAGTACCGTAGCCGGTGACATTGATGTTGCCCTCAGAAGCGCATGAACTTATGTTGAAGTTGCCAGCGCCTATGATGCCGCCTGCCCAGCATACGACAATTTCATAACCGGTCTGAACAGAGCCGTTGAGCAGCGATACAATTGATACATCTCCGCCGTTGTAACAATTTTCGATAAGCGGTAATGTACTGCCGGTTGTATAACTGCGGGCAGCGATACCGCCTATATCGCAGAGTATATCGCTTGTAGAGGACAAATCGCCATAGTTATAACAGTTTTTTATGACGGCGTTTTCTGAAGATATATTGCAGAATATGCCCCCGACCGCCCCGACGGCGTTTATATCGGCATAGTTGACAAGTCCTGAATAATTTGTTCCGTTGGCGTCTCCGCATATACCTGCGACGTGAATGTTGCGCTTTACGCTGTCGGTTGATTCGACGCGCGTCATGCTGATAGACATAGCGTTTCCGCAGTCTGTTATGTCGCCGTTAGCTGTTCCCGCTACGCCGGCGTATCTGGGCCATTCATATGTGGAATTACTGCCTGAAAGGCGTTCTACTGCGGAAACAGTCATGGAGCCGCTGCTTTTACAGCCGATTATGCTGCAATTTGTGTACCCCACTACGCCGCCGACATATGCCGTACGCCCCGTGAGAGCAATATTTGCGCCCACAGAGCAATTTAAAATAGCCGCATTCGCATTGCCTGCAACAACGCCAAGGCTTTGGACGTCATATGCAGAAGATATGGTTACTCCGGTTAAATTCAGATTGCGGATACCTGCATCCTCACCGCCTGAAATATAAGCAAAAAAACCGACGTTGGGAGTATTTGCCGCGATTGAAAAGTTGCTTACGGTATGTCCGTTGCCGTCAAACAAGCCGCAAAACTGACCAGATACCGCCGCGGGAGTCCACTCCATTCCACCCAGATCGATATCTGCCGTGAGCGCGAAATATTCGCCCGCGTGCCCGTCTATTGCATTACCGGCATACGCATTGAAAGCAATAAGGTCGTCTTTATCGGCAATGACATACGGGTCGGACTGCGTTCCAGCACCTGCGAACGGTGAATCTTCACGCAGCAGCACAAAAAAAGCAATCAAACCGCCAATGCACAAGAGTATGAGCACAACCGCCGCAATAAACCATGGTTTACGTACCAGATTTTTCATTTATTTCTTCCGTTGAAACTCCTTTTCTTTTATCCTTCCTGCGTTTCACAAAAAGCGCAATCAAAATTATTGCCGCTCCGACAAATCCTGCAAAGACGCTGACGGCGAGAATTATATAGCCGTATGCGTCGTCGGGCAAATCGGTTATGCCGAATGTCCATTGCGTGTTTGCTTCGAAGTTGTTGATTTCGCCCGTTATAATGCAGTCAGACGGAATGACGAGCAGACCGGTGGCAAACATTGTGTTTACCACGCCGGCAGAACTGAGATATTCGGCATAATCGGATTCATTCACAGATTCGGGGTCACTGCCCGATTTAGCCTTCCATCCACCCATACCATCGGTGACCGCAACGGGCTTTTTGCCGTTGCCCGAATCGTTCTGAAGGAACCCTATGGGCTTTTCTCCGGTTGTAGATGAACATGAAACCAGAGCCGAGTAATAGCCGTCGCCCTTGACAATTTCAAGGGTTTCGTCGCCTGTAGAATCCGTGCTTACGTCGCTGCCGTTGTGCAGATAGCCAACAATGGAGCCGCTGCCTGCGTTGCTTACCGTATCGTACGCCCAACTTCCGCCATAAACAGAGCCGTTGTTTGTACATTTGACGATAACGGCGCAGGAAACGCCTGCTATGCCGCCCATGAACATGTAGCCCTTTTGACCGTTTGAATAGGACCCCGTATTATTGTTTGTGCCCGTGATAGCGGCACTGTTTTCACATTCAAAAATAACGCCGTTATTTACGCTGCCGACTATGCCGCCGTGAGACACGCATCTGCCCGCCGTGCCTGAGATTGCAGCCGCATTTGTGCAGTTGCTGATTACAGAGCCTGTAAGGAACATATATCCCGCGACGCCGCCGACATGAGTATCGAGTACGGCGCTGCCCGAGACAGTGCCCGACAGAACGTTACAGTAAGAAATTACACCCGAGTTGATGCCGGCGATTGCGCCGTAGTGACCACCGCCCTTGGATCCGCTTTCCCTCTCCGAACGACCGTCTATCTGCATCTCTGAGACTTTGAGATTTTTCACGGTTCCGCCCGAAGCGATATATCCGAACAGCCCGACGTATGTGTCGGTATATGTTTCGCTGTCTGCGCTGACCGTATATCCGCTGATTGTATGTCCGCCGCCATCGAACACGCCTGCGAAACGACGTGCTACCGCCTCATTCGCGGTCGAATAATAGGTATCGTTGTTATTGTCGCCTATGGGATTCCATTCTCCGACATTATCTATATCGTTCATGAGCATGAAATAGAATCCGCTGAAGTTGTTGCCGTCGTTTACCTGAGCGGAAAGGTCGGCAAGCTGGTAGACGTTATAAATCTCGTAGGGACTGTCTGCGGTTCCGTCGCCATAATAGTCGGCAGTTTCCAAGTCCCAACGCGCATATACGTTTATGGCGATAGGTTGTTCGGAATAACCCGACTCATAGTCGCCGAGATCGGAAACAGTTCCGCCTGTAAGCATGGTTCCTTCATCTGAAGGGTCGAGATACCAGCCCGTGAACACATACCCCGCGCGGGAAGGTTCTGCAGGGAGAGTAAAAGTTTTGCCGTACTGCAAAGTTTGGGTTGCAGCCGTGCCGCCGTCTTCATAATTCAGGTCGAAAGTAAGCAGATATGTTTCAATGCGCCAATAAGCATATAGCCTGACGGCATTTTTTCCGCTGACAAAAGTTTGGGCAGTGTACAACTCCCCGTTACCTTCCGGTCCCGTGTACCAACCGCTGAAGCAATATCCCGTTCTTACAGGCGTCGGCAGGACATCTGCGCCGATATATTCGTTCTGAAGGGCATATACAAACGACTCTTCGTTGCCGCCGGTAGCGCCCTGATAATCGAGGTATATTCTGATGTTCCATCTCGGATACAGGGACACAGGTCCGTCCTGAACATACAGAGCGTCGCCCGTGACCCTTGAATCAAATGATTGGCTCAGATACCAACCGTCGAATGCAAACCCCGCATCGGACACGGGGACGGGAAGAGTTCCGACGGGCGCGTTGTAAGTCACCTGCTTTGAAGGTATAGCTATATGGAACCCCTCGCCGACGACAAAGGTTATATCCGTGACCCACTTTGCATAGAGAGTTACGCCTTCGCCGCGAATATATTTGCCGCCTTCGGCAATCTGCTCTCCGCCGCCTCCGACCAGGGTATACCAGCCGTCGAACTCATAGCCGCTGCGCACAGGCTCTGGAAGAGCGGGTACAAGATTATTGTAGACGACTTCAACCGCAACGGGCATATTTTCTCCGCCGCCAAGCTGATAATCAAATGTTATAGTCGCCGTCCACTTTGCATACAAAGTTATATCCTGTGCAAAATCAACGGTACTTTCGGGGGTATAGAGCAAGCCCTCTCCTCCGGCTTCGGTGTACCAGCCGCCGAATACATTGCCCGCTTTTTCTGCCGATGTCGGGAGCTTGTCGCCGATAGTGCCGCTGAAAGTCACCTCAAATTGCGTATCGTCCCCGCCGCCCTGATAGTCGAGCGTTACGCGGTATGTGTTCGCCGTCCAGAAAGCGTAGAGCTTCAGATTATCGCTGAACAAATAAGTGAAGCCGTTCTCATAGAGTGTGCCCCCGCCGTTTTCCTGCGAATACCAGCCTGCAAAGGTGTATCCCATTCTTTCGGGAACGGGCATGTCTCCGACGACCTCGCCGTAAACGGCAGGCATTGTCATTGTTTCGGGACTGGAGAAGGTATTAAATATAATTTCGTATTCGTTTGCACTCCAACGGGCGTATAAATGGCAGGGCGACGTGACAGAAGTTACCATGTCGCCCCCCGAAGGCGCGGAATACCAGCCCATGAATGTGTAGCCATCGACTTCAGGCTCATATTCAATTGGTGTCTGAGCACCCAATTCATAATAGAATTTTTTCCCGAGCGTAGAATGGTACACTGTACAGATTGTCCCGTCCGCACCATCTTCCGGATATATATTTTCCGAAACGGTTGCCCAGTCGGGACTTTCGTAGTACCTTTCCGCTATGTCGGCGGAAACATAGTATGTAATGTCTGAGGGCAACTCTCCCTGAGGGCTGAAAACGCTCTCCGCCGAGAGTATAACCTTCTCCACGGAGGGAATTTGTTCAAGGCAGGAGAGATCGGCAGTGGACGAGGCGAGCTCTATCTGTGTGACGCTCCCGAGCGCAGATTGACCAGCGAGCCCTCCCTCCGCCGCAGCCGCAAGGACTGCGTCGGCAATAGCGCTGTCGGGCAAAGTTATCGAAAATGAATACTCAGCCGTATAATTAAGCCCCCTGTCGGGATTTGAAAAACTGACTTTTATCATACCGCTGCCCAATCCCCGTGCCATGAGAGAAATGACGCCATCGCCGTCGGTCACAGAGAAAGCATCGGTTACGGTCGTCCCGGAAAGATTATATATCTCAACCGAGTAATAATCGGAAAAATCGCAGTGTGCCGGCAGAGTTCTGACGGAGAGCGTTAACGCCTGCCCTAAGAGCACGCTGTCGGAATCAAGCTCCGTACCAACTATTTCGCTGAGTTCGTTTGAGATAATCGTTACTTTGACTTCGGCGCCGGCTCCGGATGACTTTTCGGTTATTGTAATCACCTGAGGGTCGTCGGCATAGGACATTGCCGTAAATTTACCCGGGTCCGTACTGTCGAGGGCAAGCATCGTACTCTCAGTTGAATAGTCGAATACGGCATCATAAATTGTGCCGTCGCTGTCTACAAGGGAGGGCGTTAACCGTGCGGTTTGCCCTATGTACACCTCTATCTCGGTATCGATAAAGATCTCCCTGCGGTTATCCCCCGACAGAAAATTTTTGGAGAAATGAATGCAGGCAACTGCCGTCGCCGAAAATATCAAAACGCCGACTAAAATACAAAAAACGATTGATAGAAACCGCAGACCGATTTTTCCGCCGTTCATTGCACTCCACCCCCGACAATATTATAGCTTCCGTTGTCGTAAGACCAATCCGAATAAGAGAATCCCATAGACTGGAAAATATACGTAGGATTATACAGCTGTTCTTCAGAGAGGAAACCTACTCCGTCTGAACGGCTGTCCGTGAGGTAATACTCTGTCTCCTCCGCTCCGCACTTCTCAATTTTGCCCATATCGACGCCGCAGACTGCACCTACGCTCTGGTTACTTACGCTTCCTTCGTAATTATTTTCTATATCCGTTTGAGCAAACCCGCTATAGCTGACCGAAACAACCGACGTAGAAATCTGCCCGCGGTTATAAGCCGCTATTCCCCCGGCAGAGACGTGCATATCATTTCCGCCCGAAAACGATACATCGGACATACAATACGATACTGCGCCGTAATTTACGGCAGAAACGCCGCCCGCATAGCGGGCGCCTTCGGAGAGAGTTATGTTTAAGCCTTCAGTCTTGCAGACCGAGATTTCTCCGCGGTTGACCGATGCTATACCCGAGACGACAACGTCGTTTGAAGCAATAGCGCCGCTAACGGTGAGGCGTGTAATGCAGGAATTTTCCGACGTATAACCGAACAGGGACGAAGTTGCGCCGCTGTATGTTATGGTATGTCCGTTGCCGTCGAAAGTGCCGTCGAACGGATGGTCTGCCGAACCTACAGTCAGGCTTCCGCTTACAGTTATATCAGAAACGAGGATATATCTGTCATTGAGAACGGTATCGCGTTCAAGTTCTTTGAGCTGGTCGAATGAAGAAATTTCAACTGTTTTTACTTCCTCATATTTATTTGAACGACCTGAAAAATATCCCCAGAAAAAACCCGACAGCCCAAACGCAACGCATATTGCACAGCATGATATTATTTTTATAAAAGCTATCTTTTTATTTTTTGACATATCCATGCAAGAATCCCCTCACACAATGAAGTAAAAAACGGCCCAGCCCGCGTCAAAGAACAGTCCCGGCAGAAGGGTATATAAGAACCATATTTTTAAGGCATTCTTTATGGAGCCCAAAAAGATGCTTCTTTCGGTTCCATGCAGGCGAATCAGGAAAAAAAGCTGGCTGAAAAAATATACCAAAGCAGACAGGCATGGATAGATTATGTGACCTATGTTGAGATAGCTCCCCACAGCCCCGATAAAGCTCATGCCGTATACAGACCGGCAGCGCCACAAAACGGGAGCAAGGGCGACCAATGCCGCGACGATAAAGCAGCCGAGCACTATGAGCGCACTTATAAGCCATCTGCTTGCAGGCACCTTGCTGAGTTCAAAGTTGGCTATTTTAGCCCTGCCCGCATTGGCGGCTATGGCATTTGCCACTGTTTGTTTGCCGGCGCAGACTTCGGCGAAGTCAGCCCCACTGGCTTCGGAAAGATTGTCGGCAAGCACCTTTTCTGCCTCTTTTATGCCGTCATTGACATTTTCATAGCCATACACGCGCGCAAAACGCTTGCGTTCGGCTTGTGAGAGCATATTCAGTTTGCCGATCAAAAAGTTGCTTCTGCACAGGATGTAACCCTTCTCTATACCCTTCGCATGCCTGCAAACCTGAATAGCTGAGCGGGCGTCTTCCACATTTGTATTTCCGTAGCCATAGGTGGTATCCGGGTTGAACAAACCGTTATAATTTATGGCGCGTTCAAACTCCTCGAAGTTATCGGGCGTGGCATTCCGAGCAGCAGAGTTAAGCAACTTTTCAAACGCGTCGCTGTTTATAGTTTTATCGCGCGAAAGTTTTTCGGAATATTCCTCCGAGCAAAGAGCGATAATTTCCTCGTCGTTCAACGCCTCGATAAGCTTTTGCGATATCTTTGGCGGCATATCGTAATTGCCTATGCCGAGCCCGCGGAACAAAGCCCTTACTTCGAGCCAGCCGACAACCCTGTCAAACGGTTTTTTACCGAGCAGGGAAACAACCTTCGCCCCGCGCTCTCTTGCGGCGTCGGGAGCATTTGCCTGAGATGTCGGATTTATCCAGCTTTCGGAAAAAAATGCAATTGCGGCAAAGCGGTGGCTGTCATTTTTTATATTTAAAATTAACTTGGCGCACTCTGTATTGAATGTCCCGCCGACGTTGCGCTCAACTTTGGAAATATCGATAAGCTTTGCAGAGACGGCGCGGCGGATATCCCTGTCTTCAGAAAAGTATACGAAGAGATTGAAAAATGCCGCAAACTGCTTTTCGGGCTCTATTACGCTGTCCTCGGGAATATCGCGCCCGCATGCGCGGCCCAGCATGGCGAGCAACTCGTCGCCGCCGTTCGCGCCGATAAATTTTGCCAGGGCTTCGCAGACAGCAGCTTCTGAAAAAAGATTGACAAAGCACCTGCTGAACATGTTTTCCTCGCGGCTGTCGACCGAAGAGGGCTCGTACAGCATACGTCTGAGGGCATCCGTTGCTTCGGCAGATTTATTTGCCCTGACGCAATCGGCTACTTTTTTATAATAAAATTCAACCCTGTCGGCACCGCTGAGCGAAGCGCCGTACAAATCGTTGACAAGTTTTGAGGCTGCCGCTTCGTCAAATCCGGAGCCCCTGTAGGCAGCCCATGTCTCCTCGGCGAGGTCGTAAAGATCGCTGCCGTTGTCAATGCATTTTTCAATCACGCCGATAAAAGCATGTTTATATCCGGAATAGCTTGCCGCGTCATCCTCGTCAATAACAGCAACTTTTTCATCGGCATACGCCCCCATCTCTTTCCCTTTGCCTGTGTAGCCTATTACCCATTGACCCGCGCCGCTCAATGAACTGAGCACAGACGTTGCCGAACAGAAAGCTATTTCGTTGGCAAAGCTTTTAGGGAACAAATGCATGACCGCCGCCATAAAGCCGTCGCAGTCCGCACTGTTTTTGAGACGGAAAATTACAGATTTACCTGATAAAATGGCGTCCGCACATGCGAGGAGCATTTTTGCCAGCGTATGGTTTAAGCCATAATCGCGGTATTGCTGCCCCACCGCAGCGTGAAGCGGAACATAATCGCCCGCAGCGCCGCCCTTGTTTTGCACAAGCTCGTTGCGCAGCTGACCTATGCCGTCTGCGGCATACGATTTGAGCTCCGACGAGCTTCCGTAGGCGCCGCTGTAGTATCCGACCCTGTTAGATATCATGCCGTGAAGAAAATATATTTTTCCGTCCTTCGGCATGTAGGCAAAGCTGCCCTTGCCGCCGTCGGTGCCGCTGAACGCCGTTCTGAGCACGTTAAAATTATCGACGGCAACCGAGTATTCGTCGTCCGATTCGGACAATCCGTTTATTACGTCAATCCAGCCTTTTTCACGGTCATGGTAATATGTATAGCGTTTCATATTCTACCTCCGTTATTTTATAAGCCCGAAGTTGTGCAGCATCCATATAAGGGGCAATTCCATTCGTTTGGCTGAGACAGAAAAGAGCTGCCTGTTAATTTCTGTATTTCCGCGTTCCTCATGGTATAAACTTGCAGGATTAGGGAAAAGCGATATACCGAAATACTTTACATTTTTGAACTCGGAAAGTATTGAGAGCGGATAACTGCAACTCATAAGATAGCTTTTTATCTCTTCGCTGGCGGCGTTAACGTTAAATTCGAGCTCCGAGCGGGAATATATGCCGTTGAACATGTCGGCTATATCTCCGCGCCTGCAATGGGCGGAGGAAGAAAAATTTGCCTCGTGCTTATCGAATTTTGTAAGTATAACGGCGACAGGAACATTTTCCTTGTTCTTTATTTCGGAAAGATTTTCAGAAAATGTACTTTCCATTTTGCTTACGACATTCCTGTTGCCCTTTTCCTTGTTCAAATCAATATCGACGAGGAGAAACATGCCGAGATTGCCGCTTTCGCTTATCAATCCCATTTTACCGCTTTCGGCGTCCTCGCCCGCAATATCGTACAGATGCACATATGCTCTATTGCGCACGGAGAAAATGAAGGGACATTTATACAGCCTGCCCTCATCGGACTGGGTGGTGACGGGGAAACCGCCGTCGGCAAGTTCCGTGACATAGTTGCCGAATATGTTCCATGGAGCCCATACTTCGCCGCCCGTACTGTTTTTCTGGCGGTCGACAAGCATCGGCTGATATTCCCTTAACTTTATCTTAGGCATGAGACTGTTAAGGTGGGCACAACTCATGTTTACACCCCTGTCGCCCCTGTCGCGCGTGATATTGAAAAGGCGCGATATGAAAGTCGTTTTACCCGCGCGGCGCGAGCCGTAAAGCGCAATGCTGAAATTCGTATGTGCCAGATAATCCGACGGAAGAAGTCTGCTGTACTCGGCAAGCAACCTTCCGTCGCCGCCAACGTCGCTTTTGCAGTACATACAGTTGCGTTTTTCGGTGCGTCTTTCGCCGTATATCGGGTTATTGACGCTTCTTTCACCGTTACACGCGACGCCGCCCCTGCGGTAAAGTTTAAGACCTGCGCCGTTAAGACTTATTTTATCGTGACAATACGGACATACCGTCTGCTCCGACAGCTTAAAGCCTTTATCTTTATCGCTGTCCGCCGTCTGATTGCGACAATCCAGAAGATAATACTTTTCATCTTCCCTGTCGGAGAAGGCGAGGCGGCATACGGCGTCGTTCATGCCCGACAGGACGGGCAACTCAAATTCGCCCGACCATTTCCCGCTTCCGGAGAATGTGATTAAATAATCTTCCGTCGCCGCCGCGGCGTTTTCGTTGTCTGTAAGACAGGGCACCCTGCCCTTTTCGATAAGAATTTTTACCGGGATATCTTTGACGCAACCGCCGTTGACGCTTGCGTTTATTTTTACCTTACCGCCGCTGACCTCCAACGTATAACAGATTCTGCGCCTGAATGTAAAATTACAATAAAAGGCATACTTTTTTATCGTTTCACCATCCTCATCCAAAATCTCTATTCTGCCAGTGCCGGAGAATTCGTACATGCCGTTGCTTCGGCGGAGAATATTCAGCCGGTATCCGCTTTTTACGTACTCGGCGTAACTGACCGTCCTGTCAACTTCCGCCCTGCCGGCGGAATTTATGGGAGATATGCCGTCGCGGTCGAACAATACGCGCACGCTCTCTTTTTCGTGGTCGGCGGACGGATTTTCGGAATAGAGCCATTGAGGGATCACAAGATACATGATATATTCGTGACCGCCGTCGCCCTCCCTTTCTATGTAGACGCACGGCTTATTTTTTACGTCGGCACCCGAAATGTCGCCTGAAACAAAATCCGTTCTGCTTTCAAAATAATATTCGCCCATGCTGACCACATCCGGGGGGAAATCCCCGTACACATTATCGCGATATTTATCTTCGCCGCTATACTTCATCTTCTCCCTCCTCATCATCGTTGATAAATCTTTCGGCAAACCCCGCGGGAGGAATCCCCGCGGCGAGCAATATGTTTGCGAGCGGCATCTGCTGCATGCTGCGCTCAGGACGCATATATTCCGAATATTTTTTTTCAAACCCGGGTTTCAAAAACAGCACACGCTGATTTTTACTTCCCTTTATATTATCTGTTCCGTCGTCAAGCTCGGCAACATATGGTCCGTCAATAAGCACGGATATGCCTGAAAGAGCCTCGTCGGTGGCGCCGTCCCCCCTTGCGCGGAGCTCTTCAAGCGTATAACCCGTGTAAACAAGAATATCTGTTACACCCTTTCGCCTGAGGAGCCTTATGAGCTTTGCCAGTTCGGGAGCCTGCTCGAACGGCTCGCCGCCCGAAATAGTGACGCCGTCTATCCGGCTTAAATCAAAACCGCGCAAAAACACTTCTATATCGTATTCATTCTCCGGGTCGAACGCCTGAAGCCGCTCTGAAATACAGCCGCGGCACCTTCTGTTGCAACCGTTGACCCAAACCACAAGGCGACTGCCTGGTCCGAGCGTGGTGACGCCCGTTACCCCCCTTTCGATTTGCATGGCGAACTCCTTATATTAAGCTGTAGCCGTCAGCGGGCGGCTCTGCGCATGTTTGACAATTGTCGTTTGAGCGCTGCAAGATCGGACCGCCTGCGACCTTCAGGAACAGTTTCGAGCATATCCTGTAAACTGCGCTTATCCTTGCCTTTCCGGGCTTTTTGCGTTTGATCGTAAGCGGGCAAAGCCGTCGCGGCATCAAACAACTTTTCAGACTCTTCATCGAGGTACAGGTAACCGGTATTGTTTATGCTATGCTCTATTGCCGCGGGGTCGCCGTCGTCGTCGAGAGCGGCGGAAATAGTGCCGCCGATTTCTTCAAACTTGATTGCTATCGCCTCAGTGACGCCGCCTTCACGCATTTGTCTTGCGGAATCGACGATATGCTCTATTGTCGTCTGCCTGCCGTCGGTTCTACTCACGCCCGTCAGGCTGAGACGCACGGCGCCGTTGGGGAGAATGAGCGCCTGGTATATCACGTTCGGATAGCCTTCGCGCACAAAGATATCTTCGGCATATGCCGTACCCTCTTTTTCCCGCCTTAAAACCTTAAATCCGCACTCGGTCATTATACGTTCGGTCTGCAGGCGCTTTTCAAGGATGGTACTCTCCTCGCAGCGCTCTTTTTCGGCAATTTCAAGCTGTTCCAGCTCCTTGAAGAGACCCGCCGTATTCTCCTCGGAGAAGCGAGGAATATCCTCTTCGAGCATTCCGTAATTTCTGATACGTTCGACGCGTGCTTTATATTCGGCATAGAGATTTTTTACAGCCTCGGCGTGCGCAACAATTTCGCGGCAACGTTCAAGACAGGCGTCAATTTTTTTATGAGACACCTCGTCGCCCATGCCGCCGAGCACTACTTCTTCGGCGGTTTCCGAAAGAGAAGAAACCGCCGCAGAAGATACACCCGTGTATTCGTACTGCGAAATGCATTCGAGCAGGGATGAAATTTCCTCGGAAGCCGCGGTAATTTCGGGGAGATAGGAGTGAACGGAATAACTGGATTGTCCGACATACGTTTCAAGCCGTTCACCGAACGACGAGAGAGCCGCCTCAAGTTCATGAATCGCGGCGCGTTCCCTTTCGGTCGCGGCGTTTTCGGCAAGTTCGCGGAGGCGGGCAAAGTAGTCGCTCAACGTGCTTTTCAACTCGGTCAGGGCGGAGATGTTTGTAACATCCACCCTGCCTATACATGCAAGCGCATCCTTTACTACGAGCTTTTCTTCCGCGGTCTGCGCGTCAGCCTGCCTGAGCTGTTCGGCAAGATTGTTGATTTCCGTGAGCATGGGGAAGAGTTGGCAAAGCCTGTCCTCCGCCTCTTTTGCCGCGGCAATGCCCGAAGCTGCCGCGGGGCGGCAGTTTATTTTTGATATGGAGGAGGCGAGTCTGTTTGCTTCGTCAACAGATACGCCGGACCCCACGCGCAGTTTTGAAAGTTCGGAGAGGGCTGTTTCCTCAGCCCTTTCGGCTGCAGCGTTCGCCCCGTCGAGCGCACGGTTTGCCTGCGCGATGACTGAACTGACAGCGTTTAAATTGAGCACGTCTGATTTAAGCCTTGTAAAATTACCTGCCGCAGCCGAAAGCGATCTGCGGGCGTTTTCAACCGAGGTGCGGGAAAGTTCGGCAGAGCGCCTTATATCCTGTTCCTTCTGAACATACAGCGATTTTGCTCTGTCAACCGCCCGTTTACGCGCTTCCTCGGCGAGACGGCGGCGCTCCTGTTCGAGCATCGCCTCCATGCGCCCGTATTCGTCTACGGAATCGACAATCGTCTTGCGTTCCTCTTCGCTCAGATAGCCTATTCTGTCCCTTATATCAAAAATCTTTTCGCCGTTAATATATCCGCACAATCTGCCGTTTTCGTTGCGCACTATAACGCGGCCGTCGCGGCTGCGCGCTTCGTCTCTTACATATTTATCTATTGAGCTCATAGTTTTCTCCCGTTAAAATCTGTTATTATTCGTTTATACGCAGGAATACAAAGACCTGTAACGCTTTTCCAGCTCGCTGTACTTAACCATTGCCCGGTCGATGCTCTGACCGAATTGCTCATAAACAGGCTTAAGAAACGTTTGAAGGTCTCTGTCGTTGGCGATAGCCGTACCCAACGCCGTATCAGACGCAAGCGATTGTATATATTCCATGACCGTCTGCGCCCCGTCGTTGCGTAAAATGACACCCTGCGTCCCGCGGAAAATATGATAAATCTCCTCGGCGGAACAATCCCGACGTATGGCGCTTACCACCTTTTCAATCTTTTCGTTCTCGCAATTTTTTACATAATAGCCGAGCGCTCCCCCGTCGCAACAGTAGTCCGAGTCATCGCGCTTGAAATCATATTTTACGAGCCCGCGCACACAGCCGAGCATGGCGAGCGCGGACAAATTTTCATTATTTTTGCCTGTCACAGCCAATGTGACTATTTTTTCAAGTTCGCCGTAAAAACCGCTCCGCGTAAATGAAAATCCTCCGCCAATGGCAATTTTTTCCATTTTCAGCCCGTTGACGCAATAGTTTATAAACATGGCGTGCCTCTTCCATAAGGTGGCATACACGGATGAGTATCTGGCGGAAAACAGCCAGCCGAGCGCAGCGTCCTCAGGAATCGGCGGAAGATATGCCGCTTCGTCGGCAGATATGGCGGGTTTACCGCAGTCGACCGCAAAACCTGTAGTCGTCTTTCCGACCGAAACGATGCGGAGAGCCTCCTCGAATTCCGTGCCGATTGCCGAAGAGGCGGCGGGAAGTTTGGACACGAACTGGTTTATATTGCCGAAGTTTATCATCTTCTTTGTGTCGCCGACGTCGACGAATACGCAGAGCGCCCCGAAACGTTCGTAAATTTTAATTGTCGCTTCGCTGAAGAAATCTTCGCCGTTCTCAAGTTTGAGATATCTTTCAAGCGCGGGCTTGAGTTTTACAAAAAATTTTATATTCCTTCTGCCGAAGTAAAGCTCATTCCAGAGATCGTCCTCCGAATTGAAAATAGGAGTCACGGTCTGCCCCCTGCCCGTCACGGTCTTTTCCGAATAACAGAAATTTGTGCTTTCGGGAAATACGCACGTGTAGAATATGAGGAAAAATTTGTAATTGATATCCCCTTCCTCCTGGCAGATCCGCTCGATTTCAGCCCGTACATTTATTCCCGAAGTAACATACTCCTCTGTCATCCGCATAAAATATTCCTTTACGCGGTTATTTTGAAAAACTTCATATGTAAGCCAATGTTCAAATATAAAGTTGAGAGCTTCCCCGACGCTGTTGAATATTTTTCCGCTGACGCGCCATACGCGGTTCGTTGCCATAACGGGGGCGGGCGGAACGTTCGCGGGATCAACATGTGCAACGCCGCCGTTTTGCCGTGCGGGCTGCACCGAAGGCGACTCCCCCGTACGCGTTGCGGACAAATTGCCGTACCTGCTCGACCCGCTTCCGTTCCCTCTTTTCATGAACAAACTGTCGATATCGGAATAACCGCCGGGTTGAGAAGGGGAAACGCTTTCACCTCTCTCTGACGACTTCACGCGGTTTACTTTATTTTCTGTGCCGGCACCGGAAGGATTCGAAGGAGACTCAGCATGCAACGGCGCAACCTGTCCGGACCCGTCGATTTCGGGCACGACGCCCTTTTTGCATATATCCGAGCGTGAGTAATTTGTCCACCTTCCCTTCAACTCACAGTCACAAAAGCCGGGACATTTGGCTTTCATCACCGCAGAGTTGCACATAAGGCGGGCAACTTTGCCCTTTTTACATTTTATCGTAATATATTCCACCGTCTACCTCAGTTAAATAAGAATATAATCCGCCGCCCTGCCCGGTTTGGAACAGCCGTTTACAAGTTCTATTGCGTCCCTTCTGACACCGTCGAAAACGCCTTTAAGCCCGCGCGATACCGCCCCGGCGCTTGCCGCAACATTGACGGGCTGCGACGACGAAAGCAATGAAAACATAGCTTTTAATTCATATTCGCCGCCGTCCTGCCCGCGGCTGTAACTTCTGAACGCAAGAAGAAACCTTGCCAGCACCCCGTCGGTGACGGAAGCAGCTGCAACCTTTTTTATGCTGCATATTCTGCGCCATACGACTGCAAGACTTTCGGAAATGACAGAATACTTAACCGCGTCTTCTGCACCGCGGACCCTGTTATAAAATCCGTCGCCGTAAAAATAGACGAGTAAATCAGTCCCTTCGCACATGGCGCAGGCGCGGAGATATTTACAATAGAGAGCTACCGCCTCCTGTTTTTTACCTGTGCTTTCGAGAGCAAGCCCGAATTTTAAAACCTCTTTATCCATATCGAGAAATATTTTACCTCACGTTCCACACAATTTTGGGTTGCCCGTCGGCTTCGACGCTTTCGAGGGCGGCGCTTATCGTTGCCCCCCTCAACATTCCGCTGTTTAAGGGTGCGCCGTTATTATCGTGTCCGCGGAGATATCTTCCGATATATTCCGAAAGCCCCGATTCGTAAGAAAGGTTTACCTGCTTGTTGATGCCTCTTGCGCCGTTTGCGCGGACATCTTCGGTGCCGCACTTTGCAATTATGGCTGCGCGCACCTCTTCGGGACATTCAACGTTTACGCCGAACATGCCTCTTGCGGCGTTGTTTATGTTTTCTATCTGCTTGTTGCATAATGTTTCCACCACATCCTTGGAGATAAAGTTGTAGCAGACTATCGCGTCGAAAATTCTGCCGTAGAGTTCGGGGCGTCCGAGTCCGTGGACAAAATATCTGCGCAGATTGAACATAATGAACTTTTTTAAATCCTCATAGGTCTGCCATGAGGGCACACCCGCCTGTTCGTCGGCAATAACCGTGTGAATATTGACGGCGCGGGGCGGGGGATTGTTATCGTTTATTCCGTCTTCAATGTCGGCTTTTATTCTTGCTTCTTCGCTTAGTATGCTACTTGTTATGCCCGCATTCGAAGTCATGACTATGATAGAGTCGCTGAAGCTGACCGTTTCGCCCTTGCCGTCGGTGAGCCTGCCGTCGGAGAGGATTTGCAGGAATTTATCGAGAATGGTTCCGCTCGCCTTTTCGATTTCATCGAAGAGAACAAGGGAGAACGGCTCTGCCTTCATTGCATTGGTAAGTTTGCCGCCCTCTTCATAGCCGACATATCCCGGAGGCGCACCGAACAGTTTCTGGTCGGAATGTTCCTGTCTGTATTCGCTCATGTCGAAGCGGATCATTCTGTCGGGACTGCCGAAAATAATATTGGCGAGCCGCTTGCAGATTTCGGTTTTACCTGTACCGGTGGGCCCCGCAAGGAACAACACCGCACGCGGCGCCGAGGGATTTTTTATTCTGTCAAGCCCGACAGCCGCACGGGTCATTATGCTCTGCACGGCGTCTATCGCCTGATCCTGTCCTTTCAGATCCTCTTTTACCCTGTCTCCGAGGTTTAAAATCGCCTGTACTATGCTTTCGTCGTCCCACGGGTTTACCTGTTCGCCCGACTTGAACTCGGTTATCGAATAGCCTATCTTAGCGGGGTCGGAAAGTTCCTGCGCGTGATTTGCTACATAGCGGCGGTAATATACCAGCGCCTGCATGCTGAAGTCGCTCGTATATGCAATAAATTTTTTGATAACGCTCTCTTTGCCGTCCTTGTCAAGATCAGCATAATTTGCGCAGAACTCTTCAGAAAAATCGCCTGCGCCGTCGTTGAATTCCCCTGCCATTTCACGGAAAAATTCGCGCTTGTTTTCTGTCGTGGGTTTGCTGACTGTAAGTCTTTTTATAAAATGATTGGTGGCTTCGTCGTACAACCAGTAGGGCAAATCGGTCGCCTTGTTCGCGAGAATAAAAAACTTGTGGCGTGCCCTGTCCATGTTCATGAGCACACTGTCATCCTGCGTGCTGCCGGACGGAGCGGGCTGGGTTATCTTCAGCAACTCGCTGAAGAGCGACAATTCGTCCCTGTCGAGGAATACGCTGCCGTTATTCTGGGAATTGCCCGAAAGTAACCTTGAAGCCATTTTTATTACGAAAAGATAGCCTGTTTCGCCTGAATCATGACCTGTGAGGGCGTTTATGAGCGCATTGAATCCCGTTGTGCTGCGGTGAAGCTCGTTGATGGCATAATGGATGCGAGCCATATCCAAGCCCACGCCCGTGGCTTCATGCTGAATGAGAGAAGAGATGATTTCGTCGTTGTTTATAATGTCATAAAAATGCTGGGCATAAGCGCTCTGATATGTGCGCCTTACCCGCATCTCCCCCGTTTGGGGATCCTCCTCTTGAGTTTCCGTATAAGGAGAGCGGATATCGAAGCGATGGTCTGACGACTCGAACGGGTCGTAAAAAATTACGCATTTGGGCTCGGAGGCATTGTTCGGTCCATAAGTCATTTCAAGAAATTCGGGCAAACTGACATAATCCACGCCCGTTTCGCCCACTCCTACCGGCTGAAGGTCCTCAACATAGCCATCCAGCAAAAAGCTTGAATATATATCAAAATAGCTTTCAAGGTCTGTTTGCCATTTCATCTTTCTCTTTTTATCCATAATTTTTCTCCTTATCGTGCGAGGCGGTCATGCTCTGCGCAATGTTTATTTTTTTATATCTATTCCGCACTGGTAAATTCCTCCGTCTATGCGCAGGGGCACAGCGCGCAACTTTTGCAGCCTCGGATAGAGAATACCGTGCACATATTTTTCTATTTCTTTATCGGGGACGCCGCCTCTGTAAATAAAAGCCAGCGTCTCCCTTTTGCCTGAAAAGTTATACTGTTCAAGAAAATTGACGAGCCCGGACAGATTTGTAAAATACGCGTTCTTTTTTACAAAATAGCAATTGCGCAGGCTTGTACAACCGAAGTCATAGTCGGGCGTGAACAAACGGAAATATATATCGTCCGGCACAAGACAACAGCCGTATCTTACAAATTCGAATCCTTCGAACATCAAATCGGTGGTTATGTCAAGATTATATCTGTCTCCCTCCGCCTCGACAATGTTCCACATATGCCCGACGCCGTTACTGTCCTTGCCGGTTGCGAGGGCGCACTGTACTCCGAACGCCTCCAAAAACATTTTTGCCGCGGAAGCAATGCCCATGCACACAGCCCGTCTGTTGACTATGGCGCCGTAGGCGGTGAACGCGGCAACGCTACCGTTTTCAATCATTTCGCGGATATCGTTCTGCCCCAACTCGGTGCCCGAATTGAGAAGATTGTTGCACTCGTCGTCGGGCTTTATGATTGAGGCAAGCACGTCGTGCACGGCAAGGCATATATCGTACTCCGACGGCGAAACCGAAAGCCGGGCTGAAATCATAGCATAAATTTCATCAAACGCCCGCGAATATGCGCCGTCGTCCGTGTTCAGATATCTGAATGAAAACTGCGCCCTTCCGCCGCCGGCAGAGTAGGCAACGGCTTGAAAAACACAGCTGTAATAGTCAGGATTTTCATGCTGGACTGCAGTTATAAGCTGCCCGGCTTCGGATCCGCTGAAAGTATAATTTACGGATACCCTCTCCCGTCCAGAAGCAATACCCGAACAGAGCTGATTATATGCCTCTTTTTGCCTTTCGTTAAGAGCGTTATAATAAAAACCGGACAGCATCTGAAAATTTTCCCCATATTTCGATATATTACATTATTATAATAACATTACCGTCATGATTTGTCAATAAGCACAAACACTGTAAATTAAATGAACATAATTTTCATAATGCCCCAAACACCGTTTTTAAATGAATTTTTACATTAATTTGCCGATAAACAACACCCTCGGAATTATCCGTCGCCAGTCGCAATGCATATAAAATAACGCGGCATAAAACTGCCGCGTTACTTGTGTGGATTTAAAAATAATTAAGATATATGTGCGGGCGAACTAAACTTTTTTACCGCAGGAGGGACAGAATTTTGCCGAGGGGGAAAGCTGTGCGCCGCACTCGGGACAGGTGCGTTTTATGCCCGAGCCGCACTCGGGACAGAACTTAGCCCCCGCGGGGAGAGACGCACCGCAGTTAGGGCAGGACCCGCCGGCATGCGGAGAGGGCTCTGTTAAGGATTTTGCCATGTCGGCTCCTATTCCCAGACCTACGCCCGCACCCACTATGCCGCCCATGGCGCCCGGATTCTTTGCCGCCTCCATCAGAGCGTCTGCCTGGGCTATGCGGGTATAGACGTCGACATTGTTTTTAAGCACGCCGAGGCGGGCGTTTTCGTCGATTGCCCTCTCGACTTCGGGGGGAAGGGAAAGACTTTCGAGGTTGAACGCCGTCAGCTCCATGCCGAGAGCTTTAAAGCGGGACAGCAAAAGTTTTTGCACGGTAGCCGAAAGTTCGATAAGGTTTGAGGACATATCCGCAACGCCTATGCCGCTGCTTGCAAGGGCGTCGGACATGCCCATGACTATTACGCTGCGGAGGTACTCCTCCACGTCAGCCGTCGTAAATGTGCGGCGGGCGCCCGATAGTTCCTTTAAAAAACTCTTTGCGTCGTTCACCCTGAAGGAATACGTGCCGTAGCCGCGCACCCTTACGGTGCCGAGGGTTGCGTCCTTTAAGATGACGGGCGTTGCCGTGCCCCATTTGTGGTTTATAAACTGCCTTGTGCTGACAAAATATATGTCGGATTTGAAGGGCGATTCAAAGGCATATGCCCATGACATGAGCGCCGTGAGTATGGGCAGAGTGTCGGTGTCGAGCGTGTACATGCCGGGTGCGAACACGTCGGCAACTTCGCCCTTGTCGCAGAACACGACGACCTGACCTTCGCGCACGGTGAGTTTTGACCAGCGCTTGACTATGTTTTTATGCGTATCATATTTATGAAGTATCTCTTCGGGGGATTGGTCCGCCCATTCTATCACATTTAAAAGTGCCATAAATTTTCCTCCCTTTATCATATTATATCACGCACCGCATGACATGTCAACGGGCAAAAAAAGAGTTATTGACAAAGGGGGCGCGGGGGCGTATAATATAGATATGAAGGAAGTTAAGTCATATTTAAGAGGTCTGCTGATCGCCGCCATAATAATAACCGTGCTGTTTGTCGCGGGCATACCCATGATACCCGTGGGCGCGACTACGGGCATTTATGCCGTAATGGGGGTGGGTATTGCGCTGACAGCCGCAGGATTTTACGCCACGCCCATAATATGGACGGTTTACGGCTCCAATGTGGGGCTCAAGCGCATTGTTCACGCCGTAACCGAAGAACACCTTTACAGCGTTCGGGAAATTGCCGCGCAGCTTTCCTTAAACGAAAAAAACGTGCGGGATCAGCTGACCAAATGCTTTAACAAGAACTTTCTTCCCGGTTATAAACGCGACGGGGATAATATTGTTCTGAACGAAAATATTGCCGCGGGTAAAAAGGAAAGCTTTTACGAATGCCCCTACTGCGGCGCCAAATTTACATACACGAAGGACAACGCCCGCTGCCCTTATTGCGGCTCTCCCGTGCAACAATAGATTTAAAACTTCCGCGGGACCGGGAATAAAAAAATTTAATAAAATCCCCGTCAATTTTCAAAAAAAATACTTGACAAAATTTTTCGCATATATTATTATATACAAGCGTTGTGGCGCGGAAGGCGCCTCACGGGCCTTTAGCTCAGTTGGTTAGAGCAGTCGGCTCATAACCGATCGGTCCGCGGTTCGAGTCCGTGAAGGCCCACCACAAATTTTTGGCCCAATAGCTCAGTTGGTTAGAGCGCCAGCCTGTCACGCTGGAGGTCGACGGTTCGAGCCCGTTTTGGGTC
>CALVMP010000027.1 GCA_944346655.1 uncultured Clostridia bacterium
CTGGCAAAACTTTCTGCATTCATGCCCGGCACGGGGATATAGCAGCCCAGACGGAAAATGAGCAAAATTAAGAGGGTGATCCAGATCTTTTTGCGGATTTCCTTGTTTTTAAAACAATTTTTTATTGTTTCAAACATGCGGTTGCTCTCCTTCGACCCCCTTTTAAAAGGGAATCTTAAAACGTAATTACTTTACGATTTCTGCGGTGCCGCCCGCCTTTTCGATTGCCTCTTTTGCAGAAGCGGAGAAGGCTGCTGCCTTTACGGTGAGGGCAACTTTGATTTCGCCGCCGCCGAGCACCTTGAGACCGCCGTTGTTCCTGACGTTCTTAGCGAGCGAGTTGGAAACTACATATTCGTAATCTACAACCGTGCCTGCGGGAACCGCCGAGAGCTGTGAAAGGTTTACGATGAGGTAGCTTGTAGCCCACTTGTTGTGGAAGCCCCTCTTGGGAATTCTTCTGTGAAGGGGCATCTGACCGCCTTCGAAGCCGGGGCGCACGCCGCCGCCCGAGCGGGCCCACTGACCTTTGTGACCCTTGCCCGAGGTCTTGCCCTTGCCCGAGCCTATACCTCTGCCTAATCTCTTGGGAGAAGTGGTTGCGCCCTCTGCGGGCTGTAATGTATCGATTCTCATTTTATCTTCTCCTTATGCCTCTACCTTTTCAACGCTGAGAAGGTAGCTTACTTTCTTTATCTGCCCCATATTTGCGGGGGTTTCTTCCAATACTTTGCTCTGGCGGATCTTTTTGAGACCGAGGGCTGCGACCGTAGCCTTGATGTCCTTGTTCTCGTTGGATACGCTCTTTACTAACGTAATCTTTACCATCTGATACCTCCGCTTAGCCTAAGATTTCCTCAACCGACTTGCCGCGGGCGGCTGCCACCTGTTCGGGCGCCTTCAGTGCCGCAAGACCCGCAACGGCTGCCTTTACGCAGTTGATGGGGTTGTTGGTGCCGTGCGACTTGGTGCGGATATCCTTTACGCCCGCCGCTTCCATAACGGCACGGACGGGACCGCCTGCGATAACGCCGGTACCTTCGGCTGCGGGCATCATTAAAACTGCGCCCCTGCCGTAAACGCCCTTTACCGTGTGGGGAATGGACGTGCCCTGAAGATTGCACTTTATAAGGTTGCGCTTAGCCATTGCCGTAGCCTTTTCGATTGCTTCGGGAACTTCCTTGCTCTTTCCCATGCCGTAGCCTACCGAGCCCTTGCCGTCGCCTACGACGACGAGAGCCGCAAAGCGCATGTTTCTGCCGCCTTTAACCGTCTTGCTTACCCTGTTTACCTGAATGAGCTTTTTGATGAAGCCGTCGTCCTCATCTCTCCTTCTGGGTCTCGAATCTCTTCTCTGAGTTCTTTCTTTCTTTTCTTCCATAACCCTTGCTCCTTAGAAATTAAGTCCGGCTTCTCTTGCGCCGTCTGCGACTGCCTGCACGCGGCCCGTATAGAGATAGCCGCCCCTGTCGAACACGACTTCCTTTACGCCTGCCGCCAATGCGCGCTCGGCAACCGTTTTGCCTACGACCTTGGCTGCTTCAGTCTTGGTCATGTCCTTGATTTCTTCCTTTACTGCCTTTTCCATGGTGGATGCAGAGCACAAGGTTACGCCCTTTACGTCGTCGATAACCTGTACATAGATGTGGTTGAGCGAACGATATACGTTCAGTCTGGGAGTTTCAGCCGTGCCCGAGATCTTTTTGCGCACTCTCGCGTGGCGGCGCTGTCTCTCCTCGTTCTTGTTGATTTTCTTAATCATGATTTCTCCTTGAAAATATATATTTGACAAGATTTAGAGGATAGCGGTTAGGGAATAGTGGTCGGCAAACTGCTTTCAGATAATCCAACCTTGACTATTCACTAATCACTAATAACATTTTTCTATCCGCTAAAATTCCTTCCGCCTTGGCAACCTTCGGAGGAGCCCGAAGTTTATGCCACAGCTTTAAGCTGTCTGCCGGAAATTATTTCTTGCCCTTGCCGCCCGTCTTGCCTTCCTTGCGCTCGATTACTTCGTCGCTGTAAGCGATGCCGTAGCCGTGGTAAGGTTCGGGCTCTCTTATGCCTCTGATGTTTGCAGCCGTCTGACCGACAAGAGTTTTGTCGATGCCTGCGACTACGATTTCGGTTGCGCTGGGGCAGGAAAGCGTGATGCCTGCGGGCTCCGCAACCTCAACGGGGTGGGAAAAACCTACGTTGAGAACAACCTTGTTGCCCTGCTTTGCGACCTTCCAGCCGACGCCGTTGACCTTTAAGGTCTTAGAGTAGCCGTTGGTTACGCCCACAACCATGTTGTGGAGGAGGGCGCGGTACAGACCGTGCTTTGCCTCGAGCTCCTTGCTGTCAACCTTTTTGAGTACGTGGGCTTCGTTGCCCTCTACCTTTACGTCGATATCGCCGACAATTTCCTGGGTGAGCGTGCCCTTTGCACCCTTGACGGTGAGAATACCGTTTTCAAAGGTTACGGTTACGCCCGCGGGGAGATGTACGGGTAATTTACCTATTCTTGACATACTGCCTTATACCTCCCTTTACCAGATGTAGCAGAGCACTTCGCCGCCTACGTTGGCAGCCTTTGCCTGCTTGTCGGTCATAACGCCCTTGTTGGTGGAGAGAATTGCAACTCCCAAGCCGTCCATTACCTTGGGCATATTTTCAACGCCCGCATAGGTGCGGAGACCGGGTTTGGAAATTCTCTGCAAGCCGTTGATTACGGGCTGACGCTTGCCGAAATATTTTAACGTAATTACGAGTTTGCCCGAAAGACCGTCCTCGACGAGCTTTACGTCGGAGACATAGCCCTCCTCGAGCATGATGTCGGCGATTGCCTTTTTCATTTTGGATGAAGGCACTTCGACGACTTCCTTATTTACCATGAGCGCGTTTCTGATGCGCGTGAGCATATCTGCGATGGGATCTGTCATTTTGCTACCTCCTTCCTTATTACCAGCTCGACTTCTTCACGCCGGGGATTTCACCCTTGTAAGCAAGGTTTCTGAAACAGATACGGCATACTCCGTACTTGCGTAAAACTGCGTGGGGTCTGCCGCAGATAGAGCATCTCGTGTATGCCCTTGTAGAGTATTTAGCAGGTCTCTGCTGCTTGTTTATCATTGACTTCTTTGCCATATGTTTTCCTTTCTCCTTACTTCTTGAAGGGCATACCCATTGCCCTTAAAAGTTCTCTTGCTTCCTCGTCCGTCTTTGCGGTAGTTACGAAGCATATGTCCATGCCGCGGATTTTTTCAACCTGGTCGTACTGGATTTCGGGGAAGATGAGCTGTTCCTTTATGCCCATGTTGTAGTTGCCCTTGCCGTCGAAGCTGTCTGCGGGAACGCCGCGGAAGTCGCGCACGCGGGGAAGGGCGATGGATACGAACTTATCGTAGAAGTCGTACATCATCTTATTTCTGAGGGTTACCTTGATGCCTACCGACATGCCCTCGCGCACCTTGAAGTTTGCTACCGACTTCTTGGCTTTGGTGAGTATGGGCTGCTGACCCGTGATCTGCTTGATCTCGTTGAGTGCCAGCTGGATGGATTTAGCGTTGTCCTTTATGTCGCCAAGTCCCGAGCTTATAACTATTTTTACAAGCTTGGGAACCTCCATGGGGTTCTTGTAGCCGAATTTTTTGGTGAGGGCGGGAACCACTTCTTCAGCGTACTGCTGAGCCACCCTGCTTACGTATGTTTTTTCTGCCATATTCTATGCAATCCTCCTTATTCGGCCTCGCCCTCGGTCGTCTCTGCCTTCTTGGCAGCGCGCTTGCGGGTACGCTTTTTGGGAGCTTCCTTGACCTCTGCTGCCTTGGCGCCCTTTTTGCCTGCATATGCCTTGTCGAGCACTGCGCCGCACTTGGGGCATACTCTTACCTTTTTGCCGCCCTCTACCGAGTGCTTTACTCTTACGGGCTTGGAGCAGGCGTCGCAGACCACCATTACATTGGATACGTCGATGGGACCGGGCTGCTCTACTATCTGGGACGTTTCGTTCGCCCTTCTTGCCTTTTTGGCTTTCTTCTGGATGTTGACGCCTTCTACGACTACGGTGCCGTGCTTGGGAGAAGTGGCAATTACCTTGCCCTGCTTGCCCGCGTCCTTACCGGTGATAACCAAAACATTATCATTCAATTTTACGTTCATAGCTTCTTCTCCTTTAATTAAAGAACCTCGGGTGCAAGCGAGATGATCTTCATGTAGTTCTTTTCGCGAAGCTCCCTTGCAATCGGTCCAAAGATACGGGTGCCGCGGGGCTCCTGTCCGTTGCCGAGAATTACGGCTGCGTTGTCGTCAAAGCGGATATAGGTACCGTCGTTGCGCTGGATACCCTTTGTGCTGCGCACGATTACGGCCTTTACCACGTCGCCCTTTTTAACCGCGCCGCCGGGGGTTGCGGTCTTTACAGAGCACACGATGATGTCGCCGATGTTGCCCGTCTTTCTGAACGAGCCGCCCAGCACCTTTATGCACATAAGCTCCTTGGCGCCGCTGTTGTCTGCCGCCTTGAGCCTCGTCTGAGGTTGTATCATATAAATCTCCTTTTATGTCACTTACAACTCTTTTTAGGGGTTAGAGGGTAGGGGTTAGGGTTTAGGGGTGGCGGTATTATTTGCATGGGCGGCGAGCGATAGCGAGCCGCATACTCTTATACCTTCCCTATTCACTATACCCTATTCACTATACCCTAACTGGCAGCGGGCTGAATTCGGTTGCCCTGCAACGCATTTACCCTGTACATATGCGCCGGATATGGGAGTTTACGCACACATACGGCATAAAATTCATTCAGCCATGCCCTTATAAAGTTAAGCGGAATTATTTCGCCTTTTCGATTATTTCCGCAACTCTCCAGTTCTTGTCCTTGGAGAGCTTTCTCGTTTCGACTATTCTCACGGTGTCGCCCACGCCGCACTCGTTGTTTTCGTCGTGCGCCTTGAACTTGGTAGTCCTCGTGATAGTCTTTTTATAGAGGGGGTGCTTTTTCTTGTTTGTGCAGGCAACCACCACCGTCTTATCCATTTTATCGGAGACGACTATGCCGGTGATTTCCTTTCTGAGCGTTGTTCTTTCCATACCTTTCTCCTTAACCATTTAACTGCCTTGCGCGGATTACGGTGTTGACCCTTGCGATGTCCTTCTTAACGAGGTTGATGCGCATGGGGTTGTCAAGCTGACCGCCTGCATGGCGGAAACGTAAATTGAAAAGCTCGGTCTTCAGCTCGTCGAGTCTTGCAGCGAGCTCTGCGTCGCTTAAATTTTTAAGTTCCTTAGCCTTCATTAGACTCACCGCCTTCTTCTTTCTTTATAAACTTGCACTTTACGGGCAGCTTGTGTGCGGCAAGGCGCATTGCCTCGCGCGCGACGTCCTCGCTGACGCCTGCCATTTCAAACATTACTCTGTCGGGCTTGACGATGGCTACCCAGTACTCTACCGAGCCCTTGCCCGAACCCATACGGGATTCTGCGGGGTGCTTGGTGATGGGCTTGTGGGGGAATATATCTATCCAGACCTGACCGCCGCGCTTGATGAATCTGGTCATCGCGATACGCGCAGCCTCTATCTGGTTGGAAGTGATCCTGCCGCCCTCTTCGGCTACGAGACCGTACTCGCCGTAGGCAATCTTATTGCCCTTGTGGGCTCTGCCGCGGATCCTGCCGCGGTGCTGCATTCTTCTTTTTACTCTCTTGGGAATTAACATTTTACTCTTCGCCTCCGTCTGAAATGATCAGCTTTTTGGAGCCGGACAGCACTTCGCCCTTATATATCCAGCACTTAACGCCGAGCACGCCGAAGGTGGTGTGCGCCTCTGCAAAGCCGTAGTCGATGTCCGCCCTGATGGTCTGAAGGGGAATGGAGCCGTCGTGATAGCTTTCGCTGCCGGCGATTTCCCTGCCGTCGAGACGACCGCTTACGGTGATCTTTACGCCCTTGACGCCCGACTTGGAAACTTTGGAAAGCTGCTGCTTTATTGCCCTTCTGTAGGAAACGCGCTTTTCAAGCTGGGCGGCGACAGCCTCTGCGACGAGCTGTGCGTCCTGATCTATTTTGTCGATCTTCTTTACGTTAATTATGATAATCTTGCCGTTGGTGAGCTTTGCAAGGTTCTTCTTTATTACCTCTATCTCCGAGCCGGCTTTGCCGATGAGCACGCCGGGACGGCCCGTGTAGATGGTAACTTCGATTTTGTTTGCCGCTCTTACGATGTTGATTTTGGAAATTGCCGCGTCGTAATACTTCTGCTTGATGAAGTTGCGGATGACGTTGTCTTCCTTGAGCTGTTTGCCGAAGTCCTTCTTTTCGGCATACCACTGGGTGCTCCAGGGAGCGATAACGCCTACTCTTAAACCGTGAGGATTAACTTTCTGTCCCATTTACTGTTTCTCCTTATAATTCCTTAGCGTCGAGTATTACCGTGATGTGGCTCGTTCTCTTAAGGATCGCGTGACCGCGCCCCTTGGATACGGGCTGCATTCTCTTGAGGTGGGGACCGCCGTCGGCATATGTTTCGGCGACGTAAAGGTCCGACCTGTCCATGCCGAAGTTGTGCTCGGCGTTGGCTGCTGCCGAAAGGAGGACCTTTCTTACTTCCTCGCTGCCGCCCTTGTTGCAGTATGCAAGTATTGCGGCCGCGTCCTCGACGCTCTTGCCTCTGATGAGTGCAAGCACGGTTCTTACCTTGTAGGGTGAAATTCTGATATATTTTGCCGTTGCGTAAGGACGCTTATCCTTGGACTCGGCAATCTTTTCCGTTTTCTTCTTTAAATTGCTTGCCATTTTTATTCTCCTTACTTCTTAACGGTCTTTGCCGCGTGACCCTTGAACGTTCTGGTGGGAGCAAACTCGCCGAGCTTGCAGCCGACCATGTCCTCGGTGATGTACACGGGCACGTGCTTTCTGCCGTCGTATACGGCTATCGTGTGACCAACGAACTGGGGGAAGATTGTCGTTGCGCGCGACCAGGTTTTTACAACCTTTTTCTCGCCCGAGGCGTTCATTGCTTCAATTCTCGACATAAGCCTTTCTTCGTAGTAAGGCCCTTTCTTAACGCTTCTTGACATTTTTTATCCTCCGCCTATTAGTTGATTCTCTTTAAGATATACTTGGAAGAAGTGTTCTTCTTCTTTCTCGTCTTATAGCCGAGAGCAGGCTTGCCCCAAGGCGTCATGGGACCCGCATGTCCTACGGGAGACTTGCCTTCGCCGCCGCCGTGAGGGTGGTCGTTGGGGTTCATGACCGAACCGCGGACGGTGGGTCTTACGCCGAGATAGCGCGTTTTGCCCGCCTTGCCGAGGTGGATGATTTCATGCTCGAGATTGCCTACCTGACCTACCGTCGCCTTGCACTTTACGGAGACCAGCCTCATTTCGCCCGAGGGCATCTTGATGGTTGCGTAAGCGCCCTCCTTTGCCATTATCTGTGCGGAGATGCCCGCAGCCCTTGCGATCTGTGCGCCGCGTCCGGGCTGAAGCTCGATTGCGTGCACGACGGTACCTACGGGGATATCCGCAAGCGCGAGCGCGTTGCCCGCTTTGATGTCGGCTTGGGGACCGGAGACAACCTTATCGCCCACCTTTAAGCCGACGGGAGCGAGAATGTACCTCTTTTCGCCGTCCGCATAGGCAAGCAGCGCAATGTGCGCCGACCTGTTGGGATCGTACTGGATGGACTTGACCGTTGCGGGAATGCCGTCCTTGTTGCGCTTGAAGTCTATAATTCTGTACTTTGTTCTGTTGCCGCCGCCGATGTGACGAACGGTGATTTTGCCCGTGTTGTTTCTGCCGCCCGTCTTTCTCTTATCGTGGAGAAGGCTTCTTTCGGGCTTGTCGCCGGTGAGTTCGGTGTAAGCCGAAACCGTCATGAAACGGCGGGCAGGGGATGTAGGCTTATATCTTTTGACTGCCATTTTTCAAACCTCCTGTTAAGATAAGGAATCGAAGAACTCAATCGTTTTGGAGTCAGCCTTGAGCTGTACGATTGCCTTCTTATAGTCGGGCGTGTAGCCCTGGTAGCGACCCATTCTCTTCAATTTGCCTTTGCAGTTTACCGTGTTTACGCTTTCAACTTCTACCTTGAAGAGCTTTTCGACCGCGTCTTTGATCTGGGTTTTGTTTGCGGACTTTGCGACGATGAAGGTGTACTTCTTGTCGGCTATGCCGTCGTATCCCTTTTCGGTGAGAAGGGGTTTTACAATGATGTCCTGAGGTAACATTATGCTCCGTAAACCTCCTCGATTTTTTCAACTGCCGCCTTGGTCAAAACGACCTTTGCGTTTGCAACCACCTCGTAGGTCGAGATCTGCTCAACGGGAAGGGTGGAAAGATTTTCAAGGTTTCTTGCGGCAAGGATTACCTTTTCGTCGTTGTTGTCCATGACTACAACCGAGGTCTTGTCAAGTCCGAGAGCCTTCTGGAAGGCTGCCATCTCCTTGGTTTTGCCCTCCTTTACGGTGAGACTTTCGACAACTACGAGCTCGCCGTCGGCAACCTTTTTGGAAAGAGCCGAAATGAGTGCGGCAACCTTTGCCTTTTTGTTCATGTCCTTGGAGAAGTCGCGGCTCTTGGGGGCGAATACTACGCCGCCCTTGACCCACTGGGGTGCGCGGATGGAACCCTGACGGGCATTGCCCGTGCCCTTCTGCCTCCAGGGCTTGCGGCCGCCGCCGCGAACCTCTGTGCGGGTGAGGGTGGACTTGGTGCCCTGTCTTTCGTTGGCAAGACGGGTTACTACCGCCTGGTGAATTAATTCCTCTCTGTACTCGGCGCCGAATACCTTTTCGGAAAGCTCCATCGAGCCTGCCTCGGTGCCGTCCATTTTATATACTTTAATGCTGGGCATTTGGTAAGTCCTCCTTATTTAACGGTATCGTTGATGGTTACGACGCTGCCGTCGGCACCGGGGACGGAGCCTTTGATGAGTATGCAGTTTCTTTCAACGTCTACCCTTACGACCTCTAAGTTCTGAATGGTTACGTTTTCGTTACCGTACTGACCTGCGAGGTGCTTGTTCTTGAAAACCCTCGAGGGCGAGCTGTTGGCGCCCATGGAACCGGGCTCCCTGTGCACGGGACCTACGCCGTGGGTTTCCTTTAAGCGGCGCTGGTTCCATCTCTTTATAACGCCGCTGTAGCCGTGACCCTTGGTTACGCCGTGAACGTCGACTCTGTCGCCGGCGGCAAACACGTCAGCCTTGATTTCGCCGCCCACCGCATAGGATGAAAGGTCGTCCAGCCTGAACTCCTTTAAAACCTTGCAGGGTTCGACTCCGGCTTTTTTGAACTGACCGAGCTGGGGCTTGGTCAAAGCCTTTTCTGTCGTCTTGTCAAAACCGAGTTTGAGCGCGGCATAGCCGTCCTTTTCTACAGTTTTAATCTGGACGATGGGGCAGGGACCTGCCTCGATGACGGTTACGGGGATAACCTTGCCGTCTGCCGTAAACACCTGCGTCATGCCGGCTTTACGACCGATGATTGCTTTAATCATTGTTAAAGTTCCTCCAAATTATTTTATATTGTCCACCGATACCGCGTATCCGCGTAGCGCCGCGCCCGTATATTATATATTGTAAAGGGTCAGTGTTTCCCTATTCCCTATATATTATGGGGTGCGTCGGCACGGAGCCGTAGAGTATCACGGGTTGTTTACATTTTAAAGCTTGATTTTGATATCCACGCCGGCGGGAAGATGGACGGTGTCCAAAAGCTTTGCGTTGGGGGTGTAGATATCGATGATTCTTTTATAAGTTCTCTGTTCAAACTGTTCGCGGCTGTCCTTGTACTTGTGGGGGCAGCGGAGAATGGTTACCACCTCGCGCTCCGTGGGAAGGGGAATGGGCCCCGAAATTTTAGCGCCGCTCTTTTTCATGGTCTCGACGATCCTCGAAGCCGCGAGATCTACGAGTTCATGGTCGTAAGCTACAAGTTTGATTCTGATTTTCTGTCCTGCCATTTGTTAACTCCTTTTTATACTAACGAAAATTGTTTAAGTCATGTCAACTTAACCGTGTGTATCGCGCTTTTTTCCATCAAAAAACGCCATTTTATTGGCGTTAACAAGTAAAGCCACGGTTAGTCGCAGGGGTCGACGCCCCTACATTTGTCAGCGTAAATTATCTTTTCCCCGCAGCTTTAAGGGGAATTTTAAGTAACTTTACGCCTCATCCCTATACACACGTTTTTCAACACGCTCGACTATTATATTATATCCGAACGCCCAAGTCAACTGTTTTGAGGGCATTTTTTTAAGGTTTTTTGCCCGTTTTGCCCTCGTTTTGCCCGTTTTTCCGCTATAAAATTATCGGCTTCAGGTTTTGTGGTCCTTCTCCCCTATTTACCACAAGATATTGCCTTTTTGCGCCCATTTGATACCGGAACCTTAAAAACTTTTCCCCCGTCCGTCCCCACAAAATTTATGTATTAAATTTTCTTATGTTAATTTTAAAATGTTATATAGCTATATTTATGTGAATTTCAAACACTAATTCTTGTGATTTTTGTTTATTTTGGATAAAATTAACAATTCTATTGTAAAACAGAAAAACATGTCAACGGCATGCCGAAAACAGGCAATTACACAAAAACCCCGTCCGTGCCAACACTGTTTTTAACGGACAGGGAATTTTTGCGGGAAATATCTTGACAAACACACAGGGTTTGCATATAATAAAATTAAGCAAGGGCTCAACCGATGCAGCGGTTGACCTAAGCGAAATCGGTTATCTTAAAATAATCGCCTCTGACAGCAGCTGAGGCGGTTATTTTTTTATAATACGCACAGTTATGGTCGTTCTGCTTATAGTTACCGAACTGATTATGCCCGCGTTTATAAGCGCAAGCAACAATTCAAGCATGTCCGTATGCATACTATCACCCCCTTTTTGAGGAAGTGCCAACCGCCGCCATAGGCTCGCCCTTGCCGCAATACGGAAAACTCCGATATTGCCGAAGCATTTTTATTTTTTCATGCGCCCCGAAGATTGTCAAATTTTGTTGACACTATGCTTGAAAGAGCCCTCGGAAAAATATTTTTTTAAATGTGTGTTTTAAAAGTTTGAAGCTACGTTATAATTATAGTGAACGAAATAGGAAGCCAAAAAAAGACTCCCGCAACAAAAAAAAGGAGATTAAAACTATGAAAAACTATTTGGCAAGAAGAAATGACAACTACGATTTATTTGACGCGTTCGACGAATTTTTCCGCCCCGCTTTCTTTGAAAACACCTCTGATTTAAAGACCAACATCAAGGAAAACGACGAGGGCTACGAGCTCGACATAGAAGCTCCCGGTTACACCAAGGACCAGATTAAACTTTCCCTCGAGAACGGCTACCTGACCGTTACGGCAAGTAAGGAAAGTAAGGAAGAAGATAAAAAGCACCACTATGTAAGGAAAGAGATTTCCGAAAGCTGCTCGAGGAGCTACTACGTCGGCGAGGACGTTACCAAGGAGAACATAAAGGCTAAGTACGAAAACGGCATACTTCAAATTTCCGTACCCAAGAGCCAGCCCAAGCAGATTGAGTCCTCCTACATCGACATTGAGTAATCTTTTCCCAACCCCTAAATTAATTTAAACTCTATGCGCCCTGCCGCGAAAGCGGCAGGGCGCAAATTTTTTGTTTGCAATTTATTAAACGTGGTTATATAATAAGGTAGGAATAAAAAAGGAAGTAAATTTTTCATGGTTAAGATTGATATTTTTTCGGGATTTTTGGGCGCGGGCAAGACGACGCTCATTAAAAAACTCATAAAAGAGGCATACGCGGGCGAAAAGCTCGTTTTAATCGAAAACGAATTCGGCGACATAGGCATCGACGGCGGCTTTATGCAGGAGGCGGGAATAACCGTAAACGAGCTCAACTCCGGCTGCATTTGCTGTTCGCTCGTCGGCGACTTTGCAAAGGCCTTAAAGCAGGTGGACGAGACCTACCACCCCGACAGAATTTTAATCGAACCCTCGGGCGTGGGCAAACTTTCGGACGTTGCCAAGGCGGTTGAAAGAGCCGACCTTGCCGACGCGAAGATAAATTCCCTCACCACCGTCGTCGACGCCAACAAGTGCAAAATGTACATGAAGAACTTCGGCGAGTTTTTCAACGACCAGATAGAGAGCGCCGCCTGCATAATCTTCAGCCATGTGGACGTTGCTTCGGAGAACAAGCTTGCCGCGGCTGTAGAACTCGTGCGCTCGCATAACCCGAACGCCACCATTGTAACCACTAATTTAAAGGAACTGAACGGCAAAGACATTCTCGCCGCGATGGAACACACCTCCACCCTTGCCGACGAGCTGGCAAAGCTTGCCAAAGAAGTCAAGCACGAGCATCATCATGAACATGACCATGAGCATCACCATGAACACGAGCACGAGCATGAGCACGAACACGAGCACGAGCATGAACACGAGCACGAGCATGAGCATGAGCATGAACACGGCGAAGAATGCGGGTGCGGCTGCCATGACCATGACCACGAGCATCACCACCATCACCACGCCGACGAAGTGTTCACGAGCTGGGGCGTGGAGACGGGCAAGAAGTTCACCGAGAGCGAACTTAAGGAAAAACTTTCAGCCCTTTCCGACGCCGTCACCTACGGCGTTGTGCTGAGGGCAAAGGGCATAGTCGAAGGCGAGGACGGAAAGTGGCTGCACTTTGACTACGTGCCCGGCGAAATAGATATAAGGCAGGGCGCCGCGCTTTACACGGGCAGACTGTGCGTTATAGGCAGCAAGCTCGACGAGGAAGAACTTAAGGAACTCTTCCTCTGATCGGTGCCCGCATATCCCCCGGCGAACAACGGAGAACGAAAAATTATGCAGGACGTTTCGGTATTTTTATTTTTAGGATTTCTCGAATCGGGCAAGACCAAGTTCATACAGGAAACTTTAGAGGACCCGCGCATGGAGAACGGGGAAAAGACCCTTCTTTTAATATGCGAGGAGGGCGAAGAGGAGTACAACCCCAAGGCGTTTAAGGTAAAAAACGTCGCGATCGAAACGATTGAGGACAAGGAGCACCTCAACGAGTACACCTTAAACTATCTCACGCGCAAGCACAGGGCGCAGCGCGTCGTCGTGGAATACAACGGCACGTGGATGTTGCAGGACTTCTTCGACGCCATGCCCGAAAGCTGGGTCATAAACCAGATGATGACCTTTTTCGACGCCGGCACCTTTTTAAGCTACAACCAGAACATGCGCCAGCTTGTGTACGACAAGATTTACATGACGCAGATGGTGGTGTTCAACCGCTTCAAGGGCGAAATGATAAAGGACGACTTCCACAAAGTTGTGCGCGGCATAACCAGGCGAGCCGACATAGTCTATGAATATGTGGGAGGCAAGGCGGAGTTCGACGACATAGTTGACCCCATGCCCTACGACATGGAGGCGCCCGTAATCGAGATAGAGGACAGAGATTTTGCCCTCTTTTACCGCGACCTCAGTGAAAACACCCCTGCATATATCGGAAAGACGGTAAAGTTCAAGGGCATGGCGGCAGTCTCCAAAAAGGTGCCCGAAGGGTATATAGTCATCGGCAGATACATTATGACCTGCTGCGAGGCGGACATAGCCTACGACGGCTTCGCCCTCAAGACGAACGGGCATATTGCGGGGGTAAAGACCAAGGACTGGCTTACGGTGACCGCAAAAGTGGGCTACGAGTACAACGCCGTATACCGCGGCGAGGGTCCCGTACTCAAAGCCGAAAGCATCGAACGCGCCGAGCCCCTTCCGCCCGAGGAAACCGTCGCGACATACTATTAAAAATAAAACCAAACGAGCGACAGAGCTTAGTTTGGTTTTTTATTGAAGCAGCTTTCATAGAGACCGTCACAAAAATTTCACTTGCAATTTTTTACAATCCGTATTATAATACAGTTGACTACTGTTGAGGGGAAAGCAATGAAAATTAAAATTACTTCCGATTCTACATGCGACCTTGGCGAAAGACTGATTAAGGAAAACGACATAGGCGTTTTTGCCCTTCAGGTTATTCTGGGCGAAAAGTCCTTCCGCGACGGCATAGACATTGTTCCGCAGGACATATTCGACTATGTGGCTGCAAACGGCGTGCTGCCCAAAACGGCGGCGGGCTCTGCGGACGAGTACTCCGCATTTTTCAAAGAGCAGCTTAAAGGATACGACGCGCTCATACACTTCAACATTTCCTCGAAGGCTTCATCGAGCCACTCCGCCGCCTGCATTGCGGCGAAAGCGTTCAAGGGAAAGGTGTACGTTGTCGACAGCAAGGCGCTTTCGACGGGGCAGGGACTGCTCGTTTTAAAGGCGTGCGATTTAAAAAATGAGGGACTGACGGCTGAAGAGATTGTAAAAAAAGTAAACGAACTTGCGCCCAAAGTAAACACCTCCTTTGTGCCCGACGATTTAAACTACCTGCACAAGGGCGGAAGGTGCTCGCTCGCAGCCATGCTGGGCGCCAAAGTTTTAAAGCTCCATCCCCTCATCGAGGAGGACGGCGAAGGTCAGCTCGTAGCCAAGAAAAAGTACATGGGCGGCATGGAGAGGTGCATCAGAACCTATATCAACGACCTCCGCGCCCAATACCGCCGCTACGACAGGACGAGGTGCTTTATAACCCACTCCACAGCCGACAAAGAACTGGTTGACCTCGCGAAAAAATGCGTTGCGGAGATGTTTGAGTTTGACGAGGTTATCGAAACTGTGGCAGGCTCGATTATAACCAGCCACTGCGGCAGAAACACCCTCGGAGTACTCTTTATAACCCAATAAATTAAAAAACGCCCCCAAGGGCGTTTTTTTAATTTAAGTTGCCTTCGAGCTCGTCGAGGGTTAATAGAAAGGCGGGAATGAAGTGCTCCATGAAGTATTCGACGGCAGGCATGTTTCGGGAGTGCAGATCGTCCTCTATGCTCTTTTTTGCCTGTTCGAACTCGGTGTTGCCGCAGCGGTGCTCTTCGAGGCACTTTATGTAGGCGGCAAGCCTGTCGGCAGCTTTTAAAATTTTGTATTCCTCGTTCTGCATGTCGGAGAGCACGAAGGGTTCGAGTCCCTCTTCAAGTTCGGGGGGCAGCATGGATAAAAGCTTTTTGCACGCTTTGGCTTCGATATCCTTATAGGCGCCCTTGATATTATTGTTGAAGTACTTTATGGGTGTGGGCAGATCGCCCGTCATGACCTCGCTGCACTCGTGGTAGACGGCGTAGAGCACACACTTACCCTCGTCGACGTTGCCGCCGTATATTTTGTTTGTGATAACGGCGAGGGCGTGAGCAAGCATTGCCACCTGCTGGGAGTGTTCCATTATATTTTCCTCCCTGACGGAGCGCATCAGCGACCACCTTTTTATATACTTCATTCTGTCCATGAAGGCGTAAAAATTGTACGGCATGATATTTTCCCCTTTTTGTTTGATACAATAGACATTATATAATAAAAGCCCTGCAATTTCAATTGACTTTGCACAAAAAATAAAATATAATTTTTATAACAAAATTAAATTTACCGTCGGGGGTGCCCGCAAATTTTTTTGGCGGGCTGAGATTATACCCTTTGAATCGGCAACGTAATGGTTGAGCGAAATGACAAAAGAGTAGAATTCGTGTATCTCTGCGCCATTGCGCGGGGATATTTTTATTTTCACGGCGGTAAAAGGAGGTTTTATGTTCAATTCTTTACTGGCGACCTCTATCTGGGAGGACATCACAAACTTTTTTGTGCCCTCCGAGATTGAAGACGTCACCACCCTCTGCACGACGGTAATGCTGTGGCTGGCGATTGCGCTGATTGTGGCGTTTATCGTGTGCAAACTTGCCGTAAAAAAGGATTACCAGCACAAGGTGAACATAGTTTCGCTTATAGTGGCTTTGGTTTTTTCGGTTGCGTGCATAATAACATTTGCCGTATGCTCGTTTATGGAAGACGAGATAGTGGCAATTACCTTCTATCCGCTGCTCGTACTTGCGATAGCGTGCATACTCGGCGGACTGGCGATAGCCGTAAAACCCGTGAAGCCCGTCAGAATTGCCGCCGCCTGCACGATAGGCGCGGCTTTAATTGCGGCGCTCGTATGCATGATAGTTTACTATGAGAGCGGCGACGCGCCCGAATGGAACTGGGTTTCGCCGGACAAAGTGAATAATGCGGGGCTTTACGTATCCTGCGTTGCGCTGATAGTCGTTATTGTCGCCCTCGCCCTCCTTTCGGACAGGGACTCGAAGCCCTTCGACTCGCGCTCCATGGCGTTCGCGGCGGTATGCGTTGCAATGTCATTTGCTCTCTCCTACATAAAGTTCTTCGAAATGCCCATGGGAGGTTCGATAACCTTTGCCTCCATGCTGCCCGTAATGCTGTATTCCTACATGTTCGGCTGCCGCAAGGGCGTTATCGCGGGGCTTGTGCTCGGAATTTTGCAGGCAGTACAGGACCCCTGGCTGCTGCACCCCGCGCAGTTCCTCCTCGACTATGGCGTGGCTTTTGCGGCGATAGGCGTAACGGGCTGCATGCGCGGATTTAAACTGTTCAACGGAAAAATCAGGTTGCAGTTCACCCTCGGCGCGGTTACAGGCGGCGTGCTGAGGTTTATCTCCCACTTCTTCTCGGGCGCGTTCGCGTTCGGCTCGTTCGGTGCGGGATATGCGACAGATTACGGCATCGAGGCTTTGAACAACCCCTACCTCTACAGCCTCATCTATCAGAGCATGTACGTTATCCCCGAAATTATAATAGTGGTCGTCGTTGGCGTGCTGCTGCTCTCATCCAAAAACTTTGCCCGTCAGGTGGAGAGGTACTCCCTGGAAGCGCGAGCAAAAGAGCTCCCCAAGAGCCAGCCCGCGCCTGCCGACGCTCAATAATTATAAAAAAATAAAAGCGGCTTCCGCCGCTTTTATTTTTTATATGAATTGAAGGATATCGACTAGGACGGCAAAGGCAAGAATGAGAACAAAGCCTATGACGTGAATTATTGCCTCTATCTTCCTCGGCACGGGCTTTTTGAAAATCCACTCGATTAAGCAGAACACCACCTTGCTGCCGTCGAGCGCGGGAATGGGCAAAAGATTGAACACTGCGAGGTTGACCCCTATATATGCCGCGATCTCCAAAAAGCTCTGCACGCTTTGGGAGGCTATCTGGCTGGTCAGCTTTATTGTGGTGACGGGACCGCCCACCGCCGAAAGCCCGAGGTTGCCCGTTAAAAGTTCACCGAGAACGGTGAATATGGAGCCGGCTATTTTAAAGGAATACATAAAGCTTCTGCCCAGGCTCTCCCAAAAGCTAAACTTCTGGCTGACGGTGGAAATATCATAGTAATTGTTGCCGTCCTCCGCCTCGTAAGTTCCCACTCCGAGGGCGTGAAGGGCAAGGGATATCTGCGAGGTATTTTTAAAATCGCAGTCGGCGCGGAGCATAATTTCGCGCGTGTACCTCTGCCCGCCGTTTGAAACTTCGGCGACGACGATATCCCCCTCCTCCCTACCGTTGAGGGCGGTGACGAGGTCCGCCGAAAGATAGACGTCCCGCCCGTCGAGCGAGAGGAGCACGTCGCCTTCATAAAAGCTGTACGCCGCGGGATATGCCTCGTCCGCGGCAGGAGCGTTGATTTTATAAGCCATCTGCCCGAAGGCAAAAGTGGAAATTATAATTATGAGCACGGCGAGAAGATAGTTAAACAGCGCCCCCGCAACGAGGACGGCTATGCGCTTTAACGGGTGCTGCCTGTTGAAGGAATTTTCGCTCTCACCCTCTTCGTCCTCGCCGTCGAAGGCGCAGTAACCGCCCAGCGGAAAGGCGCGGACGGCGAACAGTATGCCGTTCTTTTTGCCCGTGCGTTTGAATACGGCGGGACCGAAGCCTATTGAAAACTGGTTTATTTTAAAGCCCAGCGCCCTGCCCGCGACATAGTGCCCGAACTCGTGCACGGTTATCATGACGAGCAGTATGAGTATGGCGAGCAGCACCGACAAAACGGTGTTCCACACGTTTGAGCTAAGCAAAATTTCAGCCATTATACCTCTTGGAAATTATAGTGCGCGCCGCCGTTCGCGCGGCAGTATCCGCCGACGAAAGCTGTTCGAAGCTTTCAGCCGCAGCGTTTTTGGTATGTTCCGTCACCTCGCGGCACACCCGCCAGATATCGCAAAAGGAGATCGCGCCCTTTAAAAATGCGTCGACTGCCGCTTCGCCCGCGGCGTTTAAAACCGTGGGAAGTATGCCGCCCGCCTCCCCGCAGGAGAGGGCGAGGTCGTACATGGGATATTTTTTCCTTTCGAGCGGCAAAAAATTTAAAGTGAGCGCCTGAGTCCAGTCGACGGGCTTAAGCGCGCAGTCCATGCGGTCGGGATAGGTTAAGGCGAGCTGAATGGGCAGCTCCATTGTGGGGTTGGAGAGCTGCGCCAGGATTGCCCCGTCCTCGAACTCGACCATGGAGTGCACTATGCTCTGCGGCTGAATGACCGTCTTGATAGAGCCATATTCCGCGCCGTACAGGTGGTGCGCCTCTATCACCTCGTAACCCTTGTTGAGGAGAGTTGCACTGTCTATAGTTATCTTTGCGCCCATCTTCCACGTGGGGTGATTGAGCGCCTGCGCGGGCGTGACGTGTTCGAGCTCTTCAAAATTTTTGTCCCTGAACGGTCCGCCCGAGGCGGTTATTATCAGGTTTTTGAAGGGCGCCCGCCGTTGAAAGTTGAGGCACTGCCATATTGCCGAGTGCTCGCTGTCGACGGGCACTATCTCGCCGCCGAGGGACATGACTATTTCGCCGCCGCACACCAGCGTTTCCTTGTTTGCAAGCGCCAGCCGCGCACCCATTTTTAAGGTTATCAGCGAATACTTAAGCCCCGCAAACCCTCCGCAGGCGACGACTACGATATCGGCTCCGCTCTCCTCGAGCGCGGCATATGCGCCCTCCTTTCCGCCGAAGAAGAGAGTTTTTCCCTCCCTTCCCGAAAGGTTTCCGTTTGCGAGCGCGGCGGTCGAAGGGCAAAATTCGCGCGACAGAGCCCTGAGCTCCTCAACCGAGGAACCCGCAATGAGACAGCAGACCGAAAAAAGTTCGGTATGGCGGCGCACGACCGAAAGGGTCTGCCTGCCTATGGAGCCTGTACAGCCGACGACAGCAATCTTTTTCATTTATATTATACCCGTTAATTTTATTTTAATGACTACTTTATACAAACGCCCTGCGCTTCAGGCGCAGGGCTTTGGTGTTGTTTTAAATAATTATCTTACCATTATGAAGCAGACGACGATGGCGACCGAGGCGAAGAGCATGGAGTCGAACCTGTCGAGCACGCCGCCGTGACCGGGAAGAAGTTTGCCCATGTCCTTTATGCCGCAGCCGCGCTTTATCGCGCTTTCAAACAGATCGCCCAGTTGCGCGAGCACGGACGTGGGTATGGAGATGAGAATGAGCGACACGAGGGGGTGAATGTGGCTGTCGAGCGTCATCCGGAACTGGGGAACGAGACAGCCCAGCCCCCACACGAACACAGCCGCGAGTATACCCCCGAATATACCGCCGACAAAGCCGATAATCGTCTTGTTGGGGCTGGTGTGCGGTGCAAGCTTATAGGGGAGAAATCTGCCGAACAGCTTGCCGAACACGAGGGCAAATGTATCCACCGCGATAGTCGTTAAAAACATCAGCGTGATGGCGGGCAGCGAGTAAACGTCCATGTGGTTGATGTTGGCGCTTACGGACGTGAGCACGCCGCAATAGAGTATGCAGAACAGGGAAGCCATTGTACTCTTCAAATCGCTCTTGCCGAAGTCGAACACGAGCATGGCTGCCGTCACCATTGCGCCCAGACTGCACACCGTCATTAAAACGAGCAGGGGCGGCAGCCACGACATGGGGTCGCCCTTTGCCTCTAAAATCATCTTGGTTGCAACGAAGGTAGGAATGATGAGCGCACAAGTTACCATCGTGCACCACCACTGCACCTTTGAAACGCAGTTCATCGCCCGCATGAATTCAAAGGCGCCTATTATTGAAATTGCCCAGAAGAGCACGTCGAAGCCTATCGAACCGTAGTCCGGCACGAGCGCCTTTAAGGTTATGAGCCCCGCGAGCACGATGACGTAAACTATGGCAGTCAGCGTACGCGCCTTCATGTTCTCCTTGTGGGGCGCCTGCCCGGTAGTTGTCTGTTCTTCCATTTAAATCCTTTTTTGCGCTCTCCGGGCGGTCAGATTTTGCCGAACCGCCTGTTGCGCGAAGAATAACTTTTTATTGCCTTTTCAAAATCCCTGCCGCCGAAATCGGGGAAGAGCACGTCGGTGAAATACAGCTCGGCATATGCCGCCTGCCACAAGAGAAAGTTTGAAAGCCTGAGCTCTCCGCCCGTCCTTATTATCAGGTCGGGATCGGGAAAATCCTTGGTATACAGAAGGGAGGAGACATCCCCCTCTTTTACCGGTTGACCCGCAGATATAGCCTGATTAACCGCCCTTGTAATCTCGGCGCGGGCGCCGTAGTTGAGCGCTAAAATGACAAAGAAATCGGGGTTTGCGGGAGAATTTTTTACCCCGTCCTCTATGAGCGCCTGCACGTCTTCAGGCAGAGCGGTTATATCGCCTATCACCCTCACGGCGGCGTTTTCGGCATACAGGTCCTTTACGTTCTTTGCAAAGTACCTGCGCACGAGGTCATACAGCCCTTCGAGCTCCTCCCTGGGCCGCGCAAGGTTTTCGGTGGAAAGAGCATACACCGTAAGGTACTTTATGCCCAGCTCCCTCGCCTTTTTTGCCATGTCAATCATGACGTTCATGCCCCTGCTGTGACCCGCCGTGCGCGGAAGCAGGCGCTTTTTCGCCCACCGCCCGTTGCCGTCCATTATTACCGCCACATGGCGGGGAATTTTCAAGCCGTCAGCCTTCATTATATGGTGAGGATTTCCTTTTCCTTTGCGGCGACTACTTTATCTATCTTTGCCACGGCGTCGGAGACCATCTTTTCGACGTCCTTTTCATAGGAGGCGAACTCGTCCTCGGAGAGGGTCTTGTCGTTTTTGAGCTTTTTGAGGGAATCCATTGCCTCGCGGCGGTTATTTCTTTCGGCGACTTTTGCGTCCTCGCCCATCTTTTTTATCTGCTTGCACAAATCCTTTCTGCGCTCCTCGGTGAGTTCGGGGAACACAAGGCGTATGACCTTGCCGTCGTTGGTGGGATTTATGCCTATGTTTGAAAGCTGTATCGCCTTTTCGATGCCCTTTAACAGGGAGACGTCCCACGGGGAGATGACGAGGCACCGACCCTCCTGCACGGAGATGTTGGAAGTCTGCGAAACGGGGGTCATGGCGCCGTAGTAGTCGACCATGACTTTATCGAGAATGTGGGGATTCGCCCTGCCCGCGCGGATGGCTGAAAAGTCCTCCTCGAGCACGGAGATTGTCTTTGAGAGTTTGTCGTCGAGCGTGAGAATAATTTCCTCTACCAATTCTTCGTTTTCCATAATATTACCTCTTAATTATTGTCGATAAGGGTGCCCAGCTTTTCGCCGCAGACGGCGCGGACAATGGAGTTTTCCTCGTCCAGACCGAAGGCTATCGCGGGGATATTGTTTTCCATGCACATGGTTGCGGCTGTGGTATCCATCGCCTTTATGCCGTTTTTGATTATATCCATATAGTTGATATGGTCGTACTTTTTTGCGTTGGGGTTGAGCTTGGGGTCGGAATCGTATATGGCGTCAATATTCTTTGCCATCATTAAAACGTCCGCCTGTATTTCGCACGCCCTCTGCGCGGCTGCGGTGTCCGTCGAGCAATAGGGATTGCCCGTGCCGCACGCCATTATAACCACCCTGCCCTTTTCAAAGTGCGAGAGCGCCTTTCTGAGGATATAGGGTTCTGCAACCGAGGTCATAATCAGAGCCGTCTGAACGCGGGTGGGTATGCCGCGCTGTTCGAGGGCGTCCATCATGGCGAGCGAATTCATAACGGTAGCCAGCATGCCCATGTGGTCGGCAGTCGTTCTGTCCATCTTTTTGCCCTGCCTGCCCCGCCAGAAGTTGCCGCCGCCGATAACGAGCGCTATCTGCACGCCCATGTCGTGCACGCACACAATCTGGTTGACCACGCGGGAGATCACCTCTTCGTCCAACCCGTGCCCGGCAGGTCCCGCCAGAGCTTCGCCCGAGAGCTTTATGAGTACTCTTTTGTATTTAGGCTGCATTTTTCCCTCCTTAAAGCTATTTTATCCTTTAGATTATACCATATTAATTAAGTCCTGACAATACTTTTTAAAAAGAAAAAACAAAAATTAGGTTCTCCCCCTTGCTCACTTTGCGGACAGGTTGACCCGCAGCCATCGCTCTTTAACCCTTCCGGCACAGGAAAAATTTATAAAAAAGGCGAAAAAATTTTTTAATTAGTACAATTTTGTCATATTTAGGCGGTTAGAATATTAACACAAACGTTTGT
>CALVMP010000028.1 GCA_944346655.1 uncultured Clostridia bacterium
TGCGAGAAGATATTAAGTTTGTTGAAGTCCTTCTCCCGCTTTTCGGAGACGAACTTTAGCTTTTTGAGGTCCATTTTATTAGGGATTAGTGGTTAGAGAATAGGAGATAGTGGCAGAGTGACCCGATGAATTGCGGCTGCCGCCGCATTAACTCCGTCCGCCATTCAAGTGTAGGACACCTGCCAAACGCCGTTACAATACTCAGTTAATAACACAAAAAGGCGAGGGGTGCCCGCCTTTTGTTAAGATATTATATTTAAAATTACTCTAACGAAACCATGTAATAATACACGGGCTGACCGCCGTAATGATAGTCTACGTCGCAGTCGGGGAATTCCTCCGAGACCTTGGCGGCAAGAGCTTCGCAGTCCTCCTCGCTAACGCCTTCGCCGTAGTACAGCGTTATCATTTCGTGCTCGTCGCGCTTCATCTTTTTGATGAGCTGAAGGGTGGTCGCCTCAATGTTGTCGCCCTTTGCCAAAATCTTTTTGGCGTCGAGACCTATAATGTCGCCCTCGTGCAGCTTGAAGCCGTTCATGGTGGTGTTGCGCACGGCGTAGGTGACCTGACCGGAGGCGACGCCGTCGATTGCGTGAATCATGTTGGCTTTATTTTCCGACACCGACACGTCGGGATTGAACACGAGCGCCGCGGCAAAGCCCTGGGGTACGTTTTTGGTGGGTATTACGTGAATAGTGCGGTTGGTCACGAGCGCCTTTGCCTGCTCCGCCGCAAGAATTATATTTGAGTTGTTGGGGAAAACAAACACGTTGGAGGCGTTTATCTTCTGCACGGCGTCGGCTATGTCGGAGGCGGAAGGGTTCATGGTCTGACCGCCCTCTATTACTCTGTCTACGGTGAGGTCCTTGAAAATTTCGGCAAGACCTTCGCCCGCGCAGATGGCGAGCATGCCCATCTCCTTCTTTTCAGCCTCGAGCTTTGCCTTGAGTTCGCGGTTCTCTTCGAGCATGTTTTCAATCTTAATTCTGTCGAGTTCGCCCAGCTCCAAGGCGTAGGAGAGAGCAATACCCGGGGTGTTGGTGTGTACGTGAACCTTTACAAGCTCGAGATCGCCTATGCAGATTACGGAGTCGCCCAGCGTCATGAGCTTTTCCTTTAGCCTGTCGATGTCGGCAAGGGTGGTCATCTGCTTTAAGTGGATTATGAAGAACTCGGTGCAGTACGCAAACTGAATTTCGCCGAGGTCGAGATTTATAATATCTGAGTTATCGCCGAACTCGGGTTCCTTTTTGGAAGAGTCGGCAGCTTCGGTGGGGATGTCTCCCCCCACCTCTTCGCCCGTGAGCGCCGCGAGGAAGCCGCGCATTATGGTCATTAAGCCTACGCCGCCCGAGTCGACGACGCCCGCCTTCTTTAACACGGGAAGCAGCTCGGGGGTCTGGGCGAGGGCTTCGTCGCCGACGGCTATGACCGCCTTGAAGAAGTCGACAAAGTCCTTATTTTTGGAGGCAAGTTTGCCCGCCGATTCGCTCATTAAGCGTACGACGGTCAAAATGGTGCCCTCCTTGGGAATGGATACGGCCGAGTAAGCGACCTTGGTGCCCGCTTCGAGCGCCTTGGCAAAAGTTTTTGTATCGAAGGTCTGCGAGCAGTCGCGCAGAACCGAGCAGATGCCGCGCAGAATCTGCGAGGAAATTACGCCCGAGTTGCCCCTTGCTCCGCGCAGGGCGCCCTTGGATACGGCGTCGCAGATTTCCTGGAAGCGGTTGGACGAACAGGCGTTCATCTCCTTTACGGCAGACTGAAGGGTGAGCGACATGTTTGTGCCCGTATCGCCGTCGGGGACGGGGAATACGTTGAGGGCGTCTACCTTTGCCCTGTTTATTTCAAGCATTCTGGCACCGGTGGAAATCATCTTTCTGAAGTCGGTGCTGTTCAATGTTTTTAACATTTTTTCTCCTTAAATTACATAAAAAAAGCGGCACGGTTCTCTCATTAAATTTTAAGCCGCAAAAAAGGATTAAACCGTAAAATGAATATTTTACAGCTTAACCCCTATGATGTTGACGTTTACCGTGTCCACGATCATGCCGGTAAACTTTTCAACCTTATATTTAATTCCCTCTTTTAAACTTTCGGCAACAGCGTTTATGGAAACCCCGTATTTAATGATAACGTAGACGTCGATAAAAATCCTGTCGCCGTTGGTTACAACCTTTACGCCCTTGCCGCCCGGTTGCTTTTTTAAAAGTTCGGAAAGAGAGTCCGTGAAGCGGCGGGAGACCATTTCGACAATGCCGTAACACTCTAAAGCGGCGTTTGACGCCACCTTGGCTATGGCGAGGTCGGATATGGAAATTTTGCCGTACACGTTGCTGGTATTGACTGACATAGAATAAAATCCTTGTTGGGCGCGGATATTTTTTAACGCGCAAATAAAGGTGAAAAACTTCCACCTGTAAAAATATTGTAACCTACTTTTTTTATTTTTGCAAGTATTTACGGAGAAAATATACAAATTAGGTGAACGCGAAGGAAATTTTAGACGATAAAATTTAAAAATTTATCTTTTTACATGTAAATTTGTTTGATTTTTTTGAAAAGGCATGCTATATTATTATAGCTGTTCTTGCGAACGGCTTGTATTTTACACCCATTTTTGAAAACTATCCGTAAACAAAGGGAGGTATATAATATGTCGAGAGTATGCAGCGTATGCGGCAAGGGTCAGACAACCGGCAACAACGTAAGCCATTCCAAGAGAAGAACGAGAAGGACCTTTAAGGCAAACGTTCAGAAGGTTTCCTATGTCAACAAGGAAGGCAAAGTGGTAAACGATTACGTTTGCACCCGTTGCCTTAAGACTGTTGAAAGGGCGTAAATTTTTACTCCCGTTATTTTAGTACGCAGTTTAATTTAAGAACAAAGAGAGGAGTCCGCAAAACGGGCTCCTTTATTTTTGATTATCGATTTTTTTAAAAACCGCCCCCTGACATCTGATTTTGAATCTTTTTACATAACTCACACCGTATGACCAAATTCGGTGTGAGGGTTATGTTAGTTATTATAATTAATTTGAATTTCTCCGTTCGAGTAGACGAGGTCGGCGTCGGAGATGGTAAAGCCCGAAGAGCAGAAAACTTACCGAAAATATCCCGCAATCCGATTTTACTCCCTGCTTACCGAGTCATTTTCATATACCAATGTCCCGTCCGAGCATTCTATAGCAAATCCGTTAAAGTGCGCCAATCTTTCTTCAGGAGTAAGATGTTTTATGACCGTCTCATCCTCCTCATCCTCTTCCTCGGCTTCTTCAATTTCAGCATAGAAAACATCAATATTTAACCATTCATCGCAACTGCCGGCAAAATGTATCGTTAGCTGCGTCATCAATTGCCCGTCAAAAGCCGTTTGATGAATAGACGTCAGACTTTCAGGAAGATAGACATCTGTCAACGCAGTAGCCGTATAGACGTCGGCTTCGGTAATTGCATAGCTGCCGCTGAATGTCGAAGCATAAATGCAGTCTATATTTGCCTCGATATTGACAGTTTTAAGCCGTATGCAATAAGCGAATGCTCCGGGACCCAAGCTTGTTACAGAATACGGAACGGTAATATTTTGAAGGTTTTCCGCCGCGTAGAATGCATTCATTCCAATATAAGTTACACTGTCGGGTATTTCGATTTCCAATATGCCCGAGTACGCAAATGCTTGGTATTCGATAGTAGTTATACTATCCGGGATAGTGACAGAAATCATAGAAGTACAGCCCATGAATGCATTATACCCTATGCTTGTTACGGGCAGCTCGCCGTGCTCACCGTCATCGTAGGTTGAAAGGATATCATAATTTTTTAAAGCATACCTGTTGCCCGAAACGCCGGAAACTATGTAGTGGGTGCCGTCCTCGGAGAGGGAATAGACGACCTCCGCCGTTCCGCAGGAGGAAAATATTGCAAGCGACGAAAGCGCAACCGCCGCCGCGACTGAAAGGGTTAAAAGTTTTTTCATGACCCCTCTATTTTACCATATATTCTCCACTGAGGCAAGAGAGGCGACATAAAGATTTTGTGAAATTTTAGGTAAGGAGTGACTATAAATTAAGTAAGGTTTTCCTTACTATATAATTATCAATAAAAACTCAAAACCTTCCCCTGCAAAACTACGGAGAAAGGTTTAAATAAAGTTTGTAAATTTTAATAGAGTTCGGTGCCGTCTTTGAGTAAAGGGAATTTTTTGCACAGGAGCCCGAAGATATAGCGGGCGCACTTTTCGGCACCGTAGTTGGAGCGCTGGGACTGAGCCGCCTGCCTGTAGGGTTCGAGAGAGGACGGGTCGGCTAAAAACTGTTCGATTTTGTCGCATGCCTTTTGCACGTTGAATATCTTCATAGCACTGCCGACGGACTTTATATAGTACTTGCCTATCCACCGCTCTATGTCGGTGGCATAGTGGGTGATTATCTGCGGCACGCCGAAAAAGCAGGGTTCAGCCATCATGGAGGCGCCGCTCTTGCCGCAGGTTACGTCGGCAGAAGCGATTATCTGCAATATGTTGTCGGCGAGTCCGAAGGGTAAAAAGGTGGTGTTTTTGCCCGCCTTTAAGGTTTTGAAATATTCGAACAGTTCCTCGTTTCTGCCGCAGACGGGAATTAAATTTATGGGCAGGTCCCTTTTTAAAAGCTCCTCGGTCATGGGCTTGAGTTTGCCTATGCCGTAGCCGCCGTCGGCAAGAACGACGGTGAACTTATCCTCGTCCACACCGATAGCCCTGCGGTTGACCCTTTTATCCAGGGGGATATCGAACGCCTCCTTGCGGATTAAAAAGGGAACGAGCTTTATGTTTTTATCGTTGTATCTCTTAAAGTGCATCCTCCGCGCCCTGCGGTAGCCCATGGGCATGGAGACGAGGGAAAGATCGCACTTATAGCGAAAGAGCGTATTGATTTTGACGTCGGGACAGTAGAGCGCGGTTAAAGGTCTCTCCTTCATGTGCATGGCGTAGTAGTTTGTCGCCCAGTGGGTGCTCACGACAAGGTCGGGCTTCAGCTCCGTCATGTGCGCGATGCCCGCCTCCGCGGCGTCCGGTTCAATGTACACGACGGCGCCCCAGCTGGAGATGGTCGTGCCCCAGAAATCCATGTTGAATGTGGCAAAGAATCCCATCAAGGGGTTGCGGTTGTAGTTTACCACGCTGTTTGAAAGGTGCTTTTCGTACTTTATCAGGTCGGGGTTGTTCGTTTCCGTAAAGAAGTTGGAGCGGACAATTTCCACCCTGTCGCCGTACAGCCTTTCAAACTCGTCGGCTATGCTGTTCATCGGCATTATATGACCGAGCCCTGCTTCGGTATATGGAAATACAACGCGAGGCTTATCCATAGAAATAGCTCCGTAACGCATGCGCACGCGCCGCGCAAATATAGTACGAGTTCAATTATACAACATTATTACAAATAAGTCAACATTAAAAAATTTCCGCTCTGTCGCACGGGACGAAAACATGTTAAAAATTTTTTTCGCACTCTTCGCAGAACCTTACGGTAGCCATGGCATCCTTGCAGTATATGTCCGCGCCGATTGCCTTTGCGTACTCTTCGTTCATCACGGCGCCGCCGGCAACCACCTTGACGTGCGGGCAGTTTTTTCTGAGCAGTTCGATGGTCTGAGCCATGGAGGCGACGGTAGTAGTCATGAGCGCGGACAGCCCGACAACCTTCGCTCCCGTATGCTTAACCGCTTCTACAACGCTTTCCGGCGGGACGTCCCGCCCGAGGTCCGTGACGGCAAAACCGTAGTTTTCGAGCAGGGTCTTTACGATATTTTTGCCTATGTCGTGAATGTCGCCCCTGACCGTCGCCACGACGACTTTGAGTTTTTTGGCGTTTGAGGCGCCCGAAAACCTGCCCTTTATGACCTCGAAAGCCGCCGAAGCCGCCTCGGCGCTCATTAAAAGCTGGGGCAGAAAGAGCGTTTTGTGTTCAAACTTTTGCCCCACCTCGTCGAGGGCGGGGATTATGTGACCGTTTATTACGTCGAGGGGGGCGTTATCCTTTAAAAGTTCTTCTGCCTGAGCGGCGGCTGCGCCCTTTAACCCCCTTACTATTACCCCGCGAAGCCCTTCCGCCGCGGCGGCGGGGGAAACCTTTGAAGCGCTCTGCGAAAGGGTGGAAGTTACCGAGGAGGCATAGTCGATATAGCCCAGACAGCCCCTGTCGTACCCGGTAAGGGCGAGGAAACTCTTATAGGTCTTTATCATCTCCTGCGAGTTGGGGTTGATTATCGCAGCGGACAGCCCGTTTGCGAGAGCCATGGCGAAAAACGTTGAGTTTATAAAATCGCGGTTGGGCAGCCCGAAGGAGATGTTCGAAACGCCCAAAGAGGTGTTACACCCCAGAGTATGCCTTATATAACGCAGAGCTTCGACGGCGGCGAGCGCCGCTTTATCGTCCGCCGAAACAGCCATGGCGAGAGTATCGAAAATTAAATCGCACTTTTTTATGCCGTACTTTTTTGCCTCGTTTATAATCTTTTCGGCAATGGCAATTCTCCCCTCAGCCGAAGGAGGAATGCCGTCCTCGTCGAGGGTTAAGGCGATTACGCAGCCGCCGTACTTTTTGACGAGGGGAAACACGGCGTCCATGACCTCCCTTTTGCCGTTTACCGAATTGACGAGCGGTTTGCCGTTGTAAATGCGCATAGCCGCCTCCATGGCGGTGGGCGAGGAGGTGTCTATCTGCAACGGAAGATCGGTGACGGACTGTATTTCGCCAACGCAGTCCGAAAGAACCTTTGCCTCGTCGAGTTCGGGCAGACCGACGTTTACGTCGAGCACGTGTGCGCCCTTTTCCGCCTGCGACAGGGCTTCGTTCAGAATATAGTTGATATCGCCCGAGCGGAGCGCTTCCTTAAGCTTTTTCTTGCCCGTGGGATTTATTCTTTCGCCGATTAAAACGGGCGCTCCGCCGAACGTGACGGCGTTTGTATACGAGCTGACGACGGTCAGGTGTTTATCCGCGACAGGTACGGGAGAAAGCTCCGCCGTTGCCGCCTTTATCTTTGAGATATATTCGGGCGTTGTGCCGCAACAGCCGCCCACAACCCGCGCGCCGGCACGGATAAGATTTGCAATGCCACGGGCGAACTCTTCGGCGCCGAGCGAGTACACCGTTTTGCCCTCCCTCTCTTCGGGCAGACCCGCGTTGGGCTTGGCGATTACGGGCGTGGAGCTGACGGCGCACATTCTCTTTACCACCCCCTCCATCTGCGCGGGGGCGAGGGAGCAATTTATGCCTAAGGCGTCCACGCCGAGTCCCTCCAGAAGAGCTACGGCGGCTTCGGGCGAGGTGCCCGTCATGGTCTTTTCGTCCTCGCCGAACACCAATGTGGCAATTACCGGCAGGGAACAGACCTCCTTTGCGGCGACTATTGCGGCTTTGAGCTCGTAGATATCGTTCATGGTCTCGAGCGCGATGAGGTCGGCGCCCGCAGATACGCCCGCACATATGGTGCGTTTAAAGATATATACCGCCTCCTCGAACCCGAGGCTGCCCAAAGGCTTTAAAAGTTTTCCGAGCGAACCTATGTCGAGGGCGACAAACCTTTGCTCAAAGCCCCCCGCGGCGCGTTTGGCTATGGATATGCCCGCGCGGACGACCTCTTCTACCCTTTCGCCGAACTTTAAAAAGTTGGCGCCGAAGGTGTTTGCATATATCACGTCTGCGCCCGATTGCAGATACTGCCTGTGGATATCTTCTATCACTTCGGGGCGGGTTAAGTTCCACTCCTCTGGGAGTGTGCCGAGGGGAAGCCCCCTTTGCTGCAACATGGTGCCCATTGCCCCGTCTAACAGCACTATTGAATTTTTAAGCTTGTCTTTAAATGTCATCTTTTATTCCCACTATAGCCGTGACAGATTTGGAAGGCGTCATGAAACAGTCGTCCGAGAGGGTGACGCCTATGCGGCGGGTGACGTCGAGCGCGGCGAAAATATCGCGCTGGAGGGTTAAGGGGAGGTCGCCGAACCCGCACGAAAAGCGGGCGGTGTTTGCGCCGTACTCCGCAGTAAACATTGCGTGCACCCTGTCGCACCACTCCTCTACGAGGGCTGCGCCGAGCGCCTGGCACATGGCGGCTTTGGCGGGCGAAAGGGAGGAATACCGCCTTATCACCCTGTCCACCCCCGCGCCCGCGGTGGCGGCAAAGAGCACTATCTTTCCGCAGCCTTCAAGATACTTTTTCAAATCGCGGCTGTCCGTCTTTGCAAAGCCGAGGTCGAGGGTGCCCCCCTCCCTCATTACGGGGAAGATATCGTACACACACTTTAAGGACTGGGCGGAAAGGAGCTCGCGCTCGCAACCTTCTATCGCCTCCTCCACCCCCTCGGGGGCGCCCGCATTGGGATTGCAGCCGAGGTAGCGCAGAGTTTCGCGCCTGTCGATTTTTTCAAGGCTGCCGCTCAAAACCTTCATACAATCTCCGAAAGGTTTGCCCGTATCGCCGCCGCAACCTGCGGCTTGTTCATGGAGTACACGTGCACGGCGGTTATGCCGTTGGCGTACAGGTCGATAATCTGCTCGGTGGCATAGGCTATTCCCGCCTGCGTCATGGCGGCGGGATTTTCGCCGAAGCGGTCGACGATGCGCCTAAAGCGCGTGGGGAGCGAACTGCCCGAAAGAGCCATCATCCTCTTTATCTGCTTTGCGTTCGTAACCGGCATTATGCCCGCGATTACCGGTATGTATATGCCCGCCTCCCTGACCTTAGAGAGGAAGGAATAGAAGGCGTCGTTGTCGAAGAACATCTGCGAGGTTAAAAAGTCGCACCCCGCGTCAACCTTAATTTTAAGATTTTCAATGTCCGAAAATAAGGTGTCGCTTTCGGGGTGCCCCTCGGGATAGCAGGCGCCGCCTATGCAGAAGCCGCCCGCCTCCTTTATTTCTGCCACGAGCTGGCTCGCGTACTTATAGTCGAGGTTGCCGGAAAAGTCCTTAGGAATGTCGCCGCGCAGGGCGAGGATATTTTCTATGCCCGATTTTTTGAGCCGTTCAAGCTTGGCATGAACATCCTCCCTCGTCGAAGATATGCACGAGAGGTGGGCAAGGGGCGTTATGCCGAGGTCGTTTTTCATGTGCTCGGCAATGGCGGCGGAGTACTCCGAAGTGCCCCCGCCCGCGCCGTACGTGACCGACATGAAGTCGGGTCTGAGCGCGGCGATTTTGTCGACGGCGGCGACGACCCCTTCGAAGGCGTCCCCCGTTTTGGGCGGAAAGACCTCGAAGGAGAGCACCGCCCGCTTGCTCTTAAGTATGTCGGAAATTTTCATAGCTATATTGTACCACACAAAAAGCCCGCTTTCAACTGTTTTGTTGCCAAAAAGAAAAAGGCGCAACTTTCGTTACGCCTATGCTTTGTTATAGTTTTTATCTATATCAGTCCTCTTCGAGGGAAATTTTTAAGGGGCGGGCGTACTTTGCGTTGAAGTCGAAGTACTCCCCCTTGTACTTGAACGCGGGGAGGGTGTCGAGCTGAACGTTGTGAAGAGCTTTGAAGATTGACGCGTCGACGTCGGGATTGCGCGAGCGGAAGTCCTTTATGAGTTTTTTTACGTCCTGCCGCGCAGACTGACCCTGTTCGCCGGGCGTAAGCCCTTCGGTGAGCTTGCATGCGCAGGCGATGAAGCGGAGGTTGTTGTACTGCTGCCAGTGGATTATGTCGTCCTCTAAAACGCAGTACAGGGGGCGGATGAGCTGCATGCCCGCAAAGTTCGTTGACCTTATCTTAGGCATCATGCCCTGAATCTGTCCGCCGAAGAGCATGGACATGAGGGTGGTTTCGATGACGTCCGACTTGTGATGCCCCAGGGCTATCTTGTTACAGCCGAGCTCCCTTGCGCGGGCGTATAAAAAGCCGCGGCGCATTCTCGCGCACAGATAGCAGGGGTGTTCGCCGCCGATTAAATCGTTTACGTCGAATATATCCGAGGGGTAAATTTCCGCGGGAATGCCCAGCCTTGCAAGATTGCTTTGAATGAGTTCGAGGTTTTCCCTGTTGTAGCCGGGGTTCATTACGATATATTGCGCGTCGAACGCTATTTCGGAGTGGCGCTTCAGCTCCTGCACGCACTTTGCAAGCAGCATGGAATCCTTGCCGCCCGAAACGCACACGCAGATTTTATCGCCCTCTTCGATGAGGTTGTACTTTTTTACGCCCTCCAAAAAGCGCGACCATATGCCCTTGCGGAATTTGGTGATTATAGAGCGCTCTATTTTTTGAAGATCGGTAAGTTCCTTGGGCATAATTTTTCCCTTACATGGCGTTGCCCCCAACATATATCGGGGGTAACCGTAAATTTATTTAAAATGAAGAAAGCCGCGGCGGGCGCGGATTGCCCCGAAGGTTGCCGCGGCGCATATACCGCGCTTACTCGTGCTCGTCGGGTTCGGGGAACTCTGCGGGGTCGTAGGCAATTCCGTTCTTGTCGTAATAGTCCTTTATTGCCGCGCGGATCGCCTCTTCCGCCAAAACCGAGCAGTGCATTTTGTGCGCGGGCAGACCGTCCAAAGCCTCTGCAACCGCCTTGTTGGTGAGGGTAAGCGCCTCGGAGATGGGCTTGCCCTTTATCATTTCGGTAGCCATGGAGGACGAAGCGATGGCGCTGCCGCAGCCGAACGTGTTGAACTTTACGTCGGTGATTATGCCGTCCTTTACCTTGATGTATATCTTCATTATGTCGCCGCAGCGGGCGTTGCCTACCTCGCCTATACCGTCGGCGTCGTCGAGCTTGCCCACATTGCGGGGGTTGGTGAAGTGATCCATTACCTTTTCGCTGTAAAGTGCCATTTTATATTTCTCCTGTCTGAATTATATGAGATGTTTTCTTTGTCCCTTTTCCAATTCCTCCCATACGGGGGAGATGGAGCGAAGGTATTCGACTATTTTGGGAACTTCCCCGACGATATAGCGCATCTCTTCCTCGGTGTTTTCGGGGCAGAGCGAGAGACGGAGCGAGCCGTGGGCAACCTCGTGGGGGAGCCCTAAAGCCAAAAGCACGTGCGAAGGGTCGAGCGAGCCCGAAGTGCAGGCGGAACCCGAGGATGCACATATGCCCTTGGAGTCCAGAAGGAGCAACAGGCTTTCGCCCTCTATGCCCTCGAAGCACATGTTTACGTTGCCCGGCAATCTTTTAATCCTGTCGCCGTTTAATTTGGAGTGGGGAATTTTCGAAAGCCCGTCTATCAATATGTTGCGGAGCAGTTCCTCCTTTGCCATGTTTTCATAGAGATGGTTAATGGCGTCCTGCAATGCTGCAGCCATGGCGCAGATTCCGGGCAGATTTTCGGTGCCCGCGCGCTTGCCCCTCTCCTGGGCGCCGCCCTCAATAAAAGTCTTTAAGGGGATATTCTTTTTGCAGTAGAGCACGCCAACGCCCTTGGGCCCGTGGAACTTGTGCGCGGAGAGGGAGAGCATGTCTATGTTGTCCTCCTCCACGTCGACAGGAATGTGCCCGACCGCCTGAACTGCGTCGGTGTGGAAGGTGACCTTCCTTTCGCGGCAGACGGCGCCTATTTCCCTTATGGGAAGAATGGTGCCCACCTCGTTGTTGGCGTACATTACCGTTACGAGAGCCGTGTCGGGGCGGATAGCCTCTTCAACCTGCGCGGGGGTTATGAGCCCGTTCTTGTCGACGGGGAGATATGTTACCTCGAATCCCTCGTCCTCAAGCTTTTTTAAGGTGTGGAGCACGGCGTGGTGTTCGAAGTTGGTGGATATTATGTGCTTTTTACCCTTGAACGCGCCCGTGTAAGCCGCCGAACGGATAGCCTGGTTGTCCGCCTCGCTTCCGCCCGAGGTGAAGTAAATTTCGCGGGGCTGTGCGCCGAGGCAGGCGGCAACCGTCTCCCTCGCCTTTTCGAGCTCCTCCTTTGCCCTCTGCCCTACGCTGTGCAGGGACGAGGGGTTGCCGTATATGCCCTGAAGGTAGGGCTTCATCGCCTCCACCGCGATATCGCTCATCGCCGTAGTTGCGGCGTTGTCAACATATATGGTCTTTGCCATTTGTATTTCCTCTTTTTAATTCCTACCTTTTTAGTATGGATTTATTATAGGAGGAATTTACGCGTTTGTCAATAAAATTAATGCAACATTATTAAAAATATCTGTGTTCGCGCGTGATTATAAGCGCCTTAAAACAATCAGGGTTTATATATGGCAAAGATTTAGCAAAACAACTCCTCCGCACTATCCGCAGAGGAGTTAAAGTTTAAAGTTATGAGTTGCTTACGCAGCGTTATGAGCCGCTTCGCGGCGTTATGATTGCGGCTGTCGCCGCACCCTCTGAAGGCTGACGCCTTCAGAGGGCGCGGATGCTTTCGACAGGGCGCTTTTTTGCGATGGACCAGACGGGCAGGAAGGTGGCAATGACCGAAGTTGCGACGGCGATTGCCAGCATCACCAGCCACGAGAGCGGACCGAACACGAAGAGGTTGACGCCCAGCACGGGCGAAATGATTGTGTTGAGCACGCCGCAGACGACAAAGCTGACTATCATGGCGAGCACGAAACATATTGCGGCGATTATGAAGGATTCGGAGTAGAAAATTTTGAAGACATCGGCACTCCTCGCGCCAACCGCTCTTAAAATGCCTATCTCCCTCTTTTTGTACGATATGGAGACCGAAATAAAGTTAAACAACAGCAGCATGGCAAACACAGCCATGACGACGCCTATCCACAGGAACACCGTGCCGAGCAAATCGATTACGCTGCTTATGCCCCTGAGCTGGAAGGAGAGCGAAGTCGTCACCCTGACAAACGAGCTGTCGGCGGCGGGGTTGTACTCGAGGGATATAAGCGAACGGAGAGCCGACTGCCCCGCGGGGAAGGGCACGATTATGGAGGAATATATAGCCCCCTCGGGGCGGATATATGAGGTGATTATTTCGCTCGACCAGACGTTGGGACTGCCGCCCGGGTAGGCGGTGGTCAGCTCCGTAAAGTCGGAGACGGAGAGGTACACGCCCTCGATGGAATTGGTCATGGGATAGCAGTAGAACCCGACGACTTTGAGCTCCTTGAAAGCTGTGCCGTCGCCGAAGATTACGGGGATAGTGAGGTCGTCCTCCTCCGCCCGGGCGAGCAGGTCGACGATCTTCTGCGCGCCCTCGTACACCTCCGACTGGAGGGGTTCTACATAGTCGTCCGCCTCCTCGTCGTAGTAGTAGCCGCCCGCAGCCATTTCGATATAGCGGGACATATCCTCGAGGTACGCCGCCGCTTCCTCCATGCCGGCATCGTATTCGGGACCGCCGCCGGGGTACTCCGCGTCGAGAGCGGCATACATTTCATCCGCACGCAGTTCGGCGAGGCGAACAAGGACCTGCGAAAACATGCTTGCGGAGACGACGACTTCGCCGTCGGAGAGCGCCTGTTCCTGCCTGCCGTCAACGAAGAACAGCCGTGCGGGGTCGTCGCCCGAGGAGACGGGCAGGCTGTTTATGCCGTAGACGAAGGGGCTGTCGAACGCCGAGCCGTAGACGGAGGCGATATCAAGATATATATCCCTTGCGGGCGCACGCATGCCGTAGTCGGCGCGGTAGATGTTGCTTTGGAAGCTCTCCTCGTGCGCGGCGTAGAAACCTTCGCCGACAAGGGCTGTGAGGTAGGCGTTGGAGTACATTTCGGCATTGAGGTCGGAAACCAAGGTGTAGTCGTCGTTGCCCTCCCTTAAGCTGTCGAACCTTTGGGGCATGTCGAGCCCGAATATGCCCGCGACGGTGAGGGACACCCTGTCGCCCGAGTTGGTGTCGAGCACGAGCTGTCTGCCGACTAAATCCTCACGCGCCCTGAGGGTAACTTCGTCACCGTTTTCGTCCTCCAGCCCCGCCTCGAGTATGCCGTCGGCGAGGTAGGACGAGATGACTATTTCGTCGTCGGAAAGACCCGTGAGCCTGCCCGCGACGAGCGAGCCCGACCATGCGTTTTCATTGAAACGGGCGAAGCCGTCCAGGCGCACGGTGTAATAGGACGAGTCGAGCCTGCCCGCGTTGTACACGGCAAAGCCCGAGGAATAGTAGTCGGCGTTGTAATCGAACACGGCGAGCGTTTTATCGCCGTAAATTTCCGAGTACTCCGCAAATTCTTCGGGCGTAAAGTCGGTGGCGGCGTAGGTATCCGACCTGTTGTTCTCCTCGCCGTTGTAGTAGTTTATCACGGTATATGTGTAGAGCTTTTGCACAGGAAGGGCGGAATATTCCGACGCCATGTAGGTTGACACCGCCGTTTCGACGGGGTCGTAGAAGGTGAGCGTTGAAAAGAGCCCGAAGAAGGTGAAGGCTATGAAGGTGAGAAATATGGTGAAGAACAGCCTCAACGGTTTTACCTTTAAACTGCTTGCGCCTATCCTTACGGCGTGGCGCAGGGGAAGACTGGAGCGGATGAAGGCGCTGTCCTTTTCGGAATATTTCTTTTGTTCGATGTCCCCCTCTTGCGTTTCGCGGAAGCGCTCGCGCGAGCCGTCGTCGGATATCCTCGCCGCCTTCTTAAACGAGGAAATTTCGCGTTCGCCGCAGGATATTATGAGGTCTTTGGGGGAAGAGCGCAAAAACTCATTTATCCTTTCAACGTCGTCCGGGGTGAGGGAGGCGCCGCTCTTTACGGCTATGGTGTCGCCGCCGATAAAGGACAGATTGTCGCCCGCGGGGGTGGGGGCAACCCTTTCCTTTGTGACGTCGGAGATAACTTTACCGTCGCTGAGCTCTATTATTCTGTCGCCGTAGACCTCGGCAAACTCCCTGTCGTGCGAAACGACTATGACGAGTTTGTCCGCGGACAGTTTTTTCAAAGTCTCTAAAACCTGCCTGCCGGTTACGGAATCGAGTGCGCCCGTGGGCTCGTCAGCCATTATAATATGTGGATTTTTTACAAGGGCGCGGGCGATGGCAACCCTCTGTTTCTGCCCGCCCGAGAGGGTATTGGGCTTGCGCGAGGCAAAGTTTTCAAGATCCACTTCCTTTAAAATGCGTTCAACTTCCGCCCTGTCCCTGCCCCTGCCCTGAAGCTCGAGGGCAACGGCTATGTTGTCGGCAACGGAGAACTCGTTTAAAATGTTGTACTCCTGAAAGACAAAGCCGACAAAGGTGTTGCGGTAGCCGTCGAAGTCCGCCTGCGAAAAATCCCTGCTCGACCTGCCTTTTATGATAATTTCGCCCGAGTCGGGCATATCCAGCCCGCCGCATAAGTTTAAGAGCGTGCTCTTGCCGCTGCCCGACTTGCCGAGCAGAAAGACCATGCCCTTTTCTTCAAACTTTAAGGAGACGCCGTCGACCGCCCTGACTTCTGCGCCGCCCTTGGTGCGGTATATTTTGGTGAGATTTTTTATTTCAAGCATAGTTTTTCCTCTATAATAAACTCAACTCTGCCGCGCAAAAGCTGACGGGAACTGCAAATAAATTTTATCACGCGGGCGGTACCCTGTCAATGACCCTGCCTGAAATTCCCTGTCCCGCCCCGCCTTTCAATCAGTTGACCGCCGCAATTTTATGTGTTATAATTCCTACAATACCAATAGGAATAAGTGTTGTATATGACTGTAAGAGAACTTCAGGATAAAATTATAAGCCTTAAAAAGGAGACGGACACCTGTATTCTGGCGCACAGCTACATGTCGCCCGACATATGCGAAGTCGCCGACTTTACGGGGGACAGCTACGCGCTTGCCGTAAAGGCGAAGTCGACGGAGAACAAAAACGTTATAATGTGCGGCGTGCGCTTTATGGCAGAGATGGTAAAGATGCTCAACCCGCAAAAGAGGGTGGTGCTCTCCAATCCCTCGGCGGGCTGCCCCATGGCTGAACAGATGGACAGGGAATTGATTGCGCAGGTTAAAGAGCAGTACCCCGACTACGCCGTGGTTGCGTACGTGAACACGACGGCAGAGTTGAAGACCATAGCCGACGTGTGCGTTACCTCCTCCTCGGCGGTAAAGATATGCCGCGCCATGCCAGAAAAGAAAATTCTGTTCATACCCGACATAAACCTCGGCACATACGTTAAAGAGCGCGTGCCCGAAAAGAACTTCAAACTGCTTTCGGGCGGCTGCCCCACCCACGCTAAGATAAACGAGAGCGAAGTTATTGCGGCGAAGAAGGCGCACCCCCAGGCGCTCTTTCTTGTTCACCCCGAGTGCCGCCCCGACGTGGTGAAGCACGCCGACTATGTGGGCTCCACCACGGGAATAATGGACTACGCCGCGCAGTCGGAGGCAAAGGAATTTATAATCGGCACCGAAAACGCCATTGTTACCCACCTGCAGCTTAAGCACCCCGGGAAGAAGTTTTTTGCGCTTTCAAAGGACCTTGTCTGCCACAACATGAAGATAACCACCCTTGCGGACGTGTACAACTGCCTTAAGGGCGAGGGCGGCGAGGAAATTATAATGAGCGAAGAGCTTATCTCCTCCGCCGTTAAGTGCATTGAAAAAATGATAGCCTACGGAGGCTGATGGGCAAGCCCGATGTGGTAAAAAATTATAAATATTACTCACCGCAATAATGCAGCGGTGGAGCAGTTCGCCGCAAGACGAGTTCGGTTATAAGTAACCAGACAATTTTGCGGAGCACGGATGCAACGTCACGTTGCCCCTAATCACTACCCCCTATTCTCTAATCACTAACCCCTATTCTCTAATCACTAATCTCTATTCCCTAATCACTAATCTCTATTCCCTAACAAAAACTATGATGATCACAACCAAGGGCAGGAACGCCCTTAAAGTTATGCTTGACCTTGCGCAGCACGACGACGGCAACCCCGTATCGCTTACAGACATTGCCGAGCGAGTGCACGAATCGCAGAAATACCTTGAATCGACCGTCTCCCAGCTTTCGCAGAAGGGACTTATACACTCCTCCCGCGGCAAGAGCGGCGGCTACAGGCTGACGAGAAAACCCGAGGACTACACCGTTGCCGAAATTATTACGGCGGCAGAGGGTTCGCTTGCGCCCGTGAGCTGCCTGACGCCCGAGCGCCCCTGCGAAAACGCCGACAAGTGCCTTTCCCTCCCCCTCTGGCGGGAGCTGGACGAAGTGATTATGAATTTTTTGAACTCGAAGAGCCTTGCCGATTTATTGAAATAATTATATTTCCCCCGATATATCCCCCAACCAATAATAAAAAATTCGCCGCGACGGAAGTTTCCGTTGCGGCTTTATGTTATGATTTTTTGTTTTTAGTTTTTGATGCCCTCTTTTTCTTTTCGGGCAAAAGCTCTTCGGGAATATTGACTTCCGGACCGTGAGTGGTCGTTTTGACCAGCTTATGTTCCCTCTTTGCGCGGTTTCTGACCCGCTTTTCCTCCTTCTTCTCCTCCTCCGTGCTCTCGTGATAGGGGATTTCGAGCACGATGGCTTCGAACGGACGGAGGTCGAATGTAAGCTTGTAGGGTCTGCCGTTGCACAGCTCCTCTTTTGCCTCGACGATGAACTCGTCGCCCTCGGGATAGGTCGAGAACACCCGCTTATATGAGCCGTCGACGGGAGCTCCCACGCCGAAATCATGATAGTCGACGGGGGTCATGTTGACTACAAATATAAGTCCGTCGTTATAGTTCCAGGGGTTGCGCCTTATGAAGGAGAATATAGAGCGGGAGACGTCGCCGCTTTCAATCCACTCGAACGAGGCGGAGGACGTATCATTGTGCAGGACGGGGCGCTCCTTATAAAGCTTTAAGAGGGCGCGGTAGCAGTCCATTACGTCGCGGTGCCCGGGGTCGTCGCAGAGGTGCCAGTCGAGCGAGGCGCGGAAATTCCACTCGTTCTCCTGCGCGAAGTCCTGACCCATGAACAGCAGTTTTTTGCCGGGGTGACCCATCATCATGGTGTAGTAGCACTTGAGCGAGCCGAACTTTGCCATGTTGTCGCCCGGCATTTTGCGCCACATACTGCCCTTGCCGTACACAACCTCGTCGTGCGAGAGGACAAGGATATAGTGCTCGAGGAAGATATACTCAAACGTGTGCGTCATCAGCCAGTGGTGGTACTTTCTGTAGACGGGGTCCTTTTTTACATAGCGCAGGGTGTCGTTCATCCAGCCCATGTTCCACTTTAAGCCGAAGCCCAGCCCGCCCTTGGCGACGGGGGCGGTTATACCCTCGATTATGGAGGAATCTTCGGCGATTATAAAGGCGTCGGTGCGCGTCCTGAGCTGGGAGTTGAGGTGCTTGAAGAACTCGAACGACTCATAGTTTAAGTTGCCGCCGTCCCTGTTGGGGCGCCACTCGCTCCTGCCGAAGGAGTTGTACAGCATTGCCGCGACCGCGTCGGCGCGGAGGGCGTCTATATGGTACTTGTCCACCCAGAAGAAGGCGGAAGCTATTAAAAAGTTGGAAACTTCGGGTTTGCCCAGATCGAACGCCTTGGTGCCCCACTCGGGGTATTCAGCGCGGAGGGGGTCGGCGTATTCATACAGGGGAGTGCCGTCGAAGTTCGCCAGCCCGAAATCGTCCTTGGGGAAGTGGGCGGGCACCCAGTCGAGTATTACGCCGAAGCCGTGTTGGTGCATATAGTCGACAAAGTACATGAAGTCCTGCGGGGAGCCGTAGCGGGCGGTCGGGCAGAAGTAGCCCGTCACCTGGTACCCCCACGAGGGGTCGAAGGGATATTCGCATATGCCCATTACCTCTATATGCGTATAGCCCATATATTCCATGTACTCGGCGAGTTCGTGCGCGAGGCGGCGGTAGTCGAGGAACTTGTCCTCGTCCCACCACTTCTCCAAATCCTTTTTCCACGAGCCGAGGTGCACCTCGTACACAGCCATGGGCTTTTCGAGGTAGTTTTCGCCCTTTTTAGCCTTCATGTACTCGCCGTCGCCCCACTCGTAACTTTCAAGATTGGTGACGACGGAGGCGTTGGCGGGCCTCTTTTCCGAGCCGAACTCGTAGGGGTCTATCTTGTAGACTTCGCTGCCGTCGGCGCGGACTATGAGGTACTTGTACTTTACCCCCTCGCACATGCCGGGCACGAAGAGTTCCCATATACAGTCGTCGACCTTTTCCATTACGTCGCGCCAGGGCGTCCAGCCGTTGCCGTCCGACACGACGCACACCGCGCGGGCTGAGGGCGCCCAAAGCACAAAGTGAACGCCGCGCACGCCGTCTATCTCGCGTATATGTGCGCCCATCTTGTTGTACAGCTCGTAGTGCGTGCCGTGATGGAAGAGGTACCTGTCGAGCTCGCCGAAGAATTTTTTTTGCATAATTTCCCCCGTTATGTCCGCGGCTTTAATGGCTCCGCGGAGAGATTAAAATTTTAATTGGTCCGTATATATGCGGCGTCGAACCGCCGTATTTTCTATTTAAAACTCTTGCCGTACACGCAGCCGCTCTTTGCGGGAAGGGTAACAGTCGCCCTGCCGAACTTTACCTCGAGCATTGTTTCGGGCATGTAACTGTCAAACCCCACGCAGTAGTAGAGCCCCAGTCTGTCCGTCCACGTAACGCCAATTTCCCACACGGGCACGGAGAGAGTTATTTCCTTGTCGTGATTGTTTATGACGACGACGGCGCAGTCGTTTTTATCGAATCTGCCGTAGGCGATATAGCCGTTGCCCGCGTCGAGAGCCTTCCACGAGCCCAGCCTTAAACAGCTGATTCTCTTGTGCAGGGAGATGAGGTCGCGGTGGGCGTCGAAAAGGTTCCAGTCCTCGTTGCCCCAGGGGTATGTTCTGCGGCAGTCGGGGTCCGTCCAGCCGACCTGCCCGACTTCGTCGCCGTAATAGAGCGTGGGGCTGCCGGGCCACGTCATCTGAATGAGCACGGCAAGCTTCATAACGCGCTTGTCGACGCCATCGCCCGCCGCAGCGCCACCGTTCGCCTTGAGCGTGCCCGGGGTGCGGTTGGTGCGCGTCAGAAACCTGGAATGGTCGTGATTGGAAAGCTGGTTTACAGCACTGTCGAGAGAGGGTCTGGGAAAGCGCGCCATGCTTACGGACATGCTGTACATGAACGCCGTGCCGTTGTTGTACTTGGTGCCGTCGAAGTATTCGGAATGCTTTTCCATGCCAGTTAAAAACCACGTGACGGGCTCCATGAAGGCGTCGTAGTTCATTACCGAGTCCCACTCCTGCCCGTTGAGCCACGCGGAGGCGTCGCCGTAGTGCTCCGCAAAGATGAATGCGGAGGGGTTTGCCGCCTTGACCCGGGAAGAAAAATCCTTCCAGAATCTGTGGTTGAATGCCGCGCTGTGACCGAGGTCCGCCGCAACGTCCAGCCGCCAGCCGTCGGCGTTGTATGGAGCCGAAACCCAGCGTTCGCCCACCTTTAAGATGCTCTCGGTCAGCTCTTCGCTCTTTTCGTAGTTGAGTTTAGGCAGCGTGTCGAAGCCCCACCAGCCTTCGTACTTGGCGTGGGTGGCATTGCGGGTGAAGGCAAAATACTTCCTGTAGGGACTGCGCACCGACTGGTAGGCGCCCTTTTCGTACCCCGGTTTGTTGAGGTATATGCCCTCCCTGTCCATCCATTTGTTGAAGGAGCCGCAGTGGTTGAACACGCCGTCCAAAATAACGGCGATTTCGTTTTCGTGAAACTTTTTTATGAGCTCCGCAAAGTAGGCGTTGCTCTTTTCAAGGTTGGTCTTTGATATGACGCGGGTGATGTAGCGGGAAGCAAAGCCGTTGTGCTTTTCCCAGTTCTCCATCGGGCGCCCGCCGTCGTCCTCGATTACTGCAAGGTGCGGGTCGATGTAGTCGTAGTCCTGTGTGTCATATTTATGGTTGGAGGGCGAAACGAACAGCGGATTGAAATAGATGCCCTCGACGCCCAGCGTTTTAAAATAGCCTATCTTCTGTTCCACCCCCTGCAGATCGCCGCCGTAAAAGTTGTTTACGTCGAGGTTGGAGGGAACGGCGTTCCAGTCGTCTATCTTTTTTACATGACCGCCCGTGTAGTAATACTCGTTGTCGGTTACGTCGTTGGCGGGATTGCCGTTTAAGAATCTGTCGGTGTAAATCTGGTAGAACACCCTGCCCTTAGCCCAGTCGGGCACGTCGAAGCCGGGGATGAACGAGAAGTTGTACTCCTCCTGGTTGTTCGTGACGGGTCCCATGCGGTTATAGTACACGAGGTCGTCCCCGTCGGATATCTGAAAATAATAGCTGACTTCGGGAACGTCGGGGCAGACGAACTCATAAGTATAAAAGTCGAAGGTTTCGCTTTTGTCCGCCCCCGTCTTTACCATCTCGCGCCGGCGCCCGCCGAAGCAGGCATAGACCTTTAAAACGTCGTTTTTAAGCGTTCTTAATTTTATGGTTACGGTATCGCCCGGCTTGGGCGCATAGGGATATTTGAATTCTTCTGTTTCATCGCTGAACAGGGCTGACCGGTTTATCATTTACAACACTCTCTGAAAATTGAACATGCACGCAGACGGCAAATGCCGCCCCCAATGTCATATTATTCCCGCTCTCTGGTATAGTTTACTCATTAAAAATTGTACCACACCGAAAGGATAAAGTCAATACGCAAAATAAAAAACAGGGGCGGGCGCGTGTATGATTACAATAGATGTGAGATAGAGAGCATAAAAAAGAGTAACAAGTTCTGATTTTGTGATATAGTTTAATCACCACAAAAAACAAACCCCAAAAAGAGAACTGTTACTCATGAAAACTATATCACAAATCGCCCGTTTCCGTCAATCTGTTGTCACCTATTCTTTTAATTTCGGCGTTCCCGCCGCGGTTCGCCGTTTTAATGTATCCCGCGCCTCGGTATATCGCTGGCGTTCTCGTTTCAACGGGCAAACCTCATCTTTGCAGGATAAGTCGCGCCGCCCTCATCA